>NZ_CAKKTM010000196.1 GCF_920888515.1 Protofrankia sp. CiP1_Cm_nod1 | reverse complement strand
GTACTAAAGCGGAAACTAAAGTTCCGCTAGTGCTGCGACCGCTGACGTCGGGCTGGTTCAGGAAATGTGATTCTTGTGACCTGGACGCCGTCGCCGGGCTGTCGCACAATGACGCGCCTCGAAGACCCAGGAGCGTGGGACCGGCCTGCGCCGACCGCCGAGTGTTGGTGTTAGTGCTGGTGCTGACAGCGGAATTAGTGCCGTCCAAGGATCGCCCCACAGGATGTGGGACGCGGTTTCACCGGTTTCACCGGCCACGGCCGATGACGAACGGAGACGACGGATGGACAGCATCGAGGACCTGGTCGCGCTCGTCCGCGACGAACTGGGCCTGCCGGTGTCGACCACCGACACCGGCAGGGAACTCGACGAGATACCCGGCTGGGACTCGGTGCACCTGCTCACCCTCGCGACCATCCTGGAACGGACGACCGGGCAGCGGCTGTCCCTGCCGGACGTCCTGGAGGCGACGAGTCTGGAGCGGCTCTACGCGCTGACCACCGGCCGGTAGAGCACCACCGTACCGGGTTCCACCGGGTTCCACCGGGTTTCAGCGCGTTCCACCGGTCCGCTGAGCCCAGCGGGGTTCACCCGGGCCCAGCGGATTTCATTGGCGCCGGACCACATCGGGCGGCGCTGGTGCCCGCGTCCCGCGGTTCACCGGATCCGCGTCGGGGCTTCGACAGCCTGCGTCGGGGCTTCGACAGTGGGCGCAAGCCGTCCACCGACCGGACGGGCACCGCCGCCACGAACCAGCGCCGGCCGGGAATTGCCGGGACGGACGGTTACACCCACGCGTTTCCGTGGCCTGTCACGGCCCCGTTCCGGCGGATTACCGGCGGAGCGACCACGGCAAAGACCGTATGACGTTCCCTGAGCCGCGTCCGGATGCCGGTGCGCACCGGTCGCGGTGGCGTACAGGAAAACTTTAGAGCGGACCGGAATCTTGGCAAGAATGACAGAGGTAGCCAACGGCACACGGGCCGGCGTCAGCATCGGGGTCGGCGTCAGCATCCCCGAGCAGGACGTCCGCGATCCTCGCCGCAGACTGTCCCACCTGTTCGATCCCGACTCGTTCACATCGTTCCCCGCCACCGGCAGCGGCCGCGTGCTCGCCGGGCGTGGCCGGATCAACGGCATTCCGGTCATCGGCTACTGCACGGACGGCAGCCGGATGGGCGGGGCGCTCGGCGCCGAGGGTTCCAGGCACGTCGTGGCCGCCATCGACGAGGCGGTCCGCACCGCAAGCCCGGTCATCGGGCTGTGGCACTCCGGTGGGGCGAGCCTCGCCGAGGGTGTCGAAGCGCTCGACGGCATCGGCCAGATCTTCGCCGCCATGATCCACGCATCCGGCCGGGTACCGCAGATCTCGGTGGTGCTCGGGCCGGCCGCCGGCGGTGCGGCGTACGGGCCGGCGCTGACCGACGTCGTGATCATGGCGCCGGCCGGTCGCGTGTTCGTGACCGGCCCCGACGTCGTGCGCAGCGTGACCGGAGAACAGATCGACATGGAGGGGCTCGGCGGCGCCGACGCGCACGGCCGCCGCTCCGGTGTCGTCCACGTGCTGGCCCGTTCCGAGCGGGACGCCTACCAGCGGGCCCGCCGGATCGCCTCCCTGCTCGCCGACCCGGGCCGTTTCGACCTTGGTGTCGGCCGGGGCCTGGCCGCCGCCCTCCCCGGGCCCAGGACCGAGCCCGGCGCCGACGAGATCAGCGCCACCATGGAGGTCGGCACCATCGAGGTCGGCGCCAGTACGCTCAGTGTCAGCGGCCCCGGCACCGGCACGGTCGGCACCGCCGAGGTGGGTGCCAGCGACGCCGGTGAGGATCTGCGGGCGCTGCTGCCGGACCGGCCGCGGCGGGCCTACGACGTCCGGCCGCTGGTGCGCCGGCTCGTCGACGACGACCCCACCGGCGACGGTTTCGAGGAGCTGCAGCCCCGCTGGGCGCCCAACATCGTCGTCGGGCTCGGCCGTCTCTACGGCCACAGCGTCGGCGTCATCGCGAACAACCCACTGTGCAAGGGCGGCTGCCTGGACTCGCTGAGCGCCGAGAAGGCCGCCCGGTTCGTCCGCATGTGCGACTCCTTCGGTATCCCGCTGGTCGTGGTCGTCGACGTTCCCGGCTACCTGCCGGGCGTCCGCCAGGAATGGGACGGGGTGGTGCGCCGCGGCGCCAAACTGCTCTACGCGTTCGCGGAGGCCACGGTGCCGCGCGTCACGCTCGTCACCCGGAAGTCCTTCGGCGGGGCGTACATCGCGATGAACTCCCGCTCGCTGGGCGCCACCGCCGTCCTGGCCTGGCCCGAGGCGGAGGTCGCCGTCATGGGCGCCGAGGCTGCGGTCGGCATCCTGCACCGCCGGGCCCTGGCCGCGGTGTCCGACGACGAGCGGCCGGCGCTGCTCGCCCGGCTCGTCGACGACCACGCCCGCACCGCCGGCGGGGTCGACCGGGGGCTGGCCCTCGGTGTCATCGACGCCGTCATCGATCCCGCCGACACCCGCCGGCGCATCGCGCAGGTCCTCGCCGACGCGCCCGCCCGCCGCGGCCGCCACGGCAACATCCCCTTGTGACGGCCTCCCGGTAATGATCCCCTTGTTACCGCCCCTGGCCACCGAGGTGGCAGCGGTGTGGTTCGGTGGTGTGGGCGAAGCCGTGACCACCGGATACAGGTGCTCCGGGCTGAAACAAACGGGTGCCCCGGGCTGGTAGCAGCGACGGCCGCGAGTTCAATGGGGGTATGGCAGTAGTCGGCTGGGTGGCGTTCGGAATTCTCCTGTTGGTGTGCGTGGTGGCGCTGTACGACGTCCTGCAGCGTCGGCACTCGATCCTGCGCACCTTTCCCGTCATCGGGCATCTGCGCTTCCTGCTGGAGGATGTCGGCCCGGAGCTGCGCCAGTACATCGTGACCGGCAACGACGAGGAGCGGCCGTTCAGCCGCGACCAGCGCCGATGGGTGTACGCCACGGCCAAACGGGCCAACGCCAGCTTCGGCTTCGGCACCGACAACGACCTGGAGCTGTCGGCGAACTACCTCATCGTCAAACCGGCGGTCTTCCCGCTGCCGGCGCCCGCACCCGACGACGACCGGCTGGAATGCCGCAAGGTGCTCGGTGCGGCGCGCGGCCGGGCCCGCGCGTTCCGGCCGGCATCGGTGGTCAACATCTCGGGGATGAGCTTCGGCGCGCTGAGCGCACCGGCGGTCGCCGCCCTGAACAAGGGGGCCGCCATCGCCGGCTGCCTGCACAACACCGGCGAAGGAGGCATCTCCGAACACCACCTACACGGCGGTGACCTGGTCTTCCAGATCGGCACGGGCTATTTCGGCTGCCGCACACCCGACGGCCGGTTCAGCCTCGAACGCCTGGTGGAGCTTGTCGACCGGCACCCGATCCGCGCGGTGGAGATCAAACTCAGTCAGGGGGCGAAACCCGGCCTCGGCGGCGTCCTGCCCGCGGCGAAGGTCACGCCCGAGATCGCCCGCATCCGGGGGGTGCCGGCCGGGCAGACCTGCGTCAGCCCGTCCACCCATTCGGCGTTCAGCGACGTGGACAGCCTGCTCGACACCGTCGAGGAGATCGCCGCGGCGACCGGGCTACCGGTCGGGATCAAGTCGGCCGTGGGCGAGCTGGGCTTCTGGGAGGACCTCGCCAACCGGATGGTGACCACCGGCCGTGGGGTCGACTTCATCACCATCGACGGGGGCGAGGGCGGCACCGGCGCGGCACCGCTGGCCTTCAGCGACCATGTCGCGCTCCCGTTCAAGCTCGGCTTCAGCCGGGTCCACGCCATCTTCGCCACCGCCGGGCTCGACGAGCGGACCGTCTTCGTCGGCTCGGCGAAGCTCGGCTTCCCCGAGACCGCGCTGCTGGCCATGGCCATGGGCTGCGACCTGGTCAACGTCGGCCGGGAGGCGATGCTGGCCCTGGGCTGCATCCAGGCGCAGCGCTGCCACACCGGCCACTGCCCCACCGGGGTGGCCACCCAGTCCCGCTGGCTGACCCGCGGGCTCGACCCCCAGGACAAGGCGGCCCGGGTCGCCAACTACGTCAGCGGGCTGCGGCACGACCTGCTGCGGCTCGCGCACGCCTGCGCCGTCAGCCACCCGGCCCTGGTCACCCTCGGCTCCTTCGAGATCCTCGACGGCCACTTCGGCTCCCGGCCCGCCAGCGAGGTCTTCGACACCACCGGCGCCCGCGGCCCGAAAAAGCCGGACGGCCGGGTGGTGTGACGACGCGGCTCGGGCGATCACTCCAGCAATCGCTCCAGGGGGACGCGGCTGGTGACGCGGACTGCCGCCCGGCTGCCACGGCGGCTCTGGCGGTCTTGGCGGGGACAAGTCCGCCAAGCGGGACTCAGCCGCCGAGCGGGCCCCATTTGTCGAGCGGGGCTCAGTCGTCCACCAGGATGGCCTGGTGCAGTTCGCGTACGGCGCGGCCCGGCTCAAGGCCGAGTTCGGCGACAATGGTGTGCCGGGCGCGCTGGTAGACCTGCAGCGCGGCGGCCCGCCGGCCGCTGCGGTGCAGGGCCAGCATGAGCTGGCGATAGAACACCTCGTGCAGCGGATATTCGGTGACCAGATTCCGCAGGAGACCGACCAGTTCCCGGTGCCGGCCGAGCCGGAAGTCGCATTCGACCAGATTCTCGTAGCACTCCAGCCGCAGTTCGTCGAGCCAGGCGACGAAACCGTCGACGATCTCGCCCCCGCGCTGGTCCTCCAGGACCCGGCCACGCCACAGCTCCAGCCCGCTGGTCAGGAAGGTGGAGGCCGACTCGTAGTCACTCACCCGGAATGCCGCCCGCCCGTCGTCGAGCAGCCGCAGGAACTCCAGCAGATCCAGCTCGTCCGGGCCGACGCGCATGAGATAGCCCGGTGAACGGGTCACCAGGCCGGAGCAGTCCCGGCCGTTGGCGGCGAGGAACTTGCGCAGCTGCGAAACATAGACGTGCAGGCCCGCGACGGCCCGGCGCGGAGGTGAGTAACCCCACAGTTCCGCGACGAGCTGTTCCGTCGAGACCACCTCGTTCGCCTTTATGAGGAGAACCGCCAGAAGAGTCGCCACCTTCCGCGCGTTGATGGACGCCACCCGATCGTTCTCAATTATCCGCAACGGGCCCAGCAACTGGAACATGGGATCAGACCTCCGCAGACGAGTGGATTTCGCCGGCCGCAGCCGGCTGGCCCCCGTTCCGCCCAGTCTCACATACTCATCCACTCCCGGCATCGGAGGAACCCCATATCCGTTCACGAATTCTCGGCCTGGAAGTGGTAACGGAGGACACATTGTTTCTTATTCATGCCTGGAATTCTGCGCCGTGTGACGTCGCCGAGGCGGGTGCGCGGTGCCAGCCGGGCCAGGGCCGCCGGGGAGGGGACCTGCGGGCGTGCGGCGGGCATGGGGTCAGAGGCGGCCCGGTGGTCCGTGCGCCGAGGTTCAGCTCGTCGGCGATCTCCTTGTTCTTCCGGCTCCTTGTTCTTCCGGCCGGTGCCAGCGACGTACACGATCTCGCGTTCACGGCCGGTGCGGGAGGCAAGCGGCGGGTACGCCGGCCCGTCCGCGGGCCGGAAGAGAAGATCACCGGGCATCGTGGTGAAAATTCCCCAATTCCACACCCGTTCGGCACACGGAGGAAAGGATCCACGGCATGGGTCCGCCGTTGAAAGGGGCCGGATTATCGGCGGGCGTCGCGGGGGCGGCTCGGCGGCAGGAGGAGATATGCCGCTGGACAGGAGGCGCTCACCACCGTGCCGAAGTCGACGTGGCGACGCCGGAACAGATTTGCGGCCTGCGGCTCCGGGGCGGCGTACGAATGGCCGGCATTACACCGGCGGGAACGGGCTGTGGCGCCGTACCTCATTCGCCGCGTCCTCCCAGCCAGCCCGGTGTGTCGACGTCCGCACCGTACCGGTGTGACACTCCAGTTTGCAAGAGCCGAGTAAGTCAGAAATCCATTACACCGGGTAGCCGGAGGCCGGTGGCAATGACCGACATCAGCGCCTCCAGCTGGCCGGCGCGCTCCGGTGCCTGCTCCCGGACCCAGGCGATGGCGCTGACCAGGGCGATCACCTCGTCGACCCCGATGTCCGCGCGGACCTCCCCGGCCCGCTGGGCCCGGGTGAGCAGCGCCGCGGCGGCGTCGTCCACGTTCCGGCAGGAGTGGTGCAGCGCGGACCGCGCGTCGCGGGGCCCGCTGAGCAGCGCGGCGGCAACACCACGATAGGTAGCCACGTACGCCACCAGATCGGACAGCCAGGTGATCAGGGCGGTACCCGGGGCATCCGACTCGAGCAGCCGGTCCGCCTCCGCGCAGATGGCGGCGGTGCGGTCGTGCACCAGCGCCTCCAGCAGCGCCTCCCGGCTGGCGAAGTGCCGGAACAGCGTGCCGATGCCGACACCCGCGCGCCGGGCCACCTCGTTGAGGGATATCTCGTCGTCCTGGCTGGTCATGGCCTCCCTGGCCACGGCGAGGATCCGCTCCCGGTTGCGCCGTGCGTGGGAGCGCATCGGCCGTCCGGGGGCCTGCGTCAGGTCACTCATACGCCCCGCCACCCATGCGAAACCTCCCTGGTTCGACCAGACTCCTTCGCTGAGCCTATGAACTGCGGCCCGCACAGGCGGCGGGTTCGCCTCCGACGGCCTCCTCCGGAGCCGCTGCCGCCTGACGCCCGGACCGGCCAGTGGTTACCGTCCGCATTTACCTGACACTGACATGACGGACGGTAGGCTCAACATTGACTGCTTGTAGATAAATAATTGTTTTACTCGACGCATCCGGGCAGACCGGGTGAGAGCCGACCGGAATTCTGGGCGCCATAACTTCCGTGTCAGTGGTGACGCGATGATGCGGCGGTCCGCCGTGACGCCGATCCAGGTGTCCGGTACCGGGCCGGGACCAGGCTCGGCCAGCCGCTGGGCCAGCCCGTCGGTGCCCCGGTCCAGGCCACGGCGACGGCCTGCCTCAGCAAGTACCCCCGCCAGCGCGGCCAGCGGACCGGCCTTCACGGTGACGAACGGCTCCGGGCCGGCGACCGATATACTGACACCGCGGTGAGCTTCGGAGAAGGGTGAAGGCGTCCGCCCCGGCTGCGGTCTTCCAGGCGCCCAACACCATGTTTGAACTCGTCCGGTCGACGGCCTGAGCCGAGCACCGGTAGGAAACGATGGCCCGGAGTTTTGCCGGAACGCTTTTCACATCCGGCCGCTGGGAGGCGTACACGGGTATGAATGCCCGCAGCGAGGAAAACCAGTGACGCGTACCCCGGCCGAGCCTGCGGCGGGTACATCGGTCGAGCCGGTGGAGAGCACGGTAGCCGAGCTGCTCGCCAACAGGGGTGCGTCAAGCCGCCTGCCGCTGGCGGAACCGGAACCGCTTCCCGGCACCGGGACACTGGACATGCGCAACCTGGAGGCATGTGACCCGGTGTCGGGCCTGCGGGTGCCGGTCCGCCGCTATGCGCCCCGCGGCCAGACGTCCGCGTTGCCGGCGGTGCTCTACATTCATGGCGGCGGCTGGGTGATCGGCAGCATCGACATGGTGCACTTCCTGGTCGCGCCGCTGGCCGTCACGCTGGACGCGGTCGTGATTTCGGTGGGTTACCGGCTCGCGCCCGAGCACCCGTTCCCCGCCGCGTTCGACGACTGCCTCGCCGTCCTGCGCTGGATGGCCGCCGAATCAGCCGAGCTCGGCATCGATCCCACCCGGATCGCGCTGAGCGGGGTGAGCGCGGGCGGGACGCTGGCCACCGGGGTGGCTCTCGCGGCACGCGACCACGGCGGCCCCGCGATCCGCCTGCTGCACCTGGTCACGCCTTCGCTGGACGACCGGGCCGACACCGCCTCGATGCGCAGGCGGTGGGGGCCGGAGCACCTCAGCCCACGGCTGGCGCGGGAGTGCTGGGCCGCCTATCTGCGTGATGTCGCGGGCGACGTGCCCGCGGTCGCCGCCCCGGCCCGGGCGGGCGACCTCGCCGGCCTGCCGCCCACCTTCATCGCGGCCGGTGAGCTCGACGCGGTCCGTGACGAGGCCCTGTTGTTCGCCTTCCGCCTGATCCAGGCCGGCGTCCCGGTCGAGCTGCACCACTATCCGGGTGCCACGCACGGCCTTGGCGGTGATGTCGGGCCGGGCCTGCGTCAGCGGATCACGCAGACCGTGCCGGCCGTCCTGCGGGAAGCGCTCTTCCAGGCCTGACCGCGCCGGCGGCCCCGGGCCGGGAGGAGGCCCGGGGCGTGCCCCAGCGCCGGCCGGGTTCGGCCGGCCGGGCCTCAGCTGGCCGTGTCGGCTGTCGCCGGGGTGGCCGGGACCGCGTCGACGGCCGCCGGGGCCCGGCCGCGGCCGGGGCCGAACCAGAACCCCAGGGACACCAGGATGCCGATGACCGCCGGCACGGTGAGCCAGGTGAAGACCCGGGCGAAGTGGTCCACCGCGCTGCCGGTGCCCTGGGTGAACGGCAGCAGGAACACGGCGATGCCGATCAGGCCGCCGACGGTGATGGCCACCTGCACGATCCCGGCGGTGATACCGGTGTCCTGCGGGCCGGCGCTGGAGAGGATGACGACGTTGAACGGGACGATGGCCAGGCCGACGCCGATCCCGATGACGATGATCTGTGGCAGTACCGAGGAGGCGTAGCCGGCGCCGTCGTCCACCTGGCTGAGCCAGGCCACGCCGGCCGTGACCACCGCGAGTCCCGCCACGCCCCGGCCCTTGAGACTGATCGAGCTGGCCAGCTTGGTGATCAGCGAGGCGCTGAGCAGGATCGAGATGGCGAAGGGCAGCAGCCCGAGCCCGGTCCGCACCGGGCTCAGACCGAGCACGGCATGCAGGTACTGGGCCAGGAAGAACAGGAAGCTGCCCAGCACCGCGGCCAGCAGCGTGAGGTTGAGAAAGCCGCCGAGCCGGTCCCGGTGGGCGAAGATCCGGCCTGGCAGCAGCGGCTCGGCGGAACGGGAGTCCACCACCGGCAGGAGCGCGAACAGCACGACGGCGGCCGCCAGCGAGACGATCGTCCCCGCGTCCCGCCAGCCGCTGTCGGCCGCGTGGACCAGGCCGTACACACCGCCGGTCAGTGCCGCGGTCACCAGGGCCGCGCTGGGGATGCCCAGCGAACGCTGGTTGCGGACGGCGTCGTGGGTCCCGAGTACGCGCAGGGCGACGACAAGGATCAGCGTGGCTACCGGGACGTTCACCAGGATGCTCCACCGCCAGCTGCCGGCCGAGGTCAGCAGCCCGCCGAACACCATGCCGGATGCCGAGCCGAGCGCGGTGACGGTGGAGTAGAGGCCGAACGCCCGCTGCCTGCGCTCCCCCTCGGACAGGATGGTCAGCAGCGCCAGCGCGCTGGGGCCGGCCAGCGCCGCCCCGGCTCCCTGCAGCACCCGGCCGGCGAGCAGCACCGCGACGTCCTGCGCGAGACCGGCGACCAGCGAGGCGACGGCCACCAGGCCGATACCGAAGAGGAACACCCGGCGGTAGCCGAACACGTCCCCGAGTCGTCCGGCGACGAGGAGCAGCGCGCCGAAGGCGAGATAGAACCCGTTGAGGATCCAGGCGCCGGTGGTGATGCCGGCGTCGAAGCGGGCCTGGATCTGCGGCAGCGCCACGTTCACGACCGTGCCGTCCAGCTGCAGCAGGTACTCGGCACCGACGATCGCGGCGAGCACGAGCCCCCATGCCCTGGGCGGACCACCACCCGTCGTGGTCGTACTGGAACCGGTTTCGGTGCTCACGATGCCTCCTGGAGCGGACGGGGATTATTTTGAGGGTGGCTCACCTTACGAGTTCGGCCTGATAATATGAGCCAGCCTCGACTTGTCAAGCCGGAGGTCTCCGATGGGGGATAGCGCCGTGGGGATAGCGCCGTGGGGGACAGAGCCCTGGGGGACAGAGCCCTGGGGGACAGAGCCCTGGGGGACAGAGCCGTGGGGGACAGAGCGGTGAGCGAGCAGCCCCCGAAGGAACGGCCCGCTCCCGCCGGCAGGGCACGCCGGGCGGACGCCCGGCGCAACCACGAAGCGATCATGCACACGGCGCGCGAGGCCTTCGAGGCCGGGGGCTCCGCGGCGCCTCTGGAGGAGATCGCCGCCCGGGCGGGGGTCGCCATCGGCACCCTGTACGGGCACTTCCCCACCCGGGAGTCGCTGATCGAGGCCGCGACCAGGGACGGCCTCGACGCACTGATCGCGTTCGCCGACGAGGCCGCCGTGACCGGCGACCCCCTGGCCGCCCTGCGGGACTGGACGGCGCAGGCGGTGCGGTACTGCAGCACCTTCCGCGGGCTGATGGGGCTGCTGACGCGCAGCCGGCACGGCGAGGGCGCCCTGTCCGGCTCGTGCACCGACATGTACCAGTGCGGCGCCGGCCTGCTGCGCTCGGCGCAGGCCGCCGGGCGGGTACGGCCGGGCTTCACCGCCGAGGACCTGTTCGGCGTCATCAGCGCCGCCGCCTGGGTGCGGGAGCGCTCGCCCGCCGGCCGGGACGGCAGCACCCGGATGCTGGAGCTGTTGCTGGACGCCGCTGTCACTGACAGTGCCGGACAGACTGGCCCGGATGGTTCTGCTTCGGCCCAAGGCCCGCTTTAGAGCCCTGCTGCCACAATCCATTCCGTCCGAGCCTCTTGGCTGGTGGAAGCGTGAGGGAGCGCGATTGTGTCGGTGGGGCCACATGGGCATACGGCTGAGAACAGCGCCCGGGAACCGCGTCCTGGCGCACAGCCGGTGACCGTCGGCTACCCCTGAGCGGACGCCGGCAACACCGCACAGACACCGGTGGGAAGGACCACGGGCAGCACAGGCACCAGCGGCCCGCACTCGCCGTCGAACTCCGCCCGGCACCAGCCGGCCCGGCCATGCGCACGAAACCGGCCGTACCAGCCCGGACCGTCCGACGGAATTTCCGGGTACGACATTTTCCGAACACGCCACCAGGCCCGGAAATGCCTCGACGTATTTTTTCGACGAAACGGAGTTCCCATGCATTCCCGCAGGAGTTTTCTCACCCTTTCGGTGGGCTCGCTGGCCGTGTTCGGCCTGGGCTCAGGCCTGGTGGCCTGCGGGGAGGACTCCTCGCCGAGCGGGACCGGCGGGACGCCGAAGAGCGGCGGCAGCATCACTTTCGCCACCACCGCCGAGCCCGACAGCTGGGACCTGCACGTCTCGGTCTCCACGCTGTCGTCGTTGATCCTGCGCGCCGTGTACGACTCGCTGGTGTACCAGAAGACGGACGGCACCTTCGAGCCGTGGCTGGCGAAATCCTGGGAGATCTCCGACGACGGCCTGCGGTACACGTTCCAGCTGCGCGACGACGTCACCTTCCACGACGGGACCCCGTTCAACGCCGAGGCGGTGAAGGCCAACTTCGACCACATCGTGGATCCGGCGACGAAGTCCCGGAACTCCAAGACCCTGCTCGGCCCCTACGACCGGACCGAGGTCACCGGCGACTTCAGCGTGGTCGTGCACCTGAAGTCACCGCACTCGCCGCTGCTCGGCGCGTTGAGCAGCCCATACCTGAGCTTCCACTCGCCCGCCGTGCTGCGCGCCAACCCGGCCGACATCACCTCGGGCGGCAAGTTCCTGGTGAGCACCGGGCCGTTCGTGTCCTCGTCGCTCACCCCGGGGCAGAACGCCGTGTTCACCCGCCGCCCGGGCTACCGCTGGGCGCCGGCGTCGGCGTCGCACCCCGGGGAGGCCTACCTCGACCAGTATGTCGTGCAGTTCCTCGCCGACGACGCCGCCCGGGTCGGCGCGCTGACCTCGGGGCAGCTCGACGTGGCCGACCAGATCCCCGCCACCAGGCTCGCGCAGCTGCGCACCCAGCCGAGCATCAAGCTGGTCAGCCGCGAGACCGTCGGGTCACCGTTCACCTATTCGCTGAACACCACCAGGGCCCCGTTCGACAACCGGGACGTGCGCGTCGCGTTCCAGTCCGCCGTCGACACCGAGGCGATCACACAGGGCCTCTTCCAGGGTGTCTACAGCAGCGGCCGGTCCGTGCTGACCTCGTCCACCCCGGGCTACGACAAGTCGGTGGAGGGGATCTGGGGCTACGACAGGAACCGCGCGATCAGCCTGCTGGAGAAGGCCGGCTTCACCGCGACCGACAGCGAGGGCTACCGGGCTCGTGACGGGCGGCGGCTGAGCGTGACGCTGGCCTTTGCCGCCTCCTTCACCAGCGAGGAGCAGCGCAACTACCACACGGCGTTGAAGGACGCGGTCAAGCAGGTCGGTTTCGAGGTCGTCCTGCGCCCGCTGGACACCCCGTCGATCGTGCAGGCGTTTGCCACGGGCGACTACCACCTGGGATCCGGCTCGCCGTCGGCGATCGACGGCTCGATACTGCGCACGCTGTTCTACTCCAGCCAGTTGCCGGGCGTCGGCGGGGCGAACGCCGCCAGGGTCAACGACCCGGAGGTCGACGGCTGGTTGGACGAGGCGCTGCGCACGCGCGACGTGGCGGGCCAGAACGTGCTGTACGGCAAGGTGCAGCACAAGGTCCTCGCCGAGGCGTACGTGCTGCCGACCTTCGTGTCGAAGCGCACCTACGGCGTGCAGGAGCGGGTGCAGGGCTTCGCGCTGGGAGCGGGGAACCTGCCGACGCTGTCGGAGGTCTGGGTGAGCTGACGCCCGTGGCCGCCGGCCGGCCCGCGACCGCTCGCGCTGATACCGGACGCGAGCGGTCACAGGCCGGCCGGCCTCACTCAAGGATCGCTTTAGAACCTGCTGCCAGCATCCGTACGGTACCCGTGGTGTGTCCCGCGAGAGACGGAGGAACGCATGTCGTCAGATCTGGGTGGACGCGAACTGCACCTGAGCGTTCACCCGGTGGCGGCCGGGCACCATCCGGGGGCGTGGCGATGGCCGGGCGCGGACCCGCTGGCGTTCTCCCGCATCGAGGGCTATCTCGAGGTGGCGCAGGTGGCCGAGCGTGGGCGGCTCGACTCCATCTTCCTGGCGGACGTCCCGGGCCTGCACGCCGACATCGACGACTATCCGCAGCTCAACGGCCTCGAGCCGACGCTGATCCTGACCGCGATGGCGGTGGTCACCGAACGGATCGGGCTGGTCGGCACCGCCTCGACCACGTTCAACGAGCCGTTCAACATCGCCCGCCGGTTCCGGGCGCTGGACCTGATCAGCCACGGCCGGGCCGGCTGGAACGCGGTGACCACCTCGGGCCCCCGTGTCGCCGGCAACTTCGTCGCGGACGAGCCGAGCAGCCGCGCCCGCTACGCCAGGGCCGAGGAGTTCGTCGCGATCGTGCTCGAGCTGTGGCGCAGCTGGGCGCCGGACGCGCTGGTCGCCGACGTGGCATCCGGGCTCTACGCCGACATGTCGAGGATCCGGCCGATCGACCACCACGGCGAGTTCTTCAGCGTGCGGGGGCCGCTGAGCCTCCCGCCGTCCGAGCAGGGCTACCCGGTGCTCTACCACGCGGGCGTCTCCGACGACGTGCGCACGCTGACCGCGCGCACCGGCGAGGCGATGTTCACGGCCGTGGTCGACATCGACACGGCCCGTGACGAGCTGGACGTCGTGCGGTCCCGGGCGGCGGCCTTCGGCCGCCCGGCGGACGCGGTGCGTTTCCTGCCCGGGCTGGTCACCTCGGTCGGCGGCACCGAGCGGGAGGCTCTCGAACGACGCCAGGCCCTCGACGAGCTGTCCGGTACCCGCGGCGCGGTGCGCGGGCTGGCCGCGCAGCTCGGGCTGAACCCCGACGACCTGGAGCTGGACCGGCCGGTGCCACCCGCCCTGCGGGGCAGGCTGCACGCCGTCCGCGGCCACGCCCGCCCGGCCGCGCGCCGCGCACTGGAGGGGCAGACGGTACGGGACGTCATCCGGCGCGGCGGCGGTGGCGGCCACGTCGTGGCCGTGGGCGACCCCGAGCAGATCGCCGACCTGATCCAGGCATGGTTCGCCTCCGGCGTCGTGGACGGCTTCACTCTCATGCCGGACGTCACCTTCGACGGCCTGCCGGCCTTCGTGGACCACGTCGTGCCGGTCCTGCGCCGCCGCGGCCTGTTCCGCTCGGAGTACCGGGGCAGGACGCTGCGCGAGCACTACGGGCTGCCGATACCGGACGTCGCCACCCGCCGGCCGCTGGCGAAGGCCCTGTGATGGTCGCCCTCTCCCTCGTCGACCAGGGCCCGGTCTCCGCGCAGACCAGCCCGGCGCGGACCATCGGCCACTCGGTCGAGCTCGCCCAGCTGGCCGAGGAGCTCGGCTACACGAGGTTCTGGGTGGCCGAGCACCACGGGGTGCGCAACATGGCCTTCGCCGCCCCGGAGATCCTCATCGGCCACATCGCGGACCGCACCAGCCGGCTGCGGGTGGGCTCCGGCGGCATCATGCTGCCCAATCACACGCCGCTGCACGTCGCGGAGCAGTTCCGGACCCTCGAGGCGCTGCACCCGGGCCGGATCGACCTGGGCCTGGGCCGCTCCACCGGCACCGGTGACGACCCCACCCGCGACGCGCTGCTGCGCACCCCCGACGCGCTCGAGAGGTTCGGCGAGCATCTGCGGCAGCTGCTCGGCGTCGGCGGCCGGGTGCCGCTGGACCCGGACGACCCGTACCGGGAGCTCGTCGCGTCCCCGGCCGGTGTGCCGTTGCCGGCGGTGTTCCTGCTCGGCTCCAGCGTCAGCAGCGCCGAGCTCGCGGCGCGCGCCGGGCTGAGCTACGCCTTCCTCTGCGTCAACCAGGATCCGGACGTGGCCGTCCAGGCGCTGCGCCGCTATCGCGTGCTGTTCACCCCGGTGGCGGAGGGCGACCGGCCGCTGGCGATCTTGGCCACCCGGATCTGGGTCGGGGAGGACGACGAGCACGGGGAGGCGCTGGCCGCCCCCGAACGGCTCGCCGTGCTCGACTACCTCAGCGGCGATCCGCGCCCGCTCGAGTCCGTCGAGCAGGCGCTGGCCCGCACCAGCCGGCTCACCGACGCCCAGCTCGTCGCCCGCGACAAGGTCGACCTGCGGGGGGACGTGGTGGGCGGCATCGACCGGGTCGCCGGCCGGCTCGCCGAACTCGTCGAGGCGAGCGGGGTGGACGAGGTGATGGCCATCTCCAACATCCACAGCCCGGAGGACCGCCGGGAGTCCGTCCGGCGGCTGGCCGTGGCCGTCGGGCTGTGTCCGGCGCCGGTGAGCCGCTGAGCGAGCGAACCCCTGACCGGTGGACGCGGCGGCTCCACCGGCCAGGAGCACGGCGTGACGGGTGTGCCGTCCCAGCCGACCAAAAAATGTGATCAAGAAAATCGGAGCTCTCATCCATGAGCACTCGCAGGGACTCTCCTGCCCTCTGGGCGGCCTTCCCGGCCGCTGACCCGGTGAGCTGACACGTGTACGCTTCGTTGCCCCGGTTCCTGCTACGTCGGCTCCTCACCGGGATCCTGGTGCTGTGGGGCGCGGTGACGGTGACCTTCTTCGCGGTGAGCGCGGCCGGCGACCAGGTGGACGCGATCCTCGGCCCGCAGGCGGCGAACCTCCCGGGCCTGCGCGAGCGGGTCGCCGCGGAGTACGGGCTCGACCGACCGCTGCCGGTGCAGTACCTCGACCGCCTGGCATCGCTGGCCACCGGCGACTTCGGCCGCTCCTACCAGCGCAGCCAGCCGGTGACCAGGCTGCTTGGCAGCCAGATCCTGCCGACCCTTCAGCTGGCGCTGAGCGCGGCCCTGGTCGGCCTGCTGCTCGCGCTCATCGCCACCGTCATCACGGCGGGCCGGGGCCGGATCGTACGGACGGGCACGTCGGTGTTCGAGGTGCTCGCGGTGGCGGTCCCGCCGTTCTGGCTCGGCATCCTGCTGCTGTCGCTCTTCTCGTTCAACCTGCGCTGGTTCCCCGCCTTCGGCTCCCATGGCATCTCCGGCCTGGTGCTGCCCACGCTGGCGCTGGCGATCCCGCTCGCCGGTGTCCTCGCGCAGGTGATGCGCCAGGAGCTTGAGCTGGTCGAGGGCAGACCGTTCGTGCTCAGTGCCCGGGCCCGCGGCCAGAGCCGGCTCGGCCTGCTGCTGCGGCACACCCTGCGGCACGCGCTGCTGCCGGCCACGACGATGTCCGCCTGGGTGCTCGGCACGCTCGTCGGCGGCGCCGTGCTGGTGGAGAAGGTCTTCTCCCGGCCCGGTCTCGGCACCGTACTGGTCAACGCCGTGCAGCACCGCGACACGCCGGTGGTGTCGGCCGTGGTGATCCTGGCCGCGCTCATCTTCGTCGTGGCCAACGCCCTGGCCGACATGCTCTACCCGGTGATCGACGCGCGGCTGCGGGAAACGAGCCGGGCATGAGCGCGACGACAGCGGCCTTCGACACGGCCCGGCCCCGGTGGCGGGCCACCCGCGGCTCGCACATACTGCTCGCGATCAGCACGCTGGCCGTGGCCCTGATCGTCGCGTTGCTGCTGTTCCCCGGCGTCTTCGCGCCCTACGCGCCGGACACCAACGACGTGCAGCACACCTTCTCCCCGCCGAGCTCGACGCACTACCTCGGCACCGACCAGCTCGGACGGGACGTCTTCTCGCGGCTGGTCTACGGCGCCCGGTACTCGGTGACCACCGGCCTGGTGGCCACCGCGATCGCGGTCGTGGCGGGCTCGCTGGCCGGGCTGACCGCGGCGGCCGGCAGCCGGCTGGCCGACGCGCTGATCATGCGGCTGACCGACGTCTGGATGGCGTTCCCCGAGGTGCTGCTGGCGCTGCTGGTCATCGCGCTCATCGGGACGGGCTCGACGCAGATCGCGGTGGCGATCGGGGTGGCCGCCGTGCCGTACTACGGCCGTCTCGTGCGCGGGCAGGCACTCGCCGTGACAAAAGCCGAATACGTCGAGGCGGCGAAGATCCTGGGCGTACCCGCGTGGCGATATGTGCTGCGCCACGTGCTGCCCAACGTGGGCGGGCCGGTCGTGGTGCTCGCCTCGCTGGGGACCGGGAGCGCCATCGCCGCGGCGGCAGGGCTGAGCCTGCTCGGCCTCGGCCCGCTGCCACCGACTCCGGAATGGGGCGTGATGCTCGCCGAGGGACAGACCTATCTGGCGAACGCCTGGTGGATCGCGGTGTTCCCGGGGCTGGCCATCGTCGTGGTCGTCCTCGTCTCCACCACGCTCGGCCGCAGCCTGCAGGCAAGGAGCCTGCGGTGAGCGGCCGGCGGGCGGGGAGCCCGCTGCGGACCAGTCGGCGGGCGGAGCGCCCGCCGAGGACCAGCCGGCAGGCAGGGGGCCCGCGGTGACCCTGGTCGAGGTTGCCGGGCTGGAGGTCTCCTTCGGCCACGAGCCCCCCGTGGTACGCGACATCTCGTTCACCATCGAGGATGGTGAGTGCCTGGCACTGGTCGGGGAGTCCGGCTCGGGCAAGAGCGTCACCGCCCGGACGCTGCTCGGCCTGGCCGGCGAACGCGCCCGGGTCCGGGCGCGCACCCTGCGCGTCGGCAGCGCCGACGTCAGGAGCTTCTCCCAGCGTGACTGGCAGCGGCTGCGCGGCAAGTCGGTCGGCATGGTGCTGCAGGACGCGCTGGTGTCCCTGGATCCGCTGCGCCGGATCGAGGACGAGGTGGCCGAGTCCATCCGGCTGCACCAGCGGGACAGTACCCGTACCGAGCGGCACCGGCGCGTCCTGGAGGTGCTCGCCGAGGTCGGCGTCCCAGAGCCGGAGCTGCGCAGCCAGCAGTACCCCCACCAGCTCTCCGGCGGGCTGCGCCAGCGCGCCCTGATCGCCTCCGCCGTGGCGACACGGCCCGACCTGGTCATCGCGGACGAGCCGACCACGGCGCTGGACGTGATCGTGCAGCACCAGATCCTGCGACTGCTCGAAGAGATCAAGGAACAGGGCCGGGGCCTGCTGCTGATCAGCCACGACCTGGCGGTGGTCGCGAGGCTGGCCGACCGGATCGCGGTGATGCTCGACGGCCGCATCGTCGAGACCGGGCCCACCGAGCGCATCGTGGGCAGCCCCGAGCACCCCTACACCAGGACGCTGCTGGACATCGCCCGCGGCCGGCGCGCGCAGCGCCCGCCCCACGCCGGCGGGCAGACCCTGCTCGACGTCGACGCGGTGACCAAGAACTTCGGCGAACGCCGTGCCGTGGCCGGGGTGTCACTGACTCTGCGGGCGGGCGAGACGGTGGGCCTGGTCGGCGAGTCCGGCTCTGGCAAGAGCACGCTGGCACGGATGGTGATGGGCCTGACCGAACCCGACGAGGGGCGGATCCTCCTGCGCGGGCAGCCCTGGTCGGGCACGCCGGAACGCGCCAGGCGGGTGCAGCGGCAGCACATCCAGCTGATCCAGCAGGATCCGCAGGCGGCGTTCGACCCCCGCCACACCATCGGGCGCATCATCGCCGAGGCGTTGCCCGGCCAGCGCGGCGCCCGCCGCCGGGCCCAGATCACCGAACTGCTGGCCACGGTCGGGCTCGACGCGCACTTCGCCCACCGCCGTCCGCACCAGCTCTCCGGCGGGCAACGGCAGCGGGTGGCGATCGCCCGGGCGATCGCCCCGCAACCCGAGGTACTGATCTGTGACGAGCCGGTCTCCGCGCTGGACGTGTCGGTGCAGGCCCAGGTGTTGGACCTGCTGTCCGAGCTGCAGCAGCGCCTGGGCATCGCCCTGCTGTTCATCACCCACGACCTCACCGTCGTGGAGCAGATCAGCGACCGCCTACTGATCATGAACAACGGCGAGGTCGTGGAGGAGGGGCTCACCACGGCCGTGTTCGACAACCCGCAGCATCCCTACACCAACGCGCTGCTGCAGGCCGCCCCGCGCCTGCCCCTGCTGTCGGCCACCGCCTCACACGGTGGAGCCCCCGAACCGCGTGCGGCCACCGACAGCTACCAAGAAGTACCAGCAGTAACCGACAGCTAGCGGCCAGGGCCGGCCCGGACAGGCCGGCCCGTCCGGGCCGCGTCGCACGCACCGCCGAAAGCGCCGACGCCTCGCGGTCGGTGCTCAGAGCGTGTCTGATGGATGTTGGTCGATGTGGGCGGGGCGTTTCACAGCAGAGCTATGGCGACGACGACAACGCGGCGGTGGTCGTCTGGACACCGCCCGCGCGATCGAACATCCGTCAGACACCCCCTAACCTGCCATCTCGTAGTCGCGCTCCCCGTCGAGCATGGCCGTGTCGGCGAGGACAGCCCTGTCATTGAGGACGGCCTCGTCGTTGAGAATGGCGCTGTGCAACCGGCGCATCGTCTCGCCCGGCTCAAGCCCGAGTTCCTCCCGCAGGACCCGACGGGCGTCGCGGAACTGCGCGAGTGCCTCGGCCCGCCGGCCCGACCGGTGCAGGGCGAGCATCAACTGCTCCCGGAAGGTCTCGTGAAAGGGATGCTCGTCGACCCAGTTCGTGAGGTCGTTGACCACCTCGCGATGACGCCCGGTCCACAGCGCGCAGCGCGCGATCGACTCCAGGCACTCCAGCCGGGTCTCCTCGGCCCACCGCGCGAAGGTGCTGACGATCGTCCCGTTGCGCAGCCCGGCCAGTACCGGCCCCCGGAAAAGCCGCGCAGCCGCGGTGAAGCCGGCCAGCGCCCGCTCGGGGTCACCGACCATGTCCGCCCGGCCGCGGGCATGTAGCTGCCGCAGTTCGGTCACGTCCACGAGGGACTCGGCGGGGACAATGGCACCGCCGACGGAACACGGACGCGTCCGGCACCGCGCGCGACCGGCCGCGACGCGGAAATCTTCCGTCCGCCGCGGCCGGTCCCTGGTTCTTGCTCAGAAGGAGACGGCGGCCTTGGCCAGCAACTCGTAGGAACGAATCCGCGCGCCGTGGTCGGGGATCTGGGAGAGGGCGAAGAACTCCTGGGCGCCTGACTCGCGCAGCAGGGCCGCGAGCCTGGCGGTCACGCTGGACGGCGAGCCGACGAACTGCGGGTCGATCCGCTCCCGGCGGAACAGCTCCTCCTGCGGTGTGAAGCTGTGCTCCCGGGCATCCTGCTCGGTGGGCAGCAGGGTGTCGGGGTCGCCGGTGCGCATCCGGATCTGTCCGAGCACGAACGCGTCGGCAAAGGAGTGTGCGCGCTCGTCGGAGTCGGCGAGCAGCACGACGGCGGCAACCGCGCCGTAGGGGCTGTCCAGATGCACCGACGGCCGGAACGCCTTGCGGTACGCGGCGAGCGCCACGGGCGCGAAGCCCGGCACGATCGTGTGCGCGTAGACGTAGGGAAGACCGCATGCGCCGGCGAACGCGGCGCTGCTCGGGCTGGACCCGACCAGCCAGAACTCGGGCGCCACGGCCGGTTCGGGCACGGCGCGCACCCGGGCGCCGCTCCGGTCACGGCGGAAGTACCCGGTGAGCTCGTCGAGCTGGGCGCCGAAGTCACGGGGGCGGGAGTCGCCCAGCCGCCCGGCCGCCTCGGGCGAGCCGCCCGTCGCCCGGCCGATCCCGAGATCGACCCGGCCGGGGTACAGCGAGCCGAGCACGCCGAACTGTTCGGCGACGGCCAGCGGTGAGTGGTTGGGCAGCAGCACGGCGCCGGAGCCGACCCGTATCGTGCTGGTCGCGGCGAGGATCTGGCCGGCGAGCACGGCCGGGGCCGAGGTGGCGAGCGCGGGGGTGCTGTGGTGCTCGGCCACCCAGTAGCGGCGGTAGCCGAGCTCCTCGGCGACACGGGCCAGGTCGATGGTGTCGCGCAACGCGTCGGCCGCGGTACCGGAACGCCAGACCGGCACCGTGTCGTGCACCGAAACGATGGACGCTTCGACCATCGGTTTCCTCCTGGCTGCATCCCACTGGCCGTATCCCACCAGAAGGTGAGGATGACTCGGCATCATCGACCGATCAAGTCAAGCTGAGCATTCCTCACGTTGTCAACAGCCTCCACGGCCCGCGGACCGCCCCGTCGCCGGACCGCCGGTTGCCTCCGGCACGGACGGCTACCAGCCCGAATGGGCAGCGTGGACGCCGGGTCCATACCCGGCACGCGTCTGTTGCCCGGACCGGACAGCCGGCCCGGGCTGCCGCCGACGGACGCCCCGGGCCGGTGGCAGCTGGAAACCGCCGGCCCGGGGCCGTCCGCGGACGGGCTCCTCGTCAGCCGAGGATCGCCAGGGCCTCGTTGAAGGTCGTCGACGGGCGCAGGGCTGCCGCGGCCCTGGCCGGGTCCGGCTGGTAGTAGCCGCCGATGTCGACCGGCGAGCCCTGGACCGCGACCAGCTCGTCGACGATGGTCCGCTCCTGCGCGGTGAGCGTCTTGGCGAGGCCGGCGAACGCGTCCGCGAGCTGCGTGTCGTCGGTCTGCGCGGCCAGCTCCTGCGCCCAGTAGAGGGCCAGGTAGAAGTGGCTGCCGCGGTTGTCGAGGCCGCCGAGGCGCCGGCTGGGCGACCTGTCCTCGTTGAGGAAGGTGGCGGTCGCCCGGTCGAGGGTGTCGGCGAGCACCTTGGCGCGCGCGTTGCCCGTCGTCTGCGCGAAATGCTCGAAGCTGACCGCCAGCGCGAGGAACTCGCCCAGGCTGTCCCAGCGCAGGTAGTTCTCCTTGAGCAGCTGCTGGACGTGCTTGGGCGCGGACCCGCCGGCACCGGTCTCGAACAGGCCACCACCGTTGATCAGCGGGACGACCGAGAGCATCTTGGCGCTGGTGCCAAGCTCCAGGATCGGGAACAGGTCGGTGAGGTAGTCGCGCAGCACGTTGCCGGTGACCGAGATCGTGTTCTCGCCGCGGCGGATCCGCTCCAGGGAGAACGCGATCGCCTCCACCGGCGACCTGATCTCGATCTGGAGGCCCTCGGTGTCGTGCTCGGCCAGGTACGCCCTGACCTTCCCGATCAGCGTCGTGTCGTGCGCGCGGCTGGGGTCGAGCCAGAACACCGCCGGGTCGCCGGTGGCCCGGGCACGGGCGACGGCGAGCTTCACCCAGTCCCTGATCGGCGCGTCCTTGGTCTGGCAGGCGCGGAAGATGTCGCCGGCGGCGACCGGCTGCTCCAGGATCACGGTGCCGGCCTCGTCGACGAGCCGCACCGTGCCCGCGGTGGGGATCTCGAAGGTCTTGTCGTGGCTGCCGTACTCCTCGGCCGCCTGCGCCATCAGGCCGACGTTGGGCACCGAGCCCATCGTCGTCGGGTCGAAGGCGCCGTGCGCGCGGCAGTCGTCGATGACGACCTGGTAGATGCCGGCGTAGCTGCTGTCGGGCAGGACGGCGAGGGTGTCCGCCTCCTGGCCGTCCGGGCCCCACATGTGGCCGGAGGTGCGGATCATCGCCGGCATGGACGCGTCGACGATGACGTCGCTGGGCACGTGCAGGTTGGTGATGCCGCGATCGGAGTCGACCGCCGCCAGCGCCGGGCCGTCGGCCAGCTCGGCGTCGAAGGACGCCCTGACCGCCGCGCCGTCGGGCAGCGCGCCCAGGCCGGCCAGGATGGCGCCGAGCCCGTCGTTGGGGCTCAGGCCCGCCGCGGCCAGCGTCTCACCGTAGGCGGCGAAGGTCTTCGGGAAGAACGCCCGCACCACGTGGCCGAAGATGACCGGGTCGGAGACCTTCATCATCGTGGCCTTCAGGTGCACCGAGAACAGCACGCCCTCGGCCTTGGCCCGGGCGATCTGGGCGGTGAGGAACTCCCGCAGCGCGGCCACCCGCAGCACGGCGGCGTCCACGACCTCGCCGGCGAGCACCGGCAGGGTGGCGCGCAGCACGGTGGTGCTCCCGTCGGCGCCGGCCAGCTCGATGCGCAGCGAGCCGTCCGCGGCGATGACCGCCGACTTCTCGGTGGCGCGGAAGTCGTCGGCGGCCAGGGTGGCGACGTTCGTCCTCGACTCGGGGCTCCACGCGCCCATCCGGTGCGGGTGCGTCCTGGCATAGCTCTTCACGGACGCGGGGGCGCGCCGGTCGGAGTTGCCCTCGCGCAGCACCGGGTTGACGGCGCTGCCCTTGATCTTGTCGTACCGGGCGCGGACCTCCCGCTCCTCGTCGCTCTTCGGGTCGTCCGGGTAGTCCGGCAGGGCATAGCCCTTCTGCCGCAGCTCGGCGATGGCCGCCTTCAGCTGCGGGATCGACGCCGAGATGTTCGGCAGCTTGATGATGTTCGCCTCGGGGCGGCGGGCCAGCTCACCGAGCTCGGCGAGCGCGTCGTCGATGCGCTGGTCCGCGGTGAGACGTTCGGGGAAGCTGGCGATGATCCGCCCGGCCAGGGAGATGTCACGGCTTTCGACGCTGACACCGGCCGTGCGGGCGTACGCCTGGACCACGGGCAGGAACGAGTACGTCGCCAGGGCCGGGGCCTCGTCAGTGTGCGTATAGATGATGGTCGAATCAGTCACCGATGCTCCGCTTCACGTCTGCTTCATATCGTTATCAAGGTTATGTCTTGATCTTCATTGCTACCTTGATTGTGAGCAGGCGTGTGGCGACGGCGTCGGCGAGCGGCCGGGCCGACGGCCCCGGCTGCCCCCCGGCCAGGGCCGCTGGCCGGGGGGCAGCCAGGCCCGCGGAGCCGGCGCTGTGACCCGTCTCACGGGGCTGTGGCCCTTGGAACGCAGGTCGTTCGTCCCCGCGCGGGCGAGCTGTGGCCCGCCCCCGGGGGAAAAGTAGCCCGCCCCCGGGGGAAAAGAGCGGCCCGTCCCACAGGACGGAAAGCCATTCCGGCGTGGAAGGATGCCTGTCCCGCGGCGGGGCTTCAGTGGGTGAACCTGTGGGTGATGTCGGTGTCGCTCCCGGCGGCCCGGCTCCCCCACCACCCTGGCGATCCGGGTCCGCGCGGCTCGCGCCGCGTCATGCCGGGGCTATCCGTGTCGCCACCCGGGCCGGACGGGCCGGTCGGGCTCTCCGGGACGTCCAGCAGCGCGGCGCACACGGCCGTGGCGTCGCTGAAACGCTCCTCCCGCCGGCGCCGGCAGCACCTCGCGACCAGGCCCCTGAGCTCCTCGGAGCAGGTGAGGACGGAGACGTCGAGGTCCTCGTGCAGCCGGCGGAACATCACGTTCTCCACACCGCCGTCCCGGGAGATCGCTCCGCCGAGCAGCTCGAAGAGCACCAGCCCGAACGAGAAGATGTCCGTCCTGCCGTCGACGGCCCCACCCCGGATCTGCTCGGGTGACATGTACGCTGGCGTGCCCACCAGCCCCTCGCCTCTGGTCACTTCGGTGGAATCGCTCTGGAGACTGCGCGCCACGCCGAAGTCGACCATCACCGGCCGGCCTGCCTCGCTGATGATGACGTTGCTGGGCTTCACGTCGAGCCGGACGATGTCCAGACTGTGCAGGTACACGATCGCCCGCAGGAGACCGGTGGCGACACCGACCGCCTCGGCGACCGGGAACCCCCGCTCGCGCAGGCGCTGGTTCAGGCCGTCGCCGTGGACGAAGTCCATGACGATGCCCAGCCGGCCGTCGGGCTCGTCGAGCAGCTGGTACGTGTGCACGACGTTCGGGTGGTCCAGTTGCAGGGCGATACGGGCTTCCCGCAGGAACCGGCTGCGTGCCTCCTGGTCCTCGCCGAGCGTCGGACTCAGCACCTTGATCGCGCGGAGGGCACCCGCGCCGAACTGGGCGTCCCGCGCGACGTAGACGGTGCCCATCCCACCGACGCCGAGGACGTCGACCAGCTCGAAACGCCCGTCGCCCATGAAACGCTCCGAACGGGGCACCCGCAGCGTGCCGCTCCCGGCCCGAGTGAAGCGGCCCGCGGGGGACGGATGCGGCCGGCCGGCCGGGGCGCCCGTGCTGTCGGGATCCGCGCCCGCCGGAGGCTCGCCACGGTGCGGGAACGAGGGGCCGGCGCCCGGGGGCGAGGGGGCGGCGCCCGGGGGCGAGGGGGCGGCGCCCGGGAACGGGCTGTCGTTCGTGAGCACACCGCCGAGCAGGTCGATGCTCTCCCGTTCGTTCGCCCGGGCAACCCGCAGCACCCGTCCCCGCATCCGCCGGCTGAGCCGGTAGGTCGCCATCCGGGCCTGGGCGACACCACCGACAAAGGTGCTCTCACCGCTCCCGCCAGGCCGCTGGTCCTCGATCACGCCGTTGGCGGCGAGATGGCGCAGAACCAGGTCCACCCGCCGTTCCGACAGGGACAGCAGCGGCGAGAGCCCCCGCTCGCCGGAGACGACGTCGGTGGCGGTGAACACACCGCCCTCACTGCGCAGCACCCAGTCGGTCACGTAGTGGGCGCCCAGCCGGAACCTGTCCTCCTCCAGGCTGCGTCCCTCCTCGCCGGAACGGCCGAGCAGCCCGTTCAGGACATCGGAGAGATCCGCGTAGAGACCGATGCGTTCGACGTCCTCGGGGGACATCCGGATGACCGGGACGCTCGTCCGCTGGAACGTCTCCCAGACGATGAGGTCGTTGAGCTCCTGGACGAGCCGGCGCGGCACGCCACGCCCCTTGTAGTCCAGGTAGTTCGCCACCCGTTCCACGGACTCGGCGTTGTTGGGGCCCTGTCCGCACACCTCGCGGAGCAGGCTGGTGCCGCTGTCCCACACGCACGGCACGTAGGCCCGCCAGGAGAAGACACTCTCGAAGATCCCGATACCGAAATCGCTGTCGGTGACCGCACGGTCCAGCACGTCGACGCCCGCCACGAAGATGAAGTGTGCCGCGGACGCCGTCAGCACGTTCTTGAAGACGGTGAGGATCTCGTCGAAGCTCTCCATTCCACGCGGGCTGCTCGTCAGCTTGTCGAGCTCGTCGATCACCACCACGAGATGGACGGGCGCGGCCGGCCGGCGCCGGCGGAACCCGCGGCCACGGCCGTGGCTTCTCGACCGGCCGAGCATTTCGACGATCCGCAGAAAATCGTGCTCGACGTCCCCGTCCGCGTAGGTGAGAAAGGACGCCTCGGTCGCCAGCGACCGGGTGGTCTTCGTCCCGCGTTCGAGTTTGGGGGCGAGTCCCGCAAACGGCAGCTGGCCGTTCGCGCCGAACGTGCGGTTGAGCTCGTGGCCCTCCTCCGAGCGGGAGGTCAGCGACATCGACGTGCGGGCGTACGCGAGCAGGATCGAGTTGCGGATGTCCTCCTCGAGCTCGGCGAGCACGCCGGTGTCGTCGAGGGTTTCCACCACCCGCCGGGTCACCGCGAACAGGAACTCGTTGCTGGTGACCGGCCGGGCCACGTTGAGGAAGACGGGCAGGTAGCGGCGATTGCCGCTGTACTGGGACAACCATCGCAACGTCGAGCGGACCAGCGTGGTCTTGCCGGCGCCGCGGAAGCCCGCGATGAGAAAGGCGCCGCCTTCCGAACGGTCGATCCGGGCGCGCAGGGTGTCCGCCAGCCGGCCGTGCCCGAGCCGTCCGCGAATGTCACGTTCCAGCGCCGGGCCGTGCACGTAACGGAAGTCGCCGGATAAGACCACGTCCGTCGACGGACTCCCCCAACCGACCATGTGAATACCGTACCCAGACCGGCGCCGTTGCGTGACACCCAGATCACCGCCATCGCCGGATTCGGCCGGCGAGCGGAATTCGGCCGGCACCCCGTGACCGCCCGCCCGGCCTCGTCACGGACAGGCCCGCACGAGCGCCCGAGGCGACTTCACCGCCATCGTCGGCCTGGGGATGCCGCGGGCAGGCGCGCACGAGCGGCCGGGTCACGCACGAGCAACCGGATAAGGCGTCGAACCACCGGCCACCGGCGCGCGGGGCCTGGGTGACCGCCGCTGCGGCGCGGGTCGGCCCCTCTCGGCAGGCCGCGACGCCCGGACAGGCCGGATCCGGTCCCGGCTCTGATCCCGGCCCTCCGCCCACAAGGACATCACGGTCCGCCAGTGGCGGATTACGGCGTCGACTGGTGGGCCGGGCAGGGCGTCGGCGTGAAAATTCCGCATTGACCTGTCATCCGAGGTCCTCTACGGTGTCCGAACGAACAGTTGTTTGTAACCTACATCACCCTCCGCCCCATCCCCCCGCGAGTACACCGCGACCCGAACGCCGAGAACGGAAGACCCCTCCGGCTCCCAGCCTCCTGACCCTACGGGATCAGCGTCTTCCAGAGAGCGACAGAGGCCACCATGAACACAACGGTGCGCATCTCCAGAAATCTGTCAGCACCCTGGCCCTGACCCTGGCCGTCGGCCGCTTCCGCCAGTGATGCCGACAAACTGCCCCGCCTGCCCCGCGCCCCGGCCCGACGCGCGCGAAACGGCATCCCACCCGGCGGCCCGACCAGCCGGACGCGGCGGGCACGGCGGGCACGGCGGGCGTGTCCGACACGGTGGGCACGGCGGGCGCAGCCACCGGTCGGGCGGGAGCGGCCCGGGCCAGCGTGGGCGACTCCGGCCCGGGCCGCTCCCGCCCGACCGCGGAACACCGGCCCAAAACCGCGGAACAACACCGCGGAGCGGCCGGCCCGCGAAAATCATCCGATCACGCAATATGCCAACGCAACGGAGGACGCCAGATGACCGACGACTACGAACCGTCGCCGAGAAGGCGCGGAAGCCAGGCGCGTACGAAACCCGCCAAGAACACACCCCCGCGCCCGGAACAGCAGAGAAGGAGACGCTCGGTCGGTGAGTGGCTCAACCGTATCCGGTCCGGTGAACCAGCGGCGGAAAGCACACCGGCTTTATGCACCGGCCAGCACCCGCGCCAGCACCGGCGCCGCTGGCCGCTGTCCGGGCGGCCGCATCCCCGGCCCCTCGTACGGCGGCGAGGAATCGTCGCCACAGCCGCGGTGATCGCCGCGGTGACGGGCCTCGTCTCCTGTTCGTCGGACGGCGGCGGCAACACGGCGAACGGTTCGGGAACGCCCGAAATCGTCGTGGGCAACATCGGGACGTACAGCGGCCCCACCGCGTCCTCCCAGGCGCAGGCACAGGACATGGCAAAAGCCTGGGCATCATGGGTGAACGCCCACGGCGGGATCAACGGGCGCCGCGTCAGACTGGTTGTCATGGATGACGGGGGGAACGCGACGACCGCGCTCTCCCAGGTCAAGAAACTCGTCGAGCAGGAACACGTCGTCGCGGTCATAGGAAACCACTCGAACTCGGACGTGAACTGGGCGTCCTACATCAGCGGCACGGACGTGCCCGTCATCGGCGGCACCTCCCTGGACCTGCCCTTCGTGACGAACCCGTCCTTCTTCCCGGTCGGGCCGTCCGTCATCGCGGGACTGTACGGGGTGCTGCAGATAGCGAAAGCGAAAGGCCCGAAGATGGGCCTGCTCTACTGCGCGGAGGCGCCGCAGTGCGCCAGCGCGGTGCCGCTGTACACGACGCTGGCCAAGGCGCTCGGCCTCAGTATTCCCTACAACGCGAAGGTGGCGGCCTCGGCGCCCGACTACACCTCGCAGTGCCAGGGCCTGAAGGAGGCGGGCGTCCAGTCCGTGAGCGTGCTGGCGCCGTCCGACACCGTCGTCCGCGTGCACCGGGCCTGCGCGGACCAGGGCATCAACGTCCCGGAGGTCGCCCAGGACGGCACCGTCACGACCAGCTGGCTGAAGGAGCCGTCGCTCAACGGAATGCGGGCCGTCGGATATGTCGCACCCTTCTACGACAGGTCCATACCGGCGACCCGGGAATTCCACGACGCCATCCAGCAGTACGCGCCGGGCATCGAGGCGGTGCTGTCCGAGCAGTCGGCCGATGTCTGGGCCAGCGGAAAGCTCTTCGAGGCCGCGGTCAGGGCCGCGCCCGCCGGGGAGCTCACGGCCACCGCGGTGAAGAAAGGCCTCTACAGCCTCCGGGACGAGACGCTCGGTGGCCTCACGGTCCCGTTGAACTTCGTGGCGGGAAAGCCGACCTCCATCAAGTGCTGGTTCACGATGGGCATCGAGGACGGCGCGTTCGTCGGGCCGAACGGCCTGGCGACGCAGTGCGCTCCCGCGTCCGTCGTTGATCCCGTGGTCGCGACCCTCGGCTGACCAGTCCTCGGGCTGGGACGGCCTCTCGGTGCCGTCCCAGCCCGGTATGCCGATCGTTTGGGAGATCCAGAGTGACGACCTTACTTCCGTTCCTGGTCGCCGGGCTGACAACGGGCTCCGTCTACGGGATCGCCGGGCTGGGCCTCGTGCTGACCTACAAGACGTCGCGGCTGTTCAACTTCGCGCACGGCGCGCTCGCCACCATCGCGGCCTTTCTTTTCTACACCCTGCACGTCCAGCACCATCTGCCGTGGCCGCTGGCCGCGTCGATCTGCGTTCTCGTCGCCGGCCCGGTACTCGGGCTCGCTTTCGAGCTGGTCGGCCGAATGATCAGTGACCGTTCCCTGCCGGTACGGGTCGCCGGCACGGTCGGTATTCTGCTTGTCGTACAGGCGGTGATATCACTCGTCTACGGCGCGACGGAGACCCGCAAGGTGCCGCCGTTCCTGGGAACTCATGTCCTCCGTGTGGCGAACACGAGCATCACCCAGGACAAAATCATCATCTGGGTCATCGGCGCGGCGGCGACGCTCGCACTTTTCCTCGTCTTCCGGCACACCCGGCGGGGCCTTGCGATGCAGGCCGTCGTCGACGACATCGACCTGCTCGACTGCGCCGGCACCAGCCCTGTACGGGTCCGGCGGCTCGCGTGGGTCATCGGCGTCTCGTTCGCCGCGCTGTCAGGTGTGCTGCTGGCACCGCTCGTCACCCTTGACGGGGTGACACTGACGCTGCTGGTGGTCCAGGCTTTCGGCGCGGCCGCCATCGGCAGGTTCTCGAACCTGCCCGCCACCTATCTCGGCGGCCTGCTCATCGGTGTGGGCGGCGCCCTCTGCTCGAAGTACTTCACCACGGGCCTGCTGGCGGGAATACCGACCGCGTTGCCCTTCCTCGTCCTGTTCGCCGTCCTGCTGGTCTCCCCTCGCGGCCGGCTCGGGGAGCGGGCGGCGGCGCTGCCGCGGTCCGTGGCACAGTGGCGTTTCCCGCTCCCGTTCCAGCTGGCGGGCGCGGCAGCCGTCCTGGTCCTCCTCCTGACCGTCCCCGGATTCGCCGGGCTCCACCTGACCGACTGGACCCTGTTCCTGACCTCGACGATTCTCTTTCTCTCCCTGGGCCTGCTGGTACGCAGCTCGGGGCAGGTGTCGCTCTGCCACGTGGGTTTCACCGCGATCGGCGCGGCCGCCTTCTCCCGTCTGACGGTCGGCCACGGGCTGCCGTGGTTCGCCGCGCTGCTGCTGTCCGCTCTCGTCGCGGTGCCGATCGGCGCCGTTCTCGCGATTCCGGCGATCAGGCTCTCCGGGCTGTACCTCGCCCTGGCGACCCTGGGATTCGGCATTCTCCTCGCCTACATGTTCTACACACAGAGCTACATGTTCGGCGGCATAGGTGCCGGGCTGACCGAGCCGCGGCCCCAGCTGGGCTGGCTCGACCTCGAAAGCGACCGTGGCTACTACTATCTGGTGCTGGCATTCACCGTCGTGGTCACGGCCATCATCGTGCTGCTGGTACGCAGCCGGCTCGGCAGGCTGCTGCGGGCGCTGGCCGACAGCCCGACGGGCCTTGCCGCCAGTGGCACGTCGACCAACGTCACTCGCGTCCTGGTCTTCTGCATCTCGGCTTTTCTCGCCGCGGCGTCGGGTGCGCTTGCCGGCGGCGCGGTCAGCACGGTGACAGCCGACTCCTACCAGCCGTTGACGTCGCTGGTCTATTTCGCCCTGATCGTCATCAGCCCGGGCGGTGAGCCCTGGTACGCGCTGCTGGCCGCCGCGGGCCTCACCCTGGTTCCGTCGTACGTGAGCGGCGACAACATCGCCACCTGCCTCCAGCTCGTCTTCGGCGCGGCGGCGCTCCTGCTCGCGGTCACGCCGCCGTCGCTGCGCTGCGTCCCCGCGGTGGTCCAGCGCACCGCCGGACAGCTCGGCCGCCGCCGGCCGTTCACCCGCGGGCCGCGCGTGAAC
>NZ_CAKKTM010000195.1:39352-44485 GCF_920888515.1 Protofrankia sp. CiP1_Cm_nod1 | reverse complement strand
CGGCGGCTCCGGTGCCAGCGCCGCTGCCGCCGCCAGCACGCGCCCCAGGGCCGCCGCCGGCACGCTCGCGGTACGCGGGCTCGGGGTGCGCTTCGGCGGCCTGGTGGCCGTGGACGGCGTCTCCCTCGAAGCCCGGACCGGACAGATCACCGGTCTGATCGGCCCGAACGGGGCCGGCAAGACCACGACCCTGAACGCCTGCTCGGGAGTGCTCCGACCGACGAACGGAAAGATCTCCTTCGGCGGCCACGACATCTCCCGGCGGGGCCAGGCCGTTCGGGCCCGGCTCGGCATCGGCCGCACGTTCCAGCAGATGGAGCTGTTCGACTCGATGACCGTGCGGGAGAACGTCGCGCTGGGAGCGGAGGGCGGCTTCGCCGGGGCCAGCCCGCTCAGCCACTTCCTGAGCTCGGGCAGGCAACGAAACCTCGTCAGGCAGCGCGCCGAGGAGGCCATCCGGCTCTGCGAGCTGGAGGATGTCGCGGAATCGCTCGCCGGGGCCCTGTCGACGGGGCTGCGCCGGCGGGTCGAGCTGGCCCGCGGCCTGGCCGGGCCGTTCCGCGTCCTCCTGCTCGACGAACCGTCGTCCGGCCTCGACCGGGCGGAAACCAGCCGGTTCGGCGAGACCCTCCAGCGCGTCGTGCGGGACCGGGGAATCGGCATCCTGCTCGTGGAGCACGACATGGCGCTCGTCAACGAGATATGCGACCACATCCACGTCCTGGACTTCGGTAGACCCGTCTTCGACGGGACGCCCGACGAGGTGATGGCGTCCCCGCTCGTGCGGGCCGCCTATCTCGGGGGCGACGCCGTCGAGACCGTCGCACGGCAGCCCGTGAGGGAAGTGGTGTCATGACAACACGGACGAACAGTGCCACCACCGCGGGCGACACGAAGCCGTATGCCCTCTCGCTGCGGGCGGTGCAGTCGGGTTACGGCCGGTCGACGGTGTTACGCGTGGTCGACCTCGACGTACCGGCAGGCGGGGTGGTCGCCCTGCTCGGTGCCAACGGCGCGGGAAAGACAACGCTGCTGCGCACCGCGGCGGGTCTGAACAGGCTCCAGCACGGCCGCGTATCGATCGGCGGCGTCGACCATTCGGGCACTCCGCCGTATGCGCGCACCCGCGCCGGCCTGTGCCTCATCCCCGAGGGGCGGGGAATCTTCCGGTCGTTGTCCGTGCGGCAGAACCTTCGCCTCCAGCGGCCACCGTGGCTTCCGGAAACCAGGCCCGACCGGGCGCTGGAGGCTTTCCCGGCACTGCGGCAGCGGCTCGACGACACCGCCGGCACGCTCTCCGGCGGGCAGCAGCAGATGCTCGCGCTGTGCCGGGCCTACCTGTCGGATCCACAGGTCATCCTGGTGGACGAGGTCTCCATGGGCCTGGCACCGAGGATCATCGACGAGATCTTCGTGTCGCTGCGACAGCTGGCCGCGAGCGGGGTGTCGCTGGTCATCGTCGAGCAGTACGTGGAACGCGCGGTCGAGTTCGCCGACGCCGTCGTCGTGCTGCGGCGCGGAAAAGTGGTGTTCGACGGGACGCCGGACACGCTGGACCACGACGCGCTCGTCAACAGCTACCTCGGCTCAGGGGATCCCGTGGCCGACCGGTCATAGGGACCGGCCCCCGGCGCCACTGGACCATACCCGGTCCGGGTGGCGCCGGGGGCCGGCGGTGTGCCCGGCGGATATGTCCGGCGGACGTATCGACGTGACGCCCCGACGCGGTGACCAGAACCGATCGGAGAACCGGTCAGAGAGTGGTGTAACCACCGTCGATCAGGATCATGTCACCGGTGATGAACGACGACTCGTCACTCGCCAGGAAGACGGCCAGCCGGCCCACCTCGGTGGGGGTCCCGTATCGCCCCAGCGGCGTCGCCCTGACCACGCCCTCGATGAGCTCCGGCGGGAGGCTGTCGGTGATCTGCGTCCGGATCGGCCCGGGGCAGATCGCGTTGACGCGGATGTTCCGGCTTGCGTACTCCGCCGCCGCGGTCTTCGTCAGCATGGCCACGGCACCCTTTGCCGCGCAGTACGCGGGCATTCCCGGGAAAGCGACCATCGCGGCCATCGACGCCGTGTTCACGATCACTCCCCCACCGTTCTCAAGTAACTTGGGGATGGCGTAGCGCATACCGAGGAACACCCCTCGCCCGTTCACACCGAAGACGCGGTCGAACTCCTCCTCCGGATAGTCACCGGTGTGGGCCACCGCCCCGTCGATACCCGCGTTGTTACAGAGGACGTCGAGCTTGCCGAAGTGGGAGACGGCCGCATCCAGCATGTTCCGGACGTCCTGCCCCCTCGACACGTCGGCGTGCACCGCGTAGCAGTCGCTCCCGAGCCGCTTGGCGACCTCCTCCTGCTGGCCCGAGATATCGACGGCGACGACCCTGGCCCCTTCCTTCACGAACTCCTCGGCAATACCGGTGCCGATTCCCGAGCCCGCCCCGGTGACGACAGCAACCTTCCCTTCGAGCCGCCCAGCCACGTCTCTCCCCTTTCCAAGATCCATGCTATCGGACGATCATTCATCCCGATCCTAGGCCCGACCAGAACAAAAAACAATGGTTTGTTCCGCTCCTTTCCCCTGCCCGAGGAACACGGATCAGCACCCGCCACGACAGCGACACGCGTCGAGCCGGGCGGTCACGGCGGCCTACCGGACAACCGGGCCACCGGGCATTGCGCCAGCACACCCGCGCACGCCCGGCCACCGGCTTTCCCGCGCCCTTGACAGCGGCGGCCAAAGCCTGGAGCGCGATCCGCTACCAGCCTTCTACCTGTGATTATATCTCATAGCAACATCTCGATTACGCTTGACTGTGACCTACTTGACAGGTCAAGTAGCGCCTGTTATGTTCATAAAAACAAACGTATGTTTGTATCGCATCGAAAGGCGACCGCACCAAAAGACAGCAAAAAGACGGGAGGTACCCGGACGGTACGTCAGCCTGTACGGGCGCAGGATGGTGCGCCCACAGAAATCCTGATGTCGAACACCGGTGCCCGGGCGGCGCAGCCACCCGCAACAGGTCGGGCCGTGAGGCATCCGGCTCGATTCCCCGCCGCCACCGTGACAGTGAAGCGGCGCATTCAGGCCGTCAGCGTCCTGGCCCACGAGCGCATATCGGCCGCGGTTGGCGCCGACCGGCACCCGCCAGCATGCCGTTCCCCGGCCACGGGAAACCCGCCCCTTACCCACGCGACCCGAGCCATACGTTTAATGGAGGTGCTCTTGTGACCACGAGCGAAGGGTTCCGGAGGGACATCTTCTCCGACTTCGACATCGAGGACCCGGAGTTCAACGACCGCTTCTACGAGGTCCTCGACGAGTTCGTGGACAGGTGCCCGGTCACCCGCAGCAATGTCGGGAACGGGTACTGGCTGATCAACCGCTACCAGGATGTCAAGCGCGCCGGCCAGGACTGGCGGACCTTCAGCAGCGCCAAGGGCTTCGAGCCCAACCGTGACCCGGAACGCCCCTACCTGATGCCGGAGGAGTCGGATCCGCCCCGGCACAACCTCTGGCGGAACGCGCTGAACCCCTACTTCTCCCCGGACGCGATCAGCGCCTTCGAGGACTCCATCCGGACGGAGGCCGTCACCCTCATCGACGCTTTCATCGACAGGGGTGAATGCGAGTACATCAAGGAGTTCTCGTCGGTGCTGCCCGGCTCGGCGATGTTCAAGAACCTGCTGGGCCTGCCCACCGACGACGTCCCCATGCTCATCAAGCACATGGACGCGGGCTTCTACGGGCCCAAGGAGGAACGCACCGAGAACCTGACCAGGGCATTCGTCCACCTCGGCGAGTACCTGGGCCGCCGGGCCAAGGAGCCGCCGCGCGGCGACGTGGTGGACGTGATCGCGGCGGGTGTCGAATACGAGAACGGCGAGCCGTCCCCCTGGCAGGACCGGGTCTCCATCATCACCGACCTCGCGCTCGGCGGCATCGTGACCGCGACGTTCGTCATGTCGGGTGCGATGTCCCACCTCGCCACCCACCCCGAGGACCGCAAGGCGCTGGCGAACGACCCGAGCCTGATCCCCCAGGCGGCCGAGGAGTTCGTCCGGTACTTCCCACCGGTGGTCGCGCTCGGCCGGTCCGTGACCACGGATGTCGAGATAGGCGGGCACCACTTCAAGGAAGGCGACTTCATCCTCCTGAACTACGCGTCGGCGTCACGGGACCCGAAGGCCCTGGACAGCCCCAGGGAGTGCAACATCTTCCGGGAGCGCATCCCCCACTCGGCCTTCGGCGTCGGTGTCCACCGCTGCATCGGTGCCCACCTGGCACGCCTGGAGATCAAGGTCGCCCTCGAGGAGTTCCTCCGCCGTATTCCCGAGTTCAGCCTGAAGCCCGGCACCCGGCCCGAGTACGAGACCGGGATTCTCCGCAGCATGAAGAAGCTCCACCTGGAGTTCCCGACACGGCGCGGCGCATAACCGGGAGCCCACGGTGCCACCGGGCGGCGGGCGCGGGCCAACGTTGTTTCGTCACCGTGCCCGCTCCCGTGCCGCTCCCGTGCCCGCGCGGGTCACGACGTCCGGGGGCGACGGCCGTCCAGGGCGTGGCCTGCCCTCCTCGGCCGCGGGGACCGCTGACGGTGGCGGCACGAACACCACGAGACCGCTGAACGAGTGAACGATGGATGGTGACGACCGTGAAGGTCAGCGTCGACAACAGCAAATGTGAGGCACATGGCCAGTGCAACATGATCGACGAACAGATATTCACTCTCGACGACCAGGGCTACAGCAACATCGGCAAGGACAGACCAGTGCCCGAGGGATTAGAGGACAACGCCGATCAGGGCGTGTACAACTGTCCCGTGAACGCACTGTTCATCGACCGTTCGTAGCCGCACCGACCGCTGGTTCCACCGACCGGCCGTAGCTCGCCGCCGGGGATCCGGCCGGGCCCGCTCCGACGCGCCATGGGAGACACCGGCCATGATCGGCGCGAGTCTGCTGCCGTGTACGCTTTTTGGCCGCGTCAGTATGCGCAGCGGCGAACTCGCGCCGATCTTCTTCTGCGTTCTGCGTTCTGCGTCCAGCGGCCGGCGACCAGCATTCATCGACACGCGCCGCCGTTCGCGGAGATGTGTATGGCTGCCTGAGCGGCGC
>NZ_CAKKTM010000195.1:0-38934 GCF_920888515.1 Protofrankia sp. CiP1_Cm_nod1 | reverse complement strand
TAGTTCTGGATCTCGACCGGCCCCTCGTCGAAGACCGTGATGTCCGTGACGATGTATATCGGGCTGGGCCAGTCGACGTTGACGACGAACGTCACCCCGTTGTTCGGATCCCAGGGCGCGCCGTGCGGGGCGATATTGGACACCGTCACGTTCGCCGCCCCGATGAACCGCTGGTGGTTCTGGTCGGCGAACCCGCCGTGCGCGTCCGGGTCGGTCACCGGAATATACTCGCTGGCCGCGACGTGCACGATCGAGTTGGCGTTTATCGCCCCCCAGTTGAAGTTCAGCTGTTGGCGCCCGTGCAGCGCCCCCCAGTATTTCCGGATGTGCTGCGGCATCGCAACCACCCCTTTCTCGGCAGGGCCCGGCAGGAAACTCCTCGCCATGCCGGTGGGACCGCGGGGAACCCGCCTCGGCGAGGAGCGGGCGCGCCCCGGAGCCGACACGCGCCCGCTGTCGTCGCGCCCCGCCGCGAGGCGGGACTGCTCACAGCGGCGAGTCTGCTCCGCACGGAAGCGGCCGGCATCAGTGGTAACCCTGAAAAAACCGGCCATTGCGACGGCGGCTCCCCCTGGTCCCGAGCCCTCGGAGCGGTCCGGGCCGCGACCGCTCAGGCCGCGTGGCGGGGAACCGCGGCCGTCCCGAAGATCTTCTGGCACCGGCGGCGGGCCCCACGGACCCAGCCGGCCGTGCGCTGCGCGGCGGCGGCTGTCCAGGTGGCGGACGAGGTTCGCCAGCGCGTCACCGGCCAGGGTGGGCAGCAGCCCGCCGGGCAGGGTCCGGTCGTGTCAGTCGATGTCGATGCGGGCGGCGGCGCGCGTCAGGGCCGGGGAAAGCCGGCTGAGGAGGCGGCCGGCCCTGGCCTCGACGGTGACCGGGACGACGGCCCTGTTCTCCCGGACAGCGCGCAGGATCTGCCAGGCGACCTTCTCCGGGGGGAAGTTGCGCCTGGCGTAGAGCGCGGCGAAGCGGTCGCGGGTGGCGTCGAGCCCGTCGGCGGAACGGCCGGAGAAGGTGCTGGTCCGGGCGATGTTGGTGTTGACGAGGCCGGGGCAGATGGTGCTGACGCCGATGCCGGCGGGGGCGAGCTCGGCGCGCAGGCAGTCCGACAGCATGTAGACGGCCGCCTTGCTGGTGGCGTAGGCGGCCAGGACCTTGCTGGGCAGGTACGCGGCGGCGGAGGCGACGTTGACGAGGTGACCGCCCTCCCCGCGCTCGACCATCAGGGTGGCGAAGGCGCGGCAGCCATGGACGACCCCGCCGAGGTTGACCTCCAGGATGTGCCGCCACTCCTTCTCGGTGGTCCGCAGGAAGGTGCCGCCGTGGCCGACACCGGCGTTGTTGACCACGATGTCGGGGACGCCGTGGGCCACGGCCACCTCTCTGGCGAAGGTGTCGACGGCGGCGCTGTCGGCGACGTCCACCCGGTAGGCGTGGGCCTCGGGTGCGCCGAGCAGGCGGGCGAGTTCGACGGTGCGCTCGGCGGTGGCCAGGTCGAGGTCGCAGACCACGACGGCGGCGCCGTGCTCGGCGAAGGCCAGCGCGGTGGCCCGTCCGATGCCGCTGCCGCCGCCGGTGACGACGGCCAGCTTCCCGGCGAAAGCCGCCCGCTCCAGGCCACGGCCGAGGCGCGGGCCGAGGCGCGGGCCGAGGCGGAGGCGCTGGCGCTGGCTGGCGGCCTGTTCCCGGCTCGAGGCGGCGGCCCGCTCGAGGGCGGGGGCGGCGGGCGCGCCGTCGGCGTGCGCGGCGATTTCTCCGATCATCTGTGCCACGGTGGGGCCTTTCTCAAGCAGTGCGGACCAGTGCCCGGCGGTCAGGGTGCGCCGCCACAGACGGGGCGCCCAGCGGTCGAGATCGTCGCCCAGCGCGGGGCTGACGTAGCGGTCCCGGGTAAGAGTGATCAGCTGCACCGGTACGGCGGTCGGGCGCTGCCGGGGCCGCAGCAGGTGGCGCAGCATGTTGGCCCGGTACAGCGCGATCCCGCGGACGGCGTCGGCGGCGAGGGTGGGCCGCGGGTGGCCGGCCCGCGGGGTGACCCCTTCGGCACGCGCCAGCACGCTCCCCCACCGCGCGGCCAGCCCGAGCCGCCAGCCGGCCGGGGCGAGCAGCGGCAGGTGGAAGAGGCCGATGTACCAGGAGCGCGTGGCCTGGGTGAGCAGCTGGCCGAGGTGATGCGGGGTGGGGCGGGCGAGCCGGCGGCGCGCCCAGTGGCCGGCGTGGTCCAGGCAGGGGCCGGACAGGGAGGTATAGGAGGCGATGCGGCCCGCCGCCCGGGGGTCGGTGACGGCCTCCCAGGCCTGGATGGACCCCCAGTCGTGGGCGGCGAGGTGCACCGCCCGGTACGGGCTGACCGCGTCGGCCACTGCGAACAGATCGTCCGCGAGATGCGACAGACGGTAGCTGCTTACCCCTCTCGGCGCCCCGGAGGCCCCGGCGCCGCGCACGTCGTAGCGCACCACATGGTGGCCGTCGGCGGCGAGGGCGGCGGCGACGTCGTCCCAGACCCCGTGGGTGTCGGGGTAGCCGTGCACGAGCAGCACCGTCGGCCCGGCCGGGTTGCCCTGCTCGTACATGGCCAGCGGCACACCGGCGGAGACGACCGCCCGCCGCCTCATCGCGCCTCCACCGCGACGCCCGACGCGACACCCGGCACCACAACACCCGGCACCGCGAGATCCGGCACCGCGAGATCCGACGAGGTGTCCGCGGCCCGCTGCCAGCGGCGTACGTGCGGCAGGTCGTCGTCGAGCCAGTAGGCGTCGTCCTCGGTGACCACCAGCAGCTCCTCGAACTTCAGGCCCACGTCGCGGAACGCGACGTGCGGCTCGACTGCCCACAGCCCCGGCGTGGGCGCGTGCCGGGAGGCACGGCCGTCGGCCCACAGCGGCGACCGGCCGTACCGGCGCTCGCCGAGGAACTCGCGGCCGAGGGTCTGCAGCGTCCGTACGCCGAAGCCGAGGACGCTGACCCCGGCGGGCCCGCGGGCGGTCGTGCGGGTGATCTGGTGGCCGATGACCCGTCCCGGGTAGACCCGGTGCCGGTTGTCGTAGCCGTGGCGGGCGATGAGCGCGTCCACCCGGGCGTAGATCTCGTTGAGCGGTGTGCGCCGGCGCGCCTCGGCGACGATCAGGTCGCGGTATTCGCGCAGGTCACGGTCGATCCTGTCCCAGACGGGGCTGGCGCCGGCCCGGCCGGCGTACCCGATGTCGGCGGTGTAGCCGTCGATGACGGGAGCGCAGTCGAGGATGTACGGCATGCCCTCCTCGAGCCTGCGCCGGCTCGGGAAGAACTGCAGCGGCGTGCGGAAGTGCCGGAAGGCGGTCCGGTCACCGAACCAGGCGAAGGGGATGTGGAAGAAGTCCTGGACGCCGGCGGCGGCCAACTCCCGGCCCAGCCGCGCGCTGGCCTGGCGTTCGGTCACGCCGGGCTCCAGCCAGGCCCCGACCCGCTCGGCGCAGGCGTAGGCGAGCCGCTGCAGCTCACGGAAACGGTCGAGGTCGCCGCCGTCGTACGGGAAGGCCGTCGTGGCCTGGGAGCGCCGGCGGGCTGATGTCCGGGCCGGTGTCCGGAGCGGTGCGGTCATGGATGTCGCCTCCGGGTCGGGTGCCCACCGGTTCGGGTGGGCACTTCGCACGACTACACAGTTCGACTACTTGGGGTGAGCAAGAGGCTCGGGGTGACTAAGAGATCACAGGTCCAGGACGAGGCTTTCGCCCGCGCGGGCGCGGGAGACGCAGACGAGCATCGCGCCGTCGGCACGCTCGGTGTCGGTGAGCCGATGGTCACGGTGATCGACGGCTCCGGCGAGGACGCGTTGGCGGCAGATCCCGCAGAAGCCCCGCCGGCAGGAGTACGCGACCGTGGGGACGGCCTCGGCGAGCACGTCCAGGACGGAGCGGTCGGCGGGCACGGGCAGCACGCGCCCGCTGCGGGCCAGCCGCAGCTCGAAGGGCCGGCCGTCCCAGGGCGGCGGGACGGGCGCGAAGCGCTCGACGTGCAGGCCGCTGGCCGGGCTCGCGTCGAAGGCCGCCTGGATGCCGTCGAGCATGGGAGGTGGGCCGCAGGCGTAGACGGCGGCCCCGGCCGGGGCGCGGCGCAGCAGGCCGGCGGCGTCGGGAGCCCCGCGCTCCCCGCCGGAGAGGATCTCCACCCGGCCGCCGAACCCGCGCAGCTCGTCGGTGAACGGCAGCGACGCGCGGCCGCGGCCGCTGTACACCAGCCGCCAGTCCAGGCCGAGCCGGGCGGCCTCGCGGGCCATCGGCAGGATCGGGGTGATGCCGATACCGCCCGCGACGAACAGCACGCGGGGCTCGCCGGCGAACGGGAAGGCGTTGCGCGGCCGGCCCACGGCGAGCCGGCTGCCCGTCGGCAGGGCGTCGTGCACCTCCACAGACCCGCCGCCCCCGCCGTCGACGCGGCGGACCGCGATCTGGTAGACGCCCCGGTCGGCGGGGTCGCCGCACAGGGAGTACCGGCGCCGGCGGCCGGAGGGCAGGCGCAGCTCGAGGTGGGCGCCGGGCCGCCAGGCGGGCAGCACGGCCCCGTCGGGAGCGGCCAGCCGCAGGCGGACGACGTCGTCGGCCACGTACCCGCGGCCGGCCACCACGAGGTTCAGCGCGGACGCGGGCGCGGGCGGCGGCGTGGACCGGTGCCGACGGCTGCCCGGGCGTCCGCCCGACCGGACGACCAGCGGGAACAGCACGTCACCGACGGCGGCCAGCGCCCGCATCGCGCGGTCGGCACGGGGCCTGCCGTACAGGTCGGGAGGAACGTGCCGGCCCGCCGCGGCCGGGTGATGCCCAGGCCCGGACATCAGCGGGCGGCCGCGGCGCGGGCGGCCGGGGAGGTGGCGAGGTAGGCGGCCGCCTGCCGGGCCGAGCCCTCCTGCGTGGGGTGGTAGTCACGCCTGAGGTAGCGCAGCCCGGAGCGCACGGCCTGGCCCGGGGCTGGCAGCAGCCCCCGCCGGGATGCCGCGAGGAAGGCACGCCCGCTCTCCACCCGCCGTGGCCCGCCCGGCCGCGATCCGGCCAGCCGTGGATCGGCGGCCATCAGGAAACGCGCTCCACGGATCCATAACCAGTACAGAATGGGACCGGTGATCATCATGCTGCGGATCCGCCGCGGATAGCCCGGGTCCAGGTGCCTGAGCAGGTCGTATGCGACGCTGCGGTGCTCGATCTCCTCCGCGCCGTGCCAGCGCAGCAGGTCCAGCATCACCGGGTCGGCGCCGGCCCGGTCCAGGGCGTCCGCACTGAGCACCCAGTCGCCGAGGAAAGCGGTGAAGTGCTCGACCGCGGCGATGATCGCCACCTGCTCAACGACCTGCTCCCGGGCACGCCCCGGCGGCAGCCCTGGGCGCTCCCCCAGCACCCGGTGGAAGAACCACTCAAGCTGGCGTAGATACGGGTCCGGGTCCGGCCCGCCCGCGCGCAGGTGGTCGAGCGCCCCCTGGTGGGCCTGCGCGTGGATGGCCTCCTGGCCGATGAACCCGAGCACGTCCTCCCGCACCCGGTCGTCCGTGATCATCGGCAGTGCGCGCTGGAAGACGCGCACGAACCAGCGCTCGCCCTCGGGCAGCAGCAGATGCAGCACGTTGATGATGTGGCTGGCGACGGGCTCGCCCGGAATCCAGGGCGTCGGAAGCCGTGACCAGTCGAAACGGACGTCACGCGGCCGCAGGACCAGGCCGTCGGGCTCGAACGTGGCTGCGGCGCGGGCGGTGGACGCGGTGGACGCGGCGCGGGCGGTGGCAGGGGTGCCCATCTGTTCTCCAGTGAGTATGCAGTATGATGTTTGAGTGAACTTGAAGCAGTGGGCCGAGCGGGAAGGAGTGCACCACGTCACCGCATACCGATGGTTTCGGGAAGGCAAGCTGCCGGTGCCGGCCCGCAGAGTGGGCCGGCTGATCCTGGTTGAGCCGGAGGCCGTCGAACGGCCGGCGGGGCAGACCGTGGTGTACGCCCGGGTTTCATCCGCGGACCACAAGCCAGACCTAGACCGGCAGGTCGCCCGCGTCACCGCCTGGGCCACCGGGCAGGGCCTACCTGTGGGCAGGGTCGTCACCGAGGTCGGTTCGGCACTCAACGGCCACCGAAAGAAGTTCCTCGCGCTGCTGCGCGACCCGGACGTCTCCACGATCGTCGTCGAGCACCGCGACCGGTTCGCCCGCTTCGGCGCCGAATACGTCGAAGCTGCCCTCGCCGCCTCCGGCCGGCGGCTTCTCGTGGTCGATCCCGCCGAGGTCGACGACGACCTCGTCCGAGACATGACCGAGATCCTGACGTCGATGTGCGCCCGGTTGTACGGCCGCCGCGCCGCCGCGGACAGGGCCCGCCGGGCTGTCGAAGCCGCTACCGGGGCGGCCGAGTGAGGACGTTGCAGGCGTACCGGTTCGCGCTCGACCCGAACGACGCCCAGCTCGCAGACCTCCGGCGGCACGCCGGGGCGGCCCGGTTCGCCTACAACTGGGGGCTGGCCCGGGTGAAGGCCGCCCTCGCGCAACGGGACGCGGAGAAGACCTACGGCGTGGACGGCGACCAGCTGACCCCGGTGCCGTGGACGCTGCCCGCGCTGTGACTGCGGTGGAACCAGAGGAAGAACGACGTGGCGCCGTGGTGGGCGGGGTGCTCGAAGGAGGCATTCTCCGCGGGGCTTGACCGGTTGGCGCGGGCCTTGAAGAGCTTCTCCGACGCGAAGAACGGCAAGCGGAAGGGCCGCCGGGTCGGCTTCCCGCGGTTCAAGAAGCGGGGGAAGGCACGCGACTCGTTCCGCTACACGACCGGTGTCTACGGGCCGGCCGGCGACCGGCGGGTGAAGCTGCCCCGGATCGGCCGGGTACGGGTCCACGAGCCAATGGGCGCGCTGACCAGCCGGCTCGCCGACGGCCGGGCTCGGCTGCTGGGCGCGACCGTGTCCCGCACCGCGCGGCGCTGGTTCGTGTCGTTCACCGTCGAGGTCGACCGTGAGATCCCCGACACCCCGTCCCGGCGGCAGCGCACGGGCGGCGCGGTCGGCGTCGATCTGGGCGTGAAGCACCTCGCGGTCCTCTCGACCGGCGAGACGATCCCGAACCCGAGACATCTGGCCACATCGCTGCGTCGGCTGCGGACCGCGTCGCGCGCCTACACCAGGTCCAAGCCTGGCAGCGTGGGACGGCACAAGCGTGCCGCCCGGCTCGCCCGTATCCACGCCCGCGTCGCGGCCCAGCGCCGCGACGGCCTGCATACGCTCACCACCCGGCTCGCGAAGACCCACGACGTGATCGTGGTCGAAGACCTGCATGTGGCCGGGATGGCGCGTAACCGGCACCTTGCCCGCGCCGTCTCCGACACGGGGATGGCCGAGGTCCGCCGCCAGCTCGTCTACAAGACGTCGTGGTACGGCTCCCGGCTGGTCGTCGCGGACCGCTGGTACCCGTCGAGCAGGACCTGTTCCGGCTGCGGCAGGCGAAACCCAAGCCTGACGCTGTCGGACCGCACGTTCACCTGCCCGTCCTGCGGGCTGGCGGTTGACCGCGACGTGAACGCCGCGGTCAACCTGCGTGACCTCGTCGCCGCCAGTGCGTCGGAGACGCAAAACGCCCGTGGAGGCGACCGTAAGACCGCGCTCGCGCGGCAGGTGCCTGTGAAGCGGGAACCCGGCACCGCGCGAGCGGGTCAGACCGGGGGTGCCATCCCATCGAGGGTGGCTGCGAGGCAGAGGCTTACTCATGCTTCATGACTCGCAACGGCATCGGAGCGCTCCTCCATCACGTGGCGAGGGCGGAAGAAGACGCGGGGTGCGGCCCCGGCCCAGGACAGTGACGCACCATTGTTGAGGATTAGTCAACAGTAGGCCCTGTTGAGCTGGAGTCAATAGTTCTGTTGAGTTTTGGTTAATAAGATGGGCACATGGTTCGTCCTACCGGCGTGCGCGGCACCCGGCTCCTGCCCGCCGACCGCCGCGGCCAACTGCTGGCCGCCGCCCGCCACGTCCTGGAACGAGGGACGATCGACGACGTCCGCGTCGAGAGCGTGGCCGCCGAGGCGGGCGTCTCCCCCGGGCTGCTGTTCCACTACTTCGGCTCGCAGCGCGGGTTCCGGCACGCCGTCCTGCGGGCAGCCGCCGAGGAGCTCCTCGACCACCTGCGCCCCGACCCGTCCCTGGCTCCCGGCGAGCAGCTGCGCGCCGGGGTCGAGACCTTCGTCGAGTACGTCTGCCGCCACCCCGACGTCTACCTGGCCATCACCCGGCTCGACGGCGGCAGCGACATGCGCACCCTGCACCGCTCGACCCGCGCCACCCTGACGGGCTGGCTGACCGAGGGCCTCACCACCGCGGGCGCGCCGGCCACCCCCGCCCTCACCATGGCCGTGGCCGGCTGGCTGGCATACATGGAGGAGGTCGTCCTCACCTGGCTCGACCAGCCGGCCATGGACCGGGCCGACCTCGTCAACCTGTGCGAACGCACCTGCCACCAGATCGTCATGGCCGCCCTGAACGACTCCGAGCAGTACGAGCGGCTCACGGACCGCATCCGCGGTCGCGCCTGAGCGCCACCGTCACCACCAGCGCCGTACGACCCGCCCGGCCCCCCGCCAGGAACAGCCAACCCGCCGGGAACAGCAATCCCGCCAGGTCAGCTAAAAGACAGTCAAGCCGTCAGGGTGGCCACAAGGACAACCAAAAGGGCAATCGGCAAAACAGCCGGCGGGACGGCTGGCAGAGCCGGCGGGCAGGTTCGTGTTCCGCCCGGCTGCTCCCTGGGCACCATCATTCCCGCGGGCATTTCCGCGGGGCCCGGTAAGCGAGCCGTCCCCGTCGCGACTCACGACGCGGTAAGCCGTCGGCAATGACGAACACCCAGGCTGTCGACGAGGCCGAACTCTGTGCGAGGTCAGGTGATGATGGTTCCGGTATCACGTAAAGCCCAGTTACCCGTGCGACACAATGCGGGGCAGTCCTGCTGGCGGTACTGCTCTCCGTCGTACTTGTCGGTGCGTGCGGTTCCAGGACGACCGGCGGCGGGAGCGCGGCACCAGCCGCCGCCGCGTCCGAGCCGGCAGCCGCCGAAACCCCCTACGAAGGCACCTGTCCGAGCGGCGAGAACAGCAGGCCGCTGGCCAAGACCCGTTTCGCGCTGCACGCCGGCCTGGGGCTGGGTGCCTTCCATCGGTACATCTACAAGCCGGCACGGGAGGGGAAGTTCAGAGCGAACGCGGACAACCGGGGGCGCACGCTCGCCAAGGCGGCGGTGGCCGGTCTGTTCACCGCCCACGAGCTCAAGGTCGCCAAGGGGTTCGCGGTGGCCAATCCGACGCTGTGCAACGCCGTACAGTCGATCAGCAACAATTTCACGGCTCTCGTCGACAAGCTCAAGAACGGCAGCGCGACCGAGGCTGACGTCAACGCCAGCCAGAGCTCCTTCGACGCGCTCCGCCAGCAGGCCACCCAGGATGGTTTCGGCTTCAACGAGAAGAACGTCACCGTCCCCGGAGCCGACTGACGACCCCCACCGGGGCGCGTGACCCGCATACGCGTGTGCGCCCCGAATCCAGTTGAACAGGCCGGTTGGCGCGCGGCTGTCCACATCGCGCGCCAACCGGCCGTTCCCGCGTGAAGCCCTGGCAGGACCGGCGCGCCGGTATGCCGGTATGCCGGTATGCCGCCGCGGTCATGCCTTCCTGCCGGCGACGATCGCGGCGAGGGCGGTGGCGAGCTGTGTCTCCACGGCGGCCCTGTCGACGCCGAGCCCGGACAGCGCACCGTCGCCGTCCTCCCGCTCCAGCAGGGCGAGCAGGATGTGTTCGGTGCCGATGTATCGGCAGGAGTCACGGAGAGCACGTCGGCGAGGAACGCCTGTTGCGTGGCGCGAGCGGCTCGTCCGCGGGCCATCCATCGGGTCACGGTCGAGGAAGCGGACGGCGGCGCGTCGGCATGCCGTTTCGACCTGGAACGGAACGTCGAAGGACGCCGGGAAAGGGACGTTGAAGACGGGGAAGAGGTCGTCGATGATACGTCGGTCGGCGATGGGGCTGGAGGACGAGGCGGCTGGAGGACAAGGCGATGACACGGATCGGGTTCGCGGCCGACAGCGAGAACGAGTGCGTCCACGCCGTGCGCGAGTTCATCCGCACCGAACATGAGCTGGTGTTCCCGAGCGAGTCCACGGTGTGGACCGATATGTCACGTACCGTAGCCGAAGCGGTCGTCGCTGGCGAAGTCGACTACGGGGTGCTGATGTGCTGGACGGGCACCGGCACCGCGATAGCGGCCAACAAGGTACGTGGCGTGCGGGCCGCCACGGCCGCCGACGCGTGGACGGCCCGCGGCGCGCGGCTGTGGAACGATGCCAACGTCCTGGCCCTGAGTCTCAAACGCCTGGCCCCCGACGTCGCCGTCGAGTGTGTACGCGCCTTCCTGGAGCAGACCGAGCCCGACCCCGAGGAACTACCCGTGATCCAGGGCCTGCGAGACATCGACGGCTGACCACGCGCCCCGGTAGCACGGGGCCTACCGGCCGGGAAGTTTCACCGACGGCGGGCCCCAGCTGCCGCTGTTCGCCATCGGACTGGCATTCGGGCAGGCGGCACCGGGTCGCCGGTCTCCGCTCTCCGGTCTCCGGTCTCCGGTCTCCAAGAGAGATCAACTATTGGCTGAAGCCGACACGGCGCTGGAGAAAGCCGTCTTGAGGCCATGTCCGATCTCTCAGTTGGTTTTACCCAACCAATCGAGATAGCGTGGCCGTATGACCAGTACGGCTCCTCAGACCGATCAGGCCATCGCTGGCGCGGCGGTGGCGCTCAACACCGCCGGGTGCTGGCTGTTGTCGCCGGCTACCAAGCGCCGCATCGCCGCCGAGGCGGGGCTGACCCTTCCCGCGGGCGACTACACGCTGCTGACACAGATCGACCGCTGGCAGCCGGTGCGACTGTCCACGATCGCCGAGCGGCTGGGGGTGGACCGCTCCTCGCTCAGCCCGCAGACACAACGGCTGGCGAGCGCGGGGCTGATCCTGCGGCTGCCGGACCCGCTGGACCATCGCGCCCAACTGCTGGAGGTCACCGAGCAGGGCCGCGAGGTGCTCGAACGGCTGTGGGCGGCCCGGTCCCGGGCACTGGCGGAACTCGTCGCGGGCTGGGCAGCCGAGGACGTGCACCGGCTGACCGCGAGCCTGGTGAGCCTCGCCGAGAGCATCGACGCCCGGGCGCACCGGACAGGCGCCTGATGAGCGTGGAGCGCGGCCTGGACCGGGCCGCCCTCCCCGAGCCCGCGGCCCCTGCCCCGACGCCCGCGCCCACATCCGTCCCGCTGCCGCGCCGCGCGCCCGACGGCGTGATCACGGCGCTGGCCTGCCTGGGCCAGTTCATGGTCGTACTCGACGTGTCCATCGTGAACGTGGCGCTGCCGTCGATCCACGACGCGCTCGGCTTCTCCACCGCCGACCTGCCGTGGGTCGTCAACGCCTACACCCTGACCTTCGCCGGCTTCATGCTGCTCGGCGGGCGGGCCGCCGACCTGTACGGCCGCAAGCGTGTCTTCGTCGCGGGTGTCGCCCTGTTCACCGTGGCCAGCGTGCTGGGCGGCGCCGCACCCTCGGCCGGGGTCCTGGTCACGGCGCGGGCGCTACAGGGCCTGGGCGCGGCGATCCTGGCCCCCTGCACGCTGACCATCCTGACCACGACCTTCCCCGAGGGCGCCCGGCGCGCCCGGGCGATCGCCGCGTGGACCATGGTCGGCGCGGTCGGCGGCGCCGCGGGGGCGATCCTCGGCGGCCTGCTCACGGACTACCTCGGTTGGCGGTGGATCCTGCTGGTCAACCTCCCGGTGGGGGTCGCCGTCGTGGCCGGCTCGCTGCGGTGGCTGGCCGACCTGCCGGGGCTGGGCGGGCGCAGCCTGGACGTCCCGGGCGCCGTCACGGTCTCCGCCGGGCTCACCGCGGTCGCGTACGGCATCGTCCAGGCGGGCAAGGACGGCTGGAGCCCGGTGGGAAGCTGGCTGCCGATCGTCGTCGGAGCGCTGCTGCTCGCGCTGTTCGTCGTGGTGGAGCAGTGGTTGGCGACGGTGCCCCTGCTGCCGCTGCGGCTGCTGCGGTCGGCCCTGCGCAGCGGGGCGAACGTGGTGATGTTCCTGCTGGGCGCCGGGTTCTTCGGGCTGCTCTACTTCGTCTCGCTCTACCTGCAGAACGTCCGCGGCTACAGCCCGGTGGAGGCGGGGCTGGTCTTCGTGCCGCACGCGGTGGCCACGGTCGTCGGCGCGCGGACGGCGGCACGCCTGCTGGCCGCCGGCCGCCGGCCGCCGGTGCTGATCTCGGCGGGGCTGCTGATCTCGGCGGCGGGCTTCGGCTGGCAGGCCGCGCTGCGGACGGACACGCTCGTGGCGCTGGGCGTGATCGGCCCGGGTGTGCTGGTCTTCCTCGGTATCGGTGTCGCGCTGACCCCGGTCGCCGTGACGGCCATGGCAGGCGTGCAGCCGCAGGACGCGGGCGTCGCCTCCGGTCTGGCCAACGCGGCCCGGCAGGTGGGCGGTTCGTTCGGCCTGGTGGTGCTGACCTCGCTGGCCGCCGCGCACACCAGCTCCCGTCCCGACGGCTCCGGGCCGCATCCGAGTGGCGCGGCTCTCACCTCCGGCTATGACCTGGCCTTCATCACCTCCGCGGCGATCCTGGTGGGCTGCGTACTGATCACACTGCTGTTGCCCTGGCCGCCGAAGCCGAAGCCGGCGGCGGTGCCGGAGGGCTGACCGACCGACGGCTGGCAGCCGCCCGGCGGCGGTGGGCGCCGGTCCGCGCGGCTGGCTCCAACCGAGTTCCAGCGATCCTCCACCGCAGGGTGAAAGGTTCGAGCGGAACGGAAAGTCCAGGCTGGACGGAAAGTCCGGGCGGGGCGAAAAGTCCAGGCAGGGCGAAAAGTCCAGGCGAGACAGGCAGGACGCACGCCGGACGTCAGACGATCCGGCGGACCGGCCGCGGGCCGGGGCCATGGGTGGCGAAGCGGGGCACGGCCCCGGCGGCCTCCCTGCCCACCGTGGCGGTGGTGTCACGGCGGCCCGGCAGGTCCCCGCGCAGCAGCACGGTGATCGCCTGGTGGACGAGCAGGTAGCCCCACACCTCCTGGCGGACCCCGCTCGCCGAGCGGGACCGCAGCACCGGCACCGGCACCGGCTCGGGCCGCCCGGGTCCGCCGCCAGCCCCGGCAGCGGGCAGGGCGGACGCGGCCGTGACGGCGGGCCGGGCGTGGGCAGAGCCCGGCGTGGCCAGACCGGCCAGGCCGGCCAGCGCCTCGCGGAACCGCCAGCGCCTCGCGTACAGCTCGACGAGTTCGGCCGCGGGGGCGCGCACCGGGTCGAGCAGGCTGGTGACCAAGCGGACCGGCCGACCCGCGATGGCGCCCTCCACGACCCGGACGGGCACCGCGACGCCCGTCTCGTCCTCGTCCTGCGGGCAGTCGCCGGCGCCGTCGAGCACGCAGCGGTACGAGCCGTCGGGCAGCATGGCGTGGGGGGTCAGCGCGGTGTCGGCGGGCGCGGCCCACAACAGTTCCGCGCCGTGCTCGCGGGCCACGCACCAGGCCCGGACGCCGAGCGTGCCGAAGTCGGCGAGCAGCAGGTCGTGCCCGGTCAGGGCCCGCAGCAGCGGCCAGGTCAGCACGGCCCGGGCGCCTGCGTCCGGGCCCAGCCGGGCGTCGACGACGGCCCGGGTCGTCTCGTCGGCGAGGGCCGCGACCCGCAGGCACGGCGGGCCCTCGCCGGTGGCCGGGTCGCGGCCGAAGGCGGCCAGGTTCTCCTCGGAGTCCGGCGTCTCGATACGCAGCGTGTCCAGGGACAGCACGCGCAGCCCCCGGTAGGTGGGCGGACCACCCACCCGTGCGGCCGTGGCACGAAAGAGCGCTTCCAGCGGCTCGGCGCCGAGCCTGGCCCGGGCCCGTGACAGCGCGGCGGCCGTGGGCACCGGGCAGGTGGTCGGCCGACCCAGGCTCCAGATCAGCCCCTGGGCCAGCAGCCGCGCCACCCGCTCGTACTTAAGACCGGGAAACAGGCACAGCGCCAGCACGAAGTACACCACCACCCGGGACGGCAGCAGCCGGGTACGCATCTGGATCCGGCCGGTGTCGGCGAGCACGGCGTCGACGACGTCGGCGGGAAAAGCCCTGGTGAGCATGGCGACGGCGATGCGGTCGGCAAGCGAGTCACCCACGTCGGGGCCCGTCGTGCCGCTCAGCTCCATATTCGGTTCTCCGTTCCTATTCCTGGCGGTACCGGGCCGTTAAGTCAACAGCCCCCGGCTGGCGGCGTCAATTGTCTCTGGCCCTGCCCCGAATAGCCACGGTAGTCTCCCGACGTGCCCGCGGGAGCCGTAATTCTGATGCGCCGTCTGGACGTCGACCTCGTCCGGCAGGCAAGTGCGCTCTGTCCCTGAGCCACCTGCGTACACACCCCATATCACCAGTCACCACGCCGTGGGCCGCGGGCCGGCGATTTCCGTGTCCGCATTCCGTCCGCGCGCGTACCGGTCGACGTCCGTCGCAAGGCGGCACCGCTGATTTCCGCTCCGCAACAATCCGCTTCAGGAGTGTCCATGTTCCGCCAGTCGAGCCCACCCGTTCCCGCGCGCCGCAGACATATCGGAGGGCCGGGCCGCCGAATTCTGCCCGGAATGGCGGTGGTGCTGTGCCTGGGGCTAGGACTGGCCGCCTGCTCCTCGTCGGACGACGGCGGCGGCGGGACGGCGGCGCCCGGCCTGGGTGCCGCGCGCGGCGGCGGAATGCTGACGGTCGCGGTGGTGAGCAAGCCGCTGTGCCTGGATCCGCAGAACAACAGCTCCAACGGCAACACCGCGATCAGCCGCCAGCTGGTGTCCTCGCTCACCGACCAGGACCCGGCCACCGGAAAGATCGTCCCGTGGTTGGCCTCGAAGTTCGAGGTCGGCGCGTCGGCCACCGAGTTCACCTTCACCCTGCGCCCCGGGGCGACCTTCAGCGACGGCGCGCCGGTGGACGCGGCCGCGGTCAGGGCGAACTTCGACGCCATCGTCAGGCTCGGCGCCGTGGACGCGGTCGCCGCCAGCTACCTGACCGGCTACCAGGGCACCACCGTGGTCGACAGCCACACCGCGAAGGTCACGTTCTCCCGTCCCAACGCGCAGTTCCTCCAGGCCACCTCGACGGCCGCGCTGGGACTGCTCTCCCCCGCCTCGCTGGCCCTCGCCCCGGAAGAGCGCTGCCAGGGCCGCGGCCTCGCCGGCGCGGGCCCGTTCGTGCTGAAGGAGGCCGTGCAGGGCACGGAGATCCGGCTTGCGCGGCGCGCGGACTACGCGTGGGGCTCGCCGGTGTGGAAGCACCAGGGCGCGGCCTACCTCGACGGCATCGACTACAAGGTGGTGCCCGAGTCCGGGGTGCGCGTCGGCAGCCTGCTCTCCGGTCAGGTCGACACGGTCATCGGGGTCGACGCGCGGGATGAACGGCGGCTCGCCGCCGGCGGCGCCACCGAGCTGTCCCGGCCGGTGCCGGGCGTCACGTACAACCTGACGGCCAACACCGAGCGGCCGCTGCTGGCCGACGCCTCCGTCCGTAAGGCCCTGACCAAGGGCATCGACCGCGCCACCATCGTCCGGACCCTGCTAAGCGACCACTACCGGCCGGCCAGCAGCATCCTGACCTCCAGCACGCCCGCGTACACCGACCTGTCGGCCGACCTGGCCCACGACCCGGCAGGTGCCCGCGCCCTGCTGGACGCGGCCGGCTGGCGGCCGGGCGGTGACGGCATCCGCGCCAGGGACGGCGTGCGGCTGGCACCGACGCTGATCTACCCGGGGGTCGACACCGCCAGCCGCAACGTGCTCCAGCTGGTCCAGTCCCAGCTGCGCGAGATCGGCGTGGACGCCCAGCTCTCCGGGCTGCCGCTGAACCAGCTCGCGCCCGACCAGGACGCCGGCCGGTACGACCTGCTGTGGTTCGGCCTGACCCGCGCCGACCCCGACGTGTTGTCGACCGTCTTCGCCACCACCACCAAGAACCGCGCCCACCTGCCCGCCGGCAACCCGTTGGACACGCTGCTGGCGAAACAGTCCGAGACGCTCGACGCCGCCGAGCGCGCAGCCCTGGTCGGGCAGGCACAGCGGCAGATCGTCCAGGAGGCGTACTCGCTGCCCGTCTACGAGCAGGCTCAGTCCGTGGCGTTCGCCGGGCGGGTGCAGGGGGTGGCGCTGGACGGCTCCGCGCAGCCGGCGTTCTTCGACACCTGGCTGGCGAACTGACCGGCCAGCAGGCACCAGCCGGGCAGCGCGGACCTGACAGCACAAATCAGGACAAAACTGTTCAGGATGGCACGGATCAGAACGCGACAGAGCATGAACAGGAGAGACGCGGAAGATGACGGTACGTCACCTGCTGCTGCGGCTGCTGCATGCGGTGGTCACCGTGTGGGCGACGTTCACGCTCTCCTTCGCCCTGCTCTACCTGCTGCCCGGAGATCCGGTCGCCATCATGCTCAGCGGCCAGGGCGGTGTCGCCAACACCACCCCCGAGCAGGTGCGCCAGCTGCGGGCCGCCTACGGCTTCGAGCGCCCGCTGCCGGAGCAGTACGCCGACCGGCTGTGGGCCGCCCTCCACGGCGACCTGGGCCGGTCGGTGGGCAGCGGCGACACCGTCGTCCACATCTTTGCCACCGCGCTGCCGCAGACCCTGGCCCTCGCGGGGGTGGGTCTGGCGCTGGCCGTGCTGCTCGGGGTGGGCACAGCGCTGGCCGCGGTTGCCACCCGGTCGCGGCGGCTGTCGCGGCTGCTGCTGTCGGCGCCCTCGCTGGGGGTTTCGTTCCCGCAGTTCGTGGTGGGCCTGGTGCTGCTGGAAGTGGTCTCCTTCCGCTGGAAGCTGCTGCCCGCCTTCGGGCACACCGGCGGCAGCGGGCTGGTGCTGCCCGCGATCACCCTGGCCATCCCGACGGCCTCGGTGATCACGCAGGTCTTCGCCCGCGGCCTGGCCGACGTCCTGCTGTCGCCCTACGTCGCCACCGCCCGGGCCAAGGGGGCCGGGCGGGCCAGGGTGCTGCTGCTGCACGCCACCCGCAACGCGGCGCTGCCGCTGCTGTCCCTACTGGGGCTGATCATCGGCAGTCTGCTGGCCGGCTCGGTGGTGGTGGAGACGGTGTTCTCCCGCGACGGTTTCGGCCGCATCACCGCGGCCGCGGTCGAGGCGCAGGACATCCCGGTGGTGCAGGGCGCGGTGGTCGTCAGCGCCCTGGTCTTCGCCGCCGTCAGCCTTGCCGTCGACCTGGTGACGCCACTGCTCGACCCGCGCCTGGCCGAGCGGCCCGCAACGGGAAGGGGCAGCCGCGGATGGCTGAGACCACGGTCGGCCTGAACCCCCCCGACACCGCCCGTGACGCCACCCACAATGCTGCCCATGGGACTCCCCGTGGAACCTCTCATGGAAGCGTCGGTGATGCCGCGCACGGCGCCGTCCGCGGTACGGCCCACAGCGACACCCCTTTCCCCGTGGCGCCGCGGGCGTCGCTGTGGGCGGCTTCGCGCGCGGTGCTGCGGGGCGCGTGGCGCAGCCCGGGGCTCACGCTGGCGGTGCTGGTGCTGGCGCTCGTCCTGGCCTGGGCGTTCGTGCCCACGGTGTTCTGCGCGCACGCGCCGCTGGCCACCACGCCCGACCGCGCGCTGCTCCCGCCGAGCGGCGCGGCCTGGTTCGGCACCGACTACCTCGGCCGGGACGTCTGGTCACGGGTAGTACATGCTTCATCGCTTTCACTGCGCGCCCCGGTGATCGCGGTCGGGCTCGCACTGGCCGGCGGGGTCACGATCGGCCTGGTCGCGGGCAGCCTACGCGGCTGGGTCGACGCCCTGCTGATGCGGATGGTCGACACGGTGCTGGCCGTTCCGGCGATCATTCTGTCGCTGACCGTGGTCACCGCGCTGGGTCCCGGCACCGCGCACGCGGCGATCGCCGTGGGCCTGGCGGGCATCGCGGGCTTCTCCCGGATCGTGCGCGCCCAGGTGCTCAGGGCCCGGCAGGAGCCGTATGTGGAGGCCGCGTCCGCCGCGGGTGTGCGGGGCCCCGTGGTGCTGCTGACCCATGTGCTGCCGCACGTGTGCGGCCCGGTGCTGGCGCTGGCGGCACTCGAGCTGGGCACCGCGGTGCTCGCGGTGTCCGCGCTGAGCTTCCTCGGTCTCGGGGCGCAGCCACCCACGCCGGAGTGGGGCGCGATGGTCTCCGAGGGTCGTGACTACCTCGGCACCGCCTGGTGGCTGACCGTGCTGCCCGGCCTGACCATCGCCGCCGTCACCGTGGCGGTCAACCGGATCGCCCGCGCCCTCTCCCCCGGTGGCCGGCCGTGAGCCCCCGTCCGGAGCCCCGATCTTCGTCAGCCCCGTTCCTCGTCCCGTCCGTCCGACACCTTTACGGAGTACCCATGACTCAGGTGCAGTTCACCGGGCAGCTCCCGGCCGTGGTCGACACCGCCTGCGCGCCCGAGATCGAGTCCTGCGACCAGCTCCCGGCAACCCCGGCCCGCGACGTGGAGCGGCTGCGCGGGCGGATCACCGCCGACGGCTCCAGCGGCTACCGCGCCGAACCCGGCCGCTACCACGTCTACGTCTCCTGGGGCTGCTCGTGGTCGTCGCGCGCCGCGGTCGTCCGCGCGCTCAAGGGCCTCCAGAACGTGGTCTCGCTGTCGTACGTCGACGACTCCACCGACGAGCGCGGCTGGATCTTCGGCGGCCGCTCCGGGCCCGACCCGGTCAACGGCTTCTCCCGGCTGCGGGAGGCGTACGAGGCGACGGTGCCGGGCTGGCTGGGCCGCGCCTCCGTGCCCGCGCTGTGGGACCGGGAACACGGCAGGATCATCAGCAACGAGTCGGGCACGATCAGCCTCGACCTCAGCACACAGTTCGACGCCTGGGCCGACCCGGACGTCGACCTCTACCCGTGGGCGCTGCGCTGGCGGATCGACGCCTTCAACACCTGGCTGCACCAGGACGTCAACAACGCCCTGCACCGGGTCGGGCACGCGGCGGACCCGGTCGAGCACGCTCGGATCCTGCGGGTGCTCTTCGAACGCTTCGACACCCTGGAGGAGCGGCTGCGCACCCGGCGCTACCTGTTCGGGCCGATCATCACCGAGCCCGACGTGCGGCTGTGGCTGTCGCTGGCCCGGCTGGACGTCGCCTACCCCGGGCTGCTGGCCACCAACATCGCCCGCCCGGAGGGCTTCCCCGCGCTGTGGGCCTATGCCCGCGACCTGTACGCGCTGCCCGCTTTCAGGGACGCGACGGACTTCGCCGTGATCCGCCGGAACTTCGCCGACAACTTCGACCAGCTGCACCCGGAGCGGGTCGTCCCCCGCACGTCCCTGACCAGCTGGACGACGGCGGAATGGGACACCCCGCACGGACGGGAAGAGGTGGGTGCCGTCCGACCCTGAAACGATCACGCATTATCGGCCGGCGGCGTCCGGGCGTCTGCCGAACGCACTTTCTTCCGCCGCAACAATGCCACAGGAAATTCCTGCGAAGAAAGACCGCTCACCGACCGGCCCGCCAGTGACTCTCCAGCGCACGGCGCGAACGTGACGCGAGGAAAAGCACGCGGCAGACCGGGAAGCCGCGGGCGCGGCGGGCGGAGCCACGGGCGAGCGATGATCCAGGGGAACTGGTCGGATGCGGCCGGTCGGCGTCCCTACTGGCTGTCCGGACGAAGCATGCGGGTTCGGCGGGCGGATGCCATGTCGGGTGTCTGGACGTAGGCGTTGCCGACCGGAAGCTGCTCGATCTCCTCCGTGAGGTCACGGCCCGCCCTGACCCGGACGAAGCCAGCCGCCTTACGCGACTGCGGATAGTTGATCCGATATATCATCTTTGTCCCCGCGTTGGCCAGCACGTCCGGATGAAAGTCGTCGATGCCCTGGCTGGAGACGACGACCGCCACACCGAACTTTCGGCCCTCCTTCATCAGCTTGGGGAGGGTCGCGTCCTTCGCCAGGCGGTGCGCCTCGTCAAGCACGATGGCAAGCCGCAACTGCCCGGTCTGCCCCCAGGAGAACATGTCCTTGTAGACCTTGCGGAGCAGGAACGCGCCGGCGGCGACCTGCGCCTGCTCCACCTCGGCGAAGCCGTGCAGGTCGACGACGAGCCCACTCCTGATCAGGTCCTGGATGCTCAGCCCGGTGTCGTCCGTGAACAGGCCGTACTCCAGCAGCGGCCGGCAGCGGGCGAGCACGTTCGCCACCCCGCGTTCCTTCTCCAGCCGCGCGATCCTGTCCCGGACCGCCTCCAGCGTCGGAACACCCCGCGGCGGGGTGAGAGCACCATGGCCATGCGCCTCGTAACCGCCCACCAGCGCCTGGTAGACGACGTCCCGCTGGATGTCACCAAGCCCGCACACATAGGCGAAGATCTCCGAGACGGACAGCGCGTTCATCTTGTAGGCGTGCCGGCCGGCGTCCGCCGCCAGCTCGAACGGTGAGAAGGGCAGGCCTGCCGCGGCGTCCCGCACATGCAGGGATTCCGGCCGCCGCGGGTCGTTCCCGAACTGGCCGTGGAAATCGATCACCAGTGCGGGCAGGCCCTGCTCCACCGCGCCCTGAAGCAACCGGATCGTCGTCTCCGACTTGCCCTGTCCCGGGATACCGAGAATGAACAGGTGGGGGCTGCCGGTCGTGCTCGCCTCCCAGACGATGTCCTCCTCCGGAGGCAGCGTGCGGCCCACCAGCACCCGCACGGCCCGCGGGTATGTGAGCTCCCGGGCCGGCGGTTCATCCGACGGGCTCGGCGGCGTCGTCGGCTGCGCTTCGGCCGGAGCCGTCCTCGGCGGCGTCGGCGGCGACTCGGCCGGAGGCTGCGACGGGGCATCTGCCGAGGTGCCCGCAGGCTCAGGGGGACGTCCACCGGCTTCGCCACCGTCCGCGCCGACGGCGGCGGACGACGGGAGCGTGCCGACGGCTGGCGAGACGTCCGTGTCCGTGTCGGCATGGACGCTCGTGCCGGGCCCGTCCGGGTCCGGGTCCGCGGCACCCGACACCACGATCGGGTCGAACGCGCGCGGCGGCGGGATGTAGGCGGGGCGGCGGGTGTCGGCGTCCTCGTCCGCCTGGAGGTTTCTGGCCGTGATGGTGCGGATGCGGGTGCCGCTGACCTCGAAGTCGGCTGTTCCGTCCTCGTGCAGGACCACGATGTAGCCGCTGCGCTGGTAGCCGACCGCCAGACCGCTCGTCTCCAGCCGGTCGATGGTCTCCTGGATGCGGCCGAACTCCACCGCCTCCGTGATCAGGCTCCGGCGGGCGGACCGGCGCAGGTAGTAGCGCAGCAGCGCCGCGAACCGGGCCCGCTGGAGCGGGCGGTCGATCCGGACAGGTTCGGTGAAGAACAACCGGTTGATGACATCGATCGTCGCATCCACCTGTCCCGCGATGTCACGGGCGAGATCCTCACTGCCGAGCATGCCGCGCGACTTCACCTCGACGGCCTCTATGCTCACCCGGCGCGTGGTGGGAAAACGGACCAGGAGCAGATCGCACCGCCGGGCCCGCTGGCCGGACTGGCGCCGGGCGCGGGAGCCGAAGAGCTCCGGATGGGCGTCGACGGGGATGATGACCGTGTTCTCGAGCTCACCACGACGGCGCAGGTGCGCCACCACCGCCGCCAGTGCCACCGCCTCCTTCGCCCGGTTGTCGTCACCGGTCGCGGCGAGGATCAGTCGGCCCGACACCAGCAGCAGCTCGTCGATGACCGACGACACGGACTCGCCCGGACGGTAGAAGCCGAGCTCGGTCATCGCGCGCAGGAACATCTTCTCGACGTCCGCCCGGTGCGCGGTCGTGATGGACATCTGGTGGCCGAGCCCGTCGAGGAACTCGGGGGCGTAGTCGAGGATGTAGCGGCGCCCGCCGGCGGTGCGCGTGGCCGGGTCGTCGAAGGCGTCCAGCCCGAGGAAACGGTCCAGGACGATGACCCAGTCGCACCGCTCGTGGGCGATCTCGAGCACGCGCGCGGTGCGGCCGCTGACCTCCATGCGCACCCGGGCGATGGCCGCGGAACGCGGCTCGTCCGGCGTCGACGGCCCGTCCTGGGCCGGCGTGAACCGCGTGGCGGACAGTACCGCCGGCCGGATCGCCCGGCTCGGCAGCAGCACCGTCGCCTCCGGGCCGGGGCCGCTGCCCGGACCAGGGCCATTGCCCGGATCAGAGTCATTACCCGGACCGGGGCCATTGCCCGAAACAGGACCGTTATTCGGATCGGGGCCATTGCCCAGGCCGGGACCATTGTCCGGGCCGGCCGCGGCGCCGGAGGTGACCACCGGGGAGCCGCCGGCCGGCGTCCCGCCCGCGGCTGCGACGAACAGCGACGTGACGGCCTCCGCGAACCGCCGGTGCAGGTCGGTCAGGGGTGTGGAGTCGGCGCCGCGCGCGGGCGGGAAGTCGATTCCGGTCACCCACCCACCGTCCGGGCCGAGGTCGGTGACGGGCCGGGTGATCAGGCCGCGGAACGAGACGCTGCCCGCCGTCACCGTCGGGGTGCCGATGACCAGCTCCGGGTGGCTGACGTCGGTGAGCACCGCCAGATGGGCGTCGTGTGCCGTGTCGATCGCGTCCAGCGGCGCGGTCGAGATCTCCAGTGCCGGGTCGAGGAAGCCACGGCTGCGCCGGGCCCGGTTCTCGGCGAGCTCCTGCTGCAGCTCGCGCAGCCCGGGCAGGGGGCTCGTCTCCGAGGCGCCTTCCCCGAACGTCTCCACCTGGATGTGCGGCGCGAGCCCGCCGTCGGCCTCCGCCGTCGCCGGGTCCCCGGAGGCCTCGGCGGTGACGGCCCGCAGCGCCTCGCCGAGGAACGCCCCGCTGCCCGGGTTGGTCGCGAGAATCCGCAGGCGTTCGGGCTGGTGGTGGGTCTGCCGGTAGAGGCGGATGCGCTCGGCCAGCCGCGCGGCGGGGACCTCGCCCACGCTGACGTCGGAGCTGGGCAGGCCGAGGGCGCCGACGATCTCGCTGATGGCGGTTGCCGGGTCCGGCTCGCCGACCGGCAGGTAGACGCCGTGCAGCAGCCGGAGGTTCTGCGCGAACACATACGGCCGGCCGTCGTCGTCGCTGAGCAGGAACGGCGTGCGCGCCGGGCTGAGCCGGGCGAGCAGATCGATGTCCACCTCGCCAGCCCGCTCCTCCTTGCTGGATACGGAGCGTAGTTGACGGCACCATCCTGTCAGCTCGGCCCAGTACGCGAGATACCACGCCACCCGCAACGGGTGCGTGGGCAGCACGACCAGCGCGTTCACCGGGTGGTCGCGCCGGCCGAGGTCGATCCGCAGGCGGAGCGTGTCGATGGTGGTGAGTGCCCGGGTGTCGGCGGGGCTGGCGTCCCGGCGCAGCGCCCGCCCGTAGGAGGCGGTGTAGCGGCTCGCCAGCGCCGCGAGCTCGTCGGTGAGGTCGGCGACCTCGATGAGCCCGCGGCCGGGCTGCGCCCGCACCGCGTCGAAGAACTCCCGGCGGGCGGCCAGGAACGCCTTGCCCGCGCCGCCGGGCCGCTCGGGGCCGACCGGCACGGCCCGTCCCGCGGAGAACGGCTGGCCGGCCGCGACCACCGCCGCGTACCGGCCGGCGCTGTCCGGCTCGGCCAGGACCCGCTGCCCCAGCTCCCGCAGGGCGACGCTGAGGGCGATCCGGGTGGCGTGGCCACGGCCGAAGCGGAGCTGCAGGTAGGCGAGGTCCGCCTCCTGCCAGCCCTCGCAGGTCTCGCTCTGCGCGTCCACGCCGGCCCGCAGGGCGCGCAGCCGCGCGACCGGGAGCGACAACGCGCTGTCCCGCCGGACGGCCGTGCTCTCCGGCGGCGGTACGTCGTCGAGGGAGAACTCCTGGCTCACCGCCTGCGCGGGCTGGCCGTCCCGCAGGCGGAGCACCTGGTTGTTGCGGTCCAGCGCCTGAACCCGGACGACGACCACCGCCGGGACCCGCTGCGCCTCCTCGGTGTCGACCGCGACCGTCAGCCGGTGGCTGCGCGCGCTGGCCTTCCCGGACGCGCTGGGAAGCTCGACGTCGAAGTCCGTCTCCTCGCCGTAGTACTCCTCCGACGGGATGATCTCGACACGCCAGCGGGCGACGTCCTTCGGCCTGGCCGGCTCGGTCCTCCAGGTGGCCTTGACGAACCCGCCTCTGGTCGAGCAGGTGGGCAGCGCGCTGTCGGGCCCGGCGCGCAGCCCCGTCCCGGCCGGGACGATGCCGTCCTGGTTCGCGAACGGCTCGACGTGCAGGGCGACGAGGTCGCTGTCCGCGGGCAGGTCCAGGGGCCACCGGTCGAACGTGAGGCCGCGGTTCCCGGGGGCGGCGAGGTCGTGCAGCCAGGTGCGCTCGGACATGCGTGGCACCGCGGCCACGAACCGTTCGATGGCCTGGTAGTGCTCGTCGTCCTGGCGCAACGGGCAGCTGCGCAGCCTCTCGCGGGCGTCCTCCTGCGATCGCGCGGGCTTGACCAGCGCGGTCACGCAGGTGGCGTTGGCCTCGAGCCGGGAGACGAACGACGCGCCGCCATGGTCCGGGATCAGGCCGACGAGGTGCAGGTGCGTACCCGCCGTGAGCTCGGCGTTGTACAGGGCGTTGGCGGTACCGCCGCCGGCCGGGTCGTTCGCGGCGGCGCTCACGGCGAGCAGGTACTCGGCGCGCGCCTGCCTCGAGTGGTTGAAGGCGTTGCGGCGCACGGTCTGCTGGACCTGGTCGCACAGCTCCCGCAGCGAGCGGTCCAGGCGGTGGTGGGTGTCCCGGGCGATCCTGACGAACAGATGGTCGATGTCGATCGACTCGAACGAGTTCTCCAGGCTGCTGGCCGCCGGGGTGTCGGCACCGGACGGCACGAGCAGCAGGAGCGCGGCCGACTTGCGGTTGCGCAGCTCGATCGCGCGTTCGGGACGGATGACCGTGTCGTCCGCGTGGCCGGTCGTACCCAGGACGGCGATCTGCGCCGCACCGGCCGAGGAGCCGCGTCCCGTTGCGGGCACCTGTGCCAGCGCCTGCGCGGCCTTCTCCCGGACGGCATGGCAGTCGGCCTCCCGCAGGTGGTCGAGCCGCAGGCAGCGGCCGGGCGGGGCGCCGCGCAGGAAGTCGGCCACCAGCTGCTCGGCGACCCTGGTGGCGAGGGCGGTGCTCAGGCTGGTCATCGCCGCGCTCCGGCTCCGGCAAGAGGATTGATCACATACTGGGCGTTGAAGTCGTCGGAAAGATCGGCGAAGAAGCCCATCTGGCGCAGCCGGCCGGTGAACGCGACAAGATTGGCGTTGGCCACGGCGCGTGACGACGCGTCGGCGCGGGCGGCCGGCGGCCGGTCGACGAGCAGGCCCCAGCGGGACTCCAGCGTGACGAGCAGGTCGGCCAGGCGCATCCGGGGCAGCGCCTCTCCCCGGTCGGGATCCACCAGGGTGCTCAGCAGCAGCGTGGTGAGCAGCTCGTCGGTCATCGCGTACCGCCAGGCCCGCCGGCCCCGCAGGTTGCCGCGCAGCAGCCCGGCCTGTTTGCGCATCCCCCCGGTGTTCCAGAACCACTGCCCGGCGGCTTTGATCGCCTGCTTCGTCTGCGACTGGCGGATCGCGGCGACGACCTGGTCGAGCTGTGACCCGCCCGGCGCGGCCCGCTCGAGCTCGGCGCGCGCGTCCTCGTCCGAGCACCTGGTGACGTTCCTCGTCTCCTCGATGATCCGCTCGAGCTCCAGGCCGGCCCGCCACTCCACGTACTGGTCGTGGCGCAGATCCATGAGCGCGGTCAGCCAGTCGGGCCCACGCCTGTCCTGCACGTAGGGCCGGAGCTTCGCCTCGTTGCCCGCGTACCGGTCCAGGGTCTTCAGCAGCAGCATGTCGTCGAGGTAGGCGGGCAGCCGCTCCAGGTCCCGGTCGACGCACTCGCCGGCCAGCCGGTCCGAGTCGCCGCCGGTCTGCCGGGTGAAGTCGACGTAGATCTCGGTCCGCGCGGGCCTGCGGTCGACGCCGAGGTCGGCCGGCCTGGCCCGGCCCCGGCACAGGTCGTTGACCAGCGTGAACAGGCGCAGCGTCGTGGTGAACAGGCCGATGTTCACCAGCGCCGCCAGGTGCCGCGCCAGCGCGATGGTGGGCAGCCGGTGCCGGTAGACGGCAAGGAAGTCCAACAGCTGATCACCGAGCGCGATCATCACTCCCGGCATGACGGGATCCCAGTCGAGCGCCTGCCGGGCCGACAGCAGCCTGCCGGGCGTGAAACCCTCCAGGTAGTAGAGGCTGAGCAGCACGTTGGCGTCCAGGTCGGCCGTTGCCCCGTCGAACCGCGGGACCGCGCTGTCGGAGATCGACACGCCGCGCCCGAACGCCTCCAGGAACAGCGACCTGAGCTCGCCCGCCGGGTTCGGGCTGCCGCGGCGGGCGAGCGCGTCCGTCAGCAGGCGGTAGACGACCAGATGCACCTTGCGGTGCCGGGCACCCTCCGCCGGCAGCCCGGCCCGGTAGGCGCCGATATGGCTGGGCTGGACAGCGGCCAGCTGCACGTCACGGTGGCCGCGGCCGCTGTGGCCGAGCCGGACCACACTCGTGTTCACCCACTGCTCGAGCACCGCCTGCCCGTGCTCGTCGCCGAAACCGCGCAGGGCGGGATGGCCGGCGAGGGCCTCGATGTACCCGCCCGGCTCGGTGGGGCGCGCGTCCGAGCGGCTCAGCCGCCGGCCGTTGGTGACCACCATCTCGAACAGCACGGGCAGGAACCGGTCGACGTCGAAGTCGTTCAGCTCGACCCCGGTGAGCCGTTCGAAGGAGTACGACCGGAGGTCCTTCGGCGGGACGAGTGTCATCGGTCGGCTCCCAGCAGCTCGATCGTCGTGCCGGTCACCGCGATGGCGTTGCGCCGGCCGTCAGGCTCGATGACGATCACTCTGGACGCCGGCTGCAGCGTGAGGCCCGACCGGAACAGGCCGAGCTCCTCCAGCAGCGGCGTCACCTCGGGGTTGGTCGGCAGGTAGCCGGCGGCGGCCCGCATGAGCAGCTCGAACAGGTCGAGGTCGACGGTCATGCCGGCCTGCCCGGCGACGTGCCGCAGCACGAACACGTCGGCTGCCGTCTCGACGAACCGGTCGTCGACCGAGGCGACCTCGACCGCGAACTCGTCGAGAGCGAGGACCTTGACGACAGCCCCGCCGTCCTCCGCCGGTTCACCGACGGAGACCGCGACGCCCTCCCCGTCGTAGCCGACAGGCCCGATGCAGCGCGACAGGCCGCGCAGCAGCATCCGGACGATCCTGTCGCCCGCTGTGCCGCTCTCCTGGCCGGCGGCCACAGCACCACCAGGGTGGCCGGCGGCCAACAGCGCGCGGAACTCCTCGAAGTAGCGGTAGGGGCTCAGGTACCCGGCGCCGGCCACCTCGGCGTCCGGCGCGGTGAAGTAGAGCCGGCGCTTCGCGCGGGCCATGTCCGTGCCGGTGCGCGCGTCCGGGGCCAGCGCCCGCTCCAGGCGGGCGGTGGCGACCGTGGCCGGGTCGAGTTCCCGCCACTCGTCGAGCAGCCGGTCCCGCCCGCCCGAGGCGTCGAACGCGAGCGAGCTGAAGTGCCGCTCGGGGGTCGCCGGGTTCCCCGGCCCGTCGCCGATCTCCTGGTGGACGTCGGCACAGCCGAGGTCGGCGGTCACCAGGTAGGCGAGCGTCGAACGCAGGTCACGGATGGTGGGGCGGCGGCCGCGGCGCAGATGGGAGGTGAGCACCAGGCGGTGCAGACGCTCCTGGGCCCGCGGCACGCCGAGCTCACGGGCGTTGCGGACGATGGGGCAACGCTGTTCGGCGACGCACGAGGCGCACTCGGCCCACATGTCGCCGGCGACCAGCGCCTCCAGCAGCCGCACCGTCAGCGAGCCGGCCGCCGCGCCGACCGACGCCATCGACCGGCCCTTGAGGTCGACCCGCAGGATCCCCGCGCTGTCGGTGCCGCCGCCGTCGATCCCGTCGGTCCCGTCGGTCCCGCCGCCGTCCGCGAGCGCCTTCGCGATCCGCGGATAACGCGACGCCTCGCGTTCCAGGAAGTCGAGGAGCCGGCCGTCGTTGGCGGCGACGAGCGCGGTGTAGCCGCCCGCCGGGCCGCCGTCGCCCAGCGGGTCGAGCACCCGGCGCAGCAGCTCGTCCGCTGACATGCCCTCGTGGGACTCGCTGGCGTCGTAGACGGAGGCGTACTCGTGGCCGGCGAGGGCCATCCGCCAGCCGGCCGCGTCGCTGGCGAGCACCCGCGCGCCCCGGCCGCGCAGGAACTCGCCGAGACGCTCGAGGAAGGCGGTCTTGCCGTCACCCGGGTTCCCGCTGAAGACCACCAGCTGCGGGCGGCCGTCGACGACGCGCGGGACGAGCCGCTCGTCCAGCCTGGTCGGGACGTACGTCCGCACGGCGAACTCGGAGTCGAGGCCCCGGTTGCCGCGGTTGCCCAGCCCGCTGTTGCGGAAGAGCTGCCGGATCTCGTCCACGGCCGGATTGACGACCTGGCTCCGCTCCGGCCGCTCTTCTCGCGGCAGCCCGCGCCGCGCCCGGCTGCCGGGCTGTTCTCGCTCCCGCCCGGCCTCTCGTTCCAGCCCGGCCTCTCGTTCCCGCCCGGCCGATGGCGGTGCGACCGGTGGTAACGAGACCGCCGGTGGTGAGACCCGCGGTAACGAGGCCGGTGGAGGCGCGAGCGCGGACGCGACGGCGTCGCGGAACGCCGCGGCCGACGAGAAGCGCTGGTCGGGCTCGGGGTCGCAGGCACGCAGGATGACGTCGAACACAGCGGCGTCCACGCCGGCACCGCCCCCGGCCCCGATCTGCGTGCCGGTGGGCCGGACGAGCTGCCGCTTGTCCGGGAACTGCCCGTCCACCAGGTACGGGAGCCGGCCCGTCAGCGCTTCGAAGCACACGACGGCGAGGGAGTAGAGGTCCGCCGCCGGCGACCAGGACAGGCCGGCGGCGATCTCGGGAGCCTGGTACGGCAGGGTGCCGACGATGCTGCGGTCCGCGTCGCTGGTCGCCACCCCGAAGTCGATCAGCGTGGCCCGGTCGTCCGCGTCCACGATGATGTTGTTCGGGGAGATGTCGCGGTGCAGGACCTCCCGGCGGTGGGCGTACTCGAGGGCGTCCAGCATGTCGGCGAGGATCTTCTGGCAGGCGGCGAGGTTGCCGCGCAGGGTCAGGCCGAGCTCGGACACCGTCCGGCCGTCGACGTACTCGGCGATGAGCGCCGGCCCGAACGGCTCGAGCAGATAACCGGACACGCTCACGATCCGGTCGTGCTTGAGCTTCTGCAGCAGGGTCAGCTCGCTGCGCAGGTGGTCCAGGGTCCCCGCCGATTTCATGATCTTGAGCGTGTGCCAGATCTCGAACCGCCGGTCCTTCATGAGCCAGGTGGTCGCGGTGGCGCCGTCCCCGAGGCCGCGGACCAGCTCGTACTTGTTGTTGTCGATCCGCACGCCGGGCGCCGGCCGCACCGCGCGTCTGCGCTCCTCGCGCAGGTGCGCGAGGAGCAGGTCGGCGACCTGCCGGGCCTCCGGCCGGGCACCGGGATCCTGCGCCAGGCAGGCGGACAGCACGTCACGGACCCGGCCCGGCAGCGACGGCGGGACGTCGGGGACGAGCGGCGGGTCGGACTGGCGCAGCTCCCACCAGGCGAGCAGGCACAGCGCCAGGGAGTAGACGTCGGACGGGTAGCCCGCGGCGTGCACGGTGAGCCGGCACTCCGGGGCACGGTACGGCCGGCCGAGCTCGTCGATCTCGTCGGCGTCGAAGACGGTCCCCGAATTCGCGATCTTGGCGATCAGCAGGTCCGAGAAGGTCACCTTGTTGGCCTTGTCGGGCAGCCAGATCCGGCTCGGGTGCAGCGCGCGGTGCGCGATGCCTTCGGCGTGCATGTCGGCGAGCCCGGCATAGGCGTCCGCGGCAACCTCGGCGAACGCGGAGGGCGAAGGGCGTTCACCGGCGGCGATCCGGCGTCGGATCGTCCGCTGGGACGGCATGGGCGGGTGCATCGGCACCACCCACATCTGGTCGTCGTCGACGCCGAAGTAGGGGTCGACCGCGAGAACCCGGCCCAGCGGCGCGAGCCGCCGCATGGCGTGGTACTCCCGCAGGATCAGTCGGTCGCCCTCGGTCTGCTCCGCCTCGGACAGGCCCTGGCGCTGATAGGTCAGCAGAATCCGGACCGCACCGTCGCGGTGCCTGCCCACGTACCTGGGGCCGCGCGGTGTCGGCTCGATGTCTCCGACGATCTGGTAACTGCCCAGCTGCGCCGGCCGTAGCGGCCTTTCCGGGAGGCCCTCGACCAAGGCCAGAACGCGGTCGCGGACAGGCCCGAGATCCATGCGCGCGGCGGTCGACCGGTCGAGCTCGACAAGCCTCCGCTCGCACCCGGCCAGCCGGACCACGCGGTCGGCGGCGCGTGGGTCCGCCACGTCGAATCTGACGTCGGGCGAGGACAGCACGACGAGGTACTCGACGATGTGCGGCCGCCGGTCCTGGTGGCCGGCTCCGGCTCCGGCCCCGGCCCCGGCTCCGGCCCTGCGCGCCAGCGTCCGACGGTGCTGGCGCAGCAGCCGGTCGATGTTGCCCGCCAGGACACGCGCGACACCGTTCGCCTGGTTGATCGGGCTTCCCAGCTCGTGGTGGGTCCGCCTGTCGTACCAGCGCTCCTCGGTGCCGAGCAGCTCACCGTGCCAGGACTTCTCCTCGATGACCGTCACGCTGTTCGGGCCGACGACGATGAAGTCGGAGTCGCGCGTGTTCGTCCCGCCGACGAGCTGACGGCCGCACACGACCGTCCATCCGTCGTCGAGGTGGTCGCGCAGGTAGACGGCGGTCGCCTGCTCCCCCGGCCCGCCCCATGGGCCGTGACGAACGATCCTCGCCATCAGCGTCCGCCCCCGCTTTCCGTGAACCCTGCCGCGCGCCCTGCCGCCCCGCGCCCGGCCACCGATGATCATCCCTGGAGCATGCCACCCAACGCCAGCGCGGGAGCGGCCGACCAGGCCGCGTGGCGAGGTTTCCAGAGATCACCGCTCGTCGCACCGGTGAGGGCACGTACCGTCCCATCCCGTCGGAGACTACGACAGACGGCTGGAAGCCTCTCCGTTGACCTGGCGTCTACCGGGATATCCGCCTACGCGCTGTGAGCCGGTCGGAATTCCGTCACCGGCGGGTGGCTACCAGGCGGGTGGCTACCAGGCGGGTGGCGACGTCGGGCAGCTCGTCGAAACGGGCAGGTTTGTCAGTGGTGACCAGTACCCGCTGCGTGGCACGCGCCGTCGCCGCGATGATGAGATCAGGAGCTCCGCGGGGCGCGCCGGTACGGCGTACATGGGCCAGGAGCTGCGCGTGATGCCGGGCGACGTCCGGGGTGTAGTCCTCGACCGGAGTCACGGAGAGCACGTCGGTGAGGAACGCCTGTTGCGCGGCGCGAGTGGCCTCATCCGAGGCCAGCAGCACCCCGACGGTGTATTCGGCGAGCGCGAGGGCCGGTAGGACGACGTCGTCCCCGTCACTCATGACCGCAAGATCTAACAGGCCACCGGCACCGGCGACCAGCACACCGGTGTCCAGGATCAGTCGTGCCACGGGTCGGTGTCCCACTCAGCGGAAGAAGCCTCCCGGGCAGCCGCGACATCGGCCCCGAACCCGTCGTCGACACCCGCGCGAGCACCCCAGCGGTGGAAGACCTCCCGCAACGCCTCACCGTTGCCCTGCGGCGCGGGCATGATCACAGCGACGCACCGGCCGCTACGGGTGACCACGATCGTCTCACCGTGTTCAGCGTCGTCGAGAAACGCGCTGAAGTATCCGGGACGCCTCGGAAGCCGTCATCACCCGCATGAGATTCACAGTAGCTGATTCAGATCCTCTGATATTCCCTCTGGCCCGGCAGCGGCTGAAACCGCGGACAGACGTCACGTGACCGGGTGTCCGATCGTCGGATATCCGGAACACCCTCACAGCACGCCCACGGCATCTCCTCTCGCGGGCGGCTTGGGGCGGCTGGACGGTATATCTTCTGGTACCAGCCGTGTACCATCATCATTATGGCTGTGAACCTTCGTCTCCGTCCCGAGGCCGAGGCCGCGCTACGCGCCGAGGCGGACCGGTCCGGCCGTTCGCAGCAGGAGATCCTTCGCGAGGCTGTCGACCGGCACCTCAGGACGCTCGCCGCTGGCGGACCGGCATCGCTCGGCACCCGGGAGCCACTGCTCACCGCGGGGATCGTTCTTCCACCACGCACGCCGTATCGTCGCGTCACGCCCACGCTCACCCTGCCCGAAGGCACGACCAGCCTCGACCTGCTCGACCGCGACGACCGGCTGTAGAAGCGTGCGTATCTACCTGGACAGCAGCGCGATCCTCAAACGACTGGTTGCCGAAGCGGACTCGTCGGCCCTGGTCGCGGCGGTCGACAGACATCATGCGGACGGCGATCTGCTGGTGTCGTCATCGCTGGCGTGGATCGAGGTGACCCGTGCGCTACGTGCCCGGTTCGGCGCCGACGCGGCGTCCGCGACCGTCCACGCGGACGCCGCCCTGTCCGGAATAGCCGAGCATCCGCTGTCACCCGAGGTGGTGAGCCTGGCACGACGGGTCGGGCCACCGGTACTCCGGTCACTGGACGCCATCCACCTGGCCTCGGCGCTCCTCCTGGACGCCGACCAGATGCTGACCTACGACGACCGGCTCGCGATGGCCTGCACCCAGTCCGGCCTCGTCGTCACCACCCCGGGCCGCTATCCCGAGCTGCCTGGCTAATTTGATCTTAGCTGGTGTTTTCGTAGCTCATGACCAAAATCGATCTTCCGGAAGTGCACGGCCTAAGTCCGGGGCGCCCACCTGGTGAGGCCGAAGACGCGGTCTCAAAAGGTCAGTGCACCGCGTGTGAATGCCGCGCGATCTGTTCTCGTCAGCGCTTCTTGGGCGGGCCTTCGTCACGCTCGTAGGACGGTGATGGCGCGGCCGGCGGGGCTGGTGACGGTGTCGATGTGGGTGCGTTTGTGGACGGGCGGAGCGTCGGGGCGGCGGTCGAAGATGACGATGGTGCCGGTGGGGAGGTTGAGGCGGTCAAGGTAGCTGTCGAGTTGGGTGAGGGCGCGGCGGAGGGGGTCGGTGTCGCCGGGATGGCGGACCTTGAGTTCGATGGCTTCGCGTTGCCAGTGGCGTTTGCCGTCCGATGCCGTGTAGGGCCAGCGGATGTGCAGGTCGATGCGGCCACGGCCGACACCGTATTCGCGGGTGACATGGCCGTCGCCATTGACGACGCGTTGGAGGAAGGCCATGAAGACCAGCTGGGGGGCGACTTCGTGGTAGACGATGCCGCGGACGAGGACGTCGGCGTGTTCGGTCCAGAAGTCGGCGAACTCGCGGAGGAGGAGGCCGAAGTCGAGGGTTCCGTCGGAGCGGACGAAGGCGCGGGGGTCGGCGAGGACCTGGGCTTCGCTGTTGGCGGTCAGGACGCGGGCGATGACTTCGTGGTAGATGGGGTTGGCGACGCGGACGGGGAGTTTCGGGGTGATCAGGCCGAGGTCGCGGGTGTAGCTGAGGTCGTCGTCGTAGGGGTCGAGTTCGGGCAGGGTACCGGCGAGGACGGGTTCGAGGACGCGGCGGACCCGGTGTTCGGCGAGTTTCGCGGCCAGCGAGTCCAGATGCGTCGCCCGCGCCAGGATCAGCCGTTCCTTGGCCTGCTCCACATGACCAACAGTGATCGATTCGGAGGTGGGGACGGCGATCTTTTCGACGATTTCACGGGCCAGCGCGTTGACCAGCCACGGCTGGCCAGCGGTCAGCTCCACCGCCCGATCCACCGCGTCCGGAGTAAACACCTGGCCGGTGTCCGCGGTGTGCTGGGCGTAGAGTGCGGCGACCTCGTCCGGGGTGAAGTCCCCCAGCCGCAACGACTCCAACTTGATGTTGAACGGGCTGGACGTCCCCAAACGAGACGAGTCACCGCCGGAGGCTGCTTTATAGTCGCGGACGTCGCGCAGGCCGCACAGCACGACTGAGGCGGGAAAACGGTTGGGGCGGCCGCGGTAGCCGTCGCGGAGCTGGCTGAGGACGCTGATCAACGTCTGGCCCTGGAGCGCGTCGATCTCGTCGAGAAACAGCACCAGGGGGCGTGGGCAGGCCTGCGCCCAGGCCCGAAACGCTTCGACGATGAGGGTACCTTCCGACGCCTGTGGCCACGGCGGTGGGCGCAGGTCCGCTGGCAGCATGTCCTCGGCGTCGGCCCGGATCCGGTCGAGAACGGCACGGGCCGCCGCGCCGTAGTCGTCGCCGGTAGCCCGGCCGGTCTCACAGGAGAACAGCAGCGCCGCGTACCGGCCGGCAGCGGTCAGCTCGTCGGCGAGCGCCTGCAACGTCGTGGTCTTGCCCGTCTGCCGGGGGGCGTGCACGACGAAGTAGCCCTCCTGGTCGATGAGGCCAGGTGCCTCCGGCAGCCGCGACACCGCCGGGATCATGTAGTCGATCCCGGGCCGGCACGGGCCGGCGGTGTTGAACCGGCGGCTCATCGATCGTCACTCTCCATGGGACTGGCGCACGGGGGCATGTTCCGTTCACCACCCTACGCAGCCGCCGAACACTGATCGACGATCTACCACGTCGAGACACCAGCACGCCTTCGCCGACAGCGGTCAGCGCTGGCGGGTCCCGCGCTGGCGCGATGCGCGGTCAGCCGTCGATGTTGTGCCGTCCCTGGATCGCCGGATCATGACAATGAGGGAGCAAGTGGCTGCCATGGCAGCCACTTTCGTACTCATTCCCCCTGATCGACGGCTTCGGTCAGGGGGGCAGGATACGGGCGCGGACCTCGCCGAGGCCGATGACGGTTGCGTGCGGGCCGGGGGCCGTGGCGGTGATGACGATCTCGTCGCCGTCCTTGAGGAAGGTGCGGGCCGAGCCGTCGGGGAGGGCCAGGGGCTGGGTCCCGTTCCAGGTGAGCTCGACGAGTGACCCGTACTGCGCGCGGGTGGGGCCGCTGACCGTGCCGGAGGCGAGCAGGTCACCGGTGCGCAGCGGCGCGCCGCCCGCCGTCAGGTGGGCGAGCTGCTGGGCCAGCGTCCAGTACATGCCGGCGAACGGCGGCCGGGAGACCGGGTGCCCGTTGAGGGAGATCGCGAGCTCGATGTCGAAGCCCCCCGGCGGCGCGCCGGTGTCGTCGAGGTGGGGCAGCGGAGGCGGGTCGCGCGGCGGGGCGGGCACCCGGGCGTGCCGCAGCGCGTCGAGCGGCACGACCCACGCGGAGACGGAGGTGGCGAACGCCTTGCCGAGGAACGGGCCGAGCGGGACGTACTCCCAGGCCTGGATGTCGCGGGCGGACCAGTCGTTGACCAGGCAGGCGCCGAAGACGTGCCGCTCCGCCGCCGCCAGCGGCACGGGGCGCCCAGGCCGCGAGGGGGTGCCGACGACGAAGCCGACCTCGGCCTCGAGGTCCAGCCGCGCCGTCGGCGCGAACGTGATCTCGCCGTCCGGGGCGCGCAGCTGCCCGCGCGGGCGCACGACCGGCGTCCCGGAGACGACGACCGTGCCGGAGCGTCCGTGGTAGCCGATCGGCAGGTGCTTCCAGTTGGGGGTGAGGGGGTCGCCGTCCGGGCGCAGGATGCGGCCCAGGTTGGTGGCGTGCTGTTCGCTGGCGTAGAAGTCGACGTAGTCGGCGACCGTGAACGGCAGGCGCGGGGTCGCCGTCGCGGCCGGTAGCAGCAGCGGCTCGACGGCGCGCCGGTACCGTCCGTCCACGAGCCAACGCCGCACCTGGGAGCGGACCTGTGACCACACGGTGGGGCCGGCGGCCAGCAGCCGGTCGAGGCTGCCCGCGGTGAACAGCCCGGCGTGCTCCGGCAGGAGCGCGTCGGCGGCGGCGGTCAGGTCCAGGATGTGCTCGCCGATCGCGACGCCGACGCGCGCGCCCGGCGCGTCCGGTGTGGTGAAACTGCCGTAGGGCAGCGTGTGTATCCCGAAGGGATCGCCGTGCTCCACCCCGAGCCAGGACGCGGCGGCGTCGAGCGGCCCGGCCGGCGGCGGGGTGCCCGGCGTCATCAGCGGTCCGGCGTCATCAGGGTCCGGCGTCATCAGGGTCCGGCGTCATCAGCTGTCCCCGTTCGCCCAGGTCCAGGCGTAGCGGCCGTCATCGCAGGCGAGGGCGCCCTCGCCGAGCTCGAGCGGACGGAAGGTGTCGACCATGACCGCGAGCTCGTCGACGAACTCCACCCCGAGCGAGCGCTCCACCGCGCCCGGCTGCGGGCCGTGCGTGTGCCCGCCCGGGTGCAGGCTGACCGAGCCCGGCCCGATGCCGGAGCCCCTGCGCGCCGCGTAGTCCCCGCCGCAGTAGAACATCACCTCGTCGGAGTCGACGTTGGAGTGGTAGTAGGGCACCGGCACGGCCAGCGGGTGGTAGTCGACCTTGCGGGGGACGAAGTTGCAGATCACGACGTTGCGGCCGGCGAGGATCTGGTGGACGGGCGGCGGCTGGTGCACCCGTCCGGTGACCGGCTCGAAGTCGGCGATGTTGAACGTGTAGGGGTACAGGCAGCCGTCCCAGCCCACCACGTCGAACGGATGGCTGGGGCAGCGGTAGCGGGTCCCGGCGACGCCGCCGTTGGCGCCGCGCGAGCCGCGGTGCTTGACGAGCACCTCCACGTCGGTTCCGGTCACCAGCAGCGGGCCGGCGGGCGGGCGCAGGTCCCGCTCGCAGTACGGCGCGTGCTCCAGGAACTGCCCGTGCCGGGACAGGTAGCGCGGCGGCGGGGCGAGAGGGGAGTCCGCCTCGATGACGTACACGCGCAGCGGCGCGGCCGGGTCCGGGATCCAGCGGTGGATGACGCCCCGGGGCAGGATCACGTAGTCGCCCTGACGGGCGCCAAGCGTGCCGAAGACCGTCTCCACGGTTGCCGCGCCGGCTTCGACGTACACGCACTCGTCGCCGATGGCGTTGCGGTACAGCGGGCTGGCCGCGCCCGCGACGGCGTAGCAGATGCGTACGTCGGCGTTGCCGAGGACCAGCCGCCGTCCCGTGACCACGTCGACGTCCCCGGGCTGTTTACCGGGCGGTGTCCCGGGCTGCGTGCCGGGCGGTGTGCCGGGCTGCGTCCCAGGCGGTGTGCCGGGCGGCGTGCCGGGCGGTGTGCCGTTGAACAGCGCCGGCAGCCGGAAGTGCCGGGGCAGCAGCGGGATGTTCGGGTGGGTGGTCAGGTCCGCGGGCGTCCAGGGCGCCGCGTCGGCGATCGCGGCGGGCACGCCGGTGTGGTACAGCAGCGCGTGCTCCCCGGCGAAGCCCTCCGCGCCCAGCAGCTCCTCGCGGTAGAGGCCCCCGTCGGGGCCGCGGTGCTGGGTGTGCCGTTTGGGCGGAACGTCGCCCACGGCCCGGTAGTGGGGCATGGCATGTCCTTCCCACCCGACGGCCCTGGCGGCCCGGCGGCTCCGGCGTGCCCGGTGCCGCCGGCGTCCTGGGCCCGCGGATGTCCCCGGCGTCAGAGGTTGCCGCGTCTGGCCTGCTCACGCTCGATGGCCTCGAACAGCGCCCGGAAGTTGCCGACGCCGAAGCCGAGCGCCCCGTGCCGCTCGATGAACTCGAAGAACACCGTCGGCCGGTCGCCGACCGGCCTGGTGAAGATCTGCAACAGGTAGCCGTCCTCGTCGCGGTCGACCAGGATGCCGCGGGTGCGCAGCTCCTCGACGGGGACCCGCACCTCGCCGACGCGGGCGCGCAGCCCGGGGTCGCGGTAGTAGGCGTCCGGGGTGTCGAGGAACTCCACGCCCCGGGCCCGCAGGACATCCACGGTGGTGACGATGTCGCTGGTGGCCAGCGCCAGGTGCTGGACGCCGGGACCGTCGTAGAAGTCGAGGTACTCGTCGATCTGGGAGCGCCGTGCGCTGATCGCCGGCTCGTTGAGGGGGAGTTTCACCCGGTGGTTACCGTTGGTGACAACCTTGCTCATCAGGGCCGAGTACCGGGTGGCGACGTCCCCGCCGACGAACTCGGCCATGGTGGTGAAGCCCATCACCCGGTTGTAGAAGGCGACCCACTCGTCCAGCCGGCCCAGCTCCACGTTGCCCACCACGTGGTCGAGCGCCTGGAACAGCCGGCCGGCTCCGCCCACCGGCCGCGCCCGGCCGGGCGTACCGCCGGTACGGCCGGTACGGCTGACACGGCTGACGTAGCCGGGCAGGTAGGGGCCGGTGTACCGGCTGCGGTCGACGAGGCTGTGCCGGGTCTCGCCATAGGTGGCGAGGGCCGCGAGGCGGACGGTGCCGTGCTCGTCACGCAGGTCGTGGGGCTCCTCGACGACCGCCGCCCCCCGCACGCGGGCGTGGGCGACGCAGCGGTCGACGTCGGGGACATCCAGGGCGATATCGATCACCCCTTCCCCGTGCCGGCGGTGGTGGCGCAGCAGCGGGGACGCCGGGTCGACCCCGCCTTTGAGGACGAACCGGACCGCTCCGGAGCACATCACGTACGCCTTGTGGTCACGGTTGCCGGTCTCGGGCCCGCTGTAGGCGACCAGTTCCATACCGAACACGGCCTGGTAGAACAGCGCGGACTGGGTGGCGTTGCCGACCGACCACACAACGGCGTCCCAGCCCGCGACCGGGAAGGGGTCCGCGGCCGTGTCGTGCTCCACCAGCCCGACGAGGCGGCGTATCTGGTCGAGGCCGGGTTCCGCCGGCCGCCGCCGGCTGGTGGAGATCTCGCTGCCGCTCATGACCGATCCTCCGTATCCTCCGTGGAGTTGAGGACGGCTTCCTGCCGGACAGTAAGCACACCGCACGAACAAATACCGCGCAACTCCTCTGCCCGGCCTGCCGGGAGGACGCTCCGTGAGGGCCGATCGAGCCCCCGGCCCCCGACCCCCGGCCCCCGACCCCCGGCACCGGGCACCGGCACCGGGCACCGGGCGCCGGGCGCCGGGCGAGGCGGAACGGGTCGCGCCCACCATGCCGGACGCTTCTCCCCCACCGGACCTCTCGGCACCGGGTGGGCGGCTGGCCGCCCGGTGGCCACG
>NZ_CAKKTM010000194.1 GCF_920888515.1 Protofrankia sp. CiP1_Cm_nod1 | reverse complement strand
AACGGGTGGAGCCGCTGGACGTCGCGGACCTCCCACCGGCGCGGGCCGCCGCCCCCGCGGATGCCGCCGACCATCGGCGGGCGGCCGGCCCGGCGCCGGACGAGACCGGCTGGGAAGGGTTCGTGGAGCTGGAGACCACCGAGTTCAGCCGCCGGATGCTGCCGAACCGATGATCTCCTCGTCCGGGCGGACGCTCGGTGGCACGGGGCTGTTCGTCACGTCCCGGCGGGTACCGCGGTCGGCGCCGGAGGCGGCGGACCTGCGCCTGCAGCTGTTACGCCGCGGGGACGCGGTGGTCGCGGTCACCGCCCTGCTGGTCATGATGATCATCATCCCGGCGCGGATGCGTTTCGCGCCGCTGGGCGCCGCCGGCAACCCGGCGTTGCTGCTCGGGATGCTGCTGTTCGTCTGGTATGTCGCGGTCCGGCTGGTGCCCTGGCAGCGTCCGCCCCTGCCGGGGCAGGGGGCGCGCGTCCTGCTGGCCCTCTTTGGCCTGTCCGTGCTGGTCAGTTACGTGGCGGCCATGACACGGCCCATCTCCGGCGCGGAGATCCGCGCGGCCGACCGCGGGGTGCTCACGGTCGGCGCCGCGCTCGGCCTGGCGTTCACCGTCCTCGACGGCGTCCCGGACCGGGCACGGCTGGATACCCTGCTGCGCCGGCTGTGCACCGCCGGCACGGTACTGGCGATCTTCGGGCTGTTGCAGTTCTACTTCCATTTCGACATCAACGGCTACATCCGGATACCCGGTCTCAGCGGCGGTGGCCAGAGCTTCATCTCCGGGCGGGACGGCCTGGTCCGGGTGGCCGGGACGGCGAGCCACGCGATCGAGTTCGGGGTCGTCCTCGCGGCGGTCCTGCCGCTCGCGCTGCATTACGCGCTGTACGCGCCGCCGGAGGGGCGGCGCAACGCGTGGCTCAAGGTCGCCGTGATCGGTCTCACCCTGCCGATGTCGGTGTCCCGGTCGGCCATCCTCACGATCGGTATCGCCCTGCTGGTGCTGGTGCCGTCCTGGCCGGCGCGCCTGCGGCGACGGGCCCTGCTGCTCTCCCCGGTGGCCCTGGCCGCGATGCAGGTGGCCAGTCCCGGGACCCTGAAGACGATCTTCGACCTGTTCCTCAACATCGGTAACGACGACAGTGCGGCCGGCCGGACGGCCGACTACGCCACGGCAGGCGTCTACATCGACAACTCCTTCTGGCTCGGGCGCGGCTACGGCACCTTCCTGCCGGAGAAGTACCGGGTGCTGGACAACGCCTACCTGGGGCATCTGATCGAGACCGGTGTCATTGGGCTCGGCGTCCTGCTGCTGCTGTTCGTCGGCACCTTCGTGCTGGCCCGTCGCCTGCGCCGGGACAGCGAGGATCCCGAACTGCGCAACCTCGCGCAGACGCTGGCCGGCGCCGTCATCGCGGTCGGGGTGTCCTTCGTCACTTTTGACGCGCTCGGCTACGCGATGGTCTTCCTGACCACCTTCCTGCTGATCGGAAGCGTCGGCGCGCTGATGCGGCTGGAGGGCCTGCGGCGTACCGGGGACGGATCCGCGCCGCACCGGGCCGCCGGCCGGCCGTGGCCGGGCGCCGGGCTGCCGCACCCGGGGATCTGGAACCTGCCCGCCCTCGCGCTGCGCCGCTGGTACGTGGCGCTGGCCGTCGCCCTGCTCGTGGCTGCCGGGATGCTGCACGTCCGGTCGGCCCGGGGCACGTACGAGGCGACCGCCGCGCTCGCGGTGTTCCCCCAGGCCGGCAGCGCGCTCAACCCCTACCAGGCCTTCAACCTGAGCAATCAGACGATCGTGCGGGTGGTCGCCGAACGGGTCAACGGCCGGGGCTTCGTCGTCGATCTCAACCGCGCGGAGCGCGGGGCCGAGTACGTGGTCGCGGCCGAGACCATCGGCACCCCGGAGAACCCCGGGGCCCCGGACGCCCCGACCGTCATCGTCACCGTCTGGAGCAGCGACCCCGATGTCGCGGTCGCCAAGATGCGGGAGCTGGCCACCCAGGTCGGTACGACTCTCCAGGACGTCCAGCAGGCGGCCGCGCCGGAGTCGAACGCCCGTCTCACGGCGGTCCCCGCCCTGATGCCCGGCCGGGCCAGCCTGGTCACCGGCAACAGCAAACGCGCTCTCGGCATGGTGCTCGTGCTCGGCCTGCTCGGTCTCATGTTCGTCCTGCCGATGACCGAGCGGCTGTTCGCCCGGGCCGGGCGGTGGCGGGCGGCGTATCTGGCCACACATCCGAGACCGTCCATCCGAAAGGCTGCCTGATGAACCCACGCCAGACCGTCAGGAAAGCCGGTATCGCTCTCCTGCGGGCGCGTATCGCGGACCCTCCGTTGTCGCGGTGGGATCCTCAGCCGGCCCTGCGGACACCCGCCTCCGAGATCCGCCGGGCCGCGTTCCCGGCCGTGGACGCGCACAACCACCTGGGCCGCTGGCTGCGCCGGGACGGCTCCTGGATGGTCGACGACGTCGGCGCGCTGCTGGCGATGATGGACGAGCTCAACATCACGACCATCGTCAACCTCGACGGCCGGTGGGGCGCGGAGCTGGCGGCCAACCTCGACCGCTACGATCGCGCCCACCCCGGACGTTTCGTCACCTACTGTCACCTCGACTGGGGGCTGCTGCGTTCGCGGCGGGCGACCGGGGAGCTGGTCGCGCAGCTGCGCGCGTCCGCCGCCGCCGGCGCGCGCGGTCTGAAGGTGTGGAAGGACCTCGGGATGCGGGTCCGTGACGGCCGGGGCCGGCTGGTGCTGCCGGACGATCCCAGGCTCTCCGACGTGTTCGAGACGGCCGGGCAGCTCGGGCTGCCGGTCCTCATCCACGTCGGTGACCCGGTGGCGTTCTTCCGCCGTCCCGACCGGCACAACGAACGCCTCGACGAGCTGCGCCGGCACCCGACCGCCTCCCGGGCCGCCGGCCTGAACGCCCTGCCCGGGCTGCGCGGCCCGGGCCTGCCCCGCCTCCTCGAAGCGCTGGAGTCGGTGGTGGCGGCCCATCCCCGCACGACCTTCGTGGGGGCGCACGTCGGATGCCTGGCCGAGGACCTCGGCGAGGTCACCCGGATGCTGGCCGCCTACCCGAACCTGTGCGTCGACATCTCGGCCCGTGCCGCCGAGCTGGGCCGCCAGCCGCGGGTGGCCCGCCGGTTCATCGAGCGCTTCGCCGACCGGGTGCTGTTCGGCACGGACGCCTTCCCCCCGGCCGCGGACGGCTACCGGGCCTTCTTCCGGCTGCTGGAGACCGACGACGACCACTTCACGTACTCGCCGTCGGTGCCGCCGCCGCAGGGGCGCTGGGCTGTCTACGGTCTGGACCTTCCCCCCGAGGTGCTGCGCCAGGTGTACGCCGGCAACGCCGCGCGCCTGCTGCCCGGCGTCCGGCCGGTGGCCGCGGCGCCGTCGCCACCGGCCGGGCCCGCCCGCCGGCCCGATCCGCGGCCGGTGTCCTGACAGCCGCGCCCTGAGGCCGTTCTCGGAGGCGGCCCCGCCGCCGGCCATCGCCCACCGGCGGGGCGTCCCACGCGTGAGCTGTCCCGGCCAGCGATCCTGCGTGTACACAATTCAGGGTACGCTTCCGGTGTGGACGACAGCCAGAACGAGCTGAGCGCAAGGGACGCCCGCGCCCATTTCGCCGAGGTCATCACGCGCGCCCAGGGCGGAACGCCCACCGTCATCACGCGCAACGGCCAGGCCGTGGCCGCGGTCGTCCCCATCGAGGATTTCAACGCTCTCGAGGACGCCATCGACCGGTACTTCGCCCGGGAGGCCGACCGCGACCTGGCGGAGAACCCCGACGCCCCCACCTACAGCATGGCCGAGGCCATCGCCGCGATCTTCGAGGACAGCCCTGACCAGGGCGTCGCGTGAAGTACGCGTTCAGGTGGCGTGAACGGGCGGTCCGGCAGCTGCGGGCCATCCCGCAACCGGCCGCGCTGACGATCCTGCGGGCCCTCGTCCTGCTTGGGGACGACCCGCGCCGCCCGGACGCGAACGTGCGGAGACTCGCCGGCTACGAGGACCGCTACCGGCTGCGGGTCGGCGACTACCGGATCATCTACGACATCGTGGACGGGCAGCTCATCATCCTGATCGTGGGAGTCGGCCACCGCCGGGAGATCCACCGGACGATGTGACGGGGGCGCCGAGCGGCGGGCGTGGCCGGGCGGCCGCGCGGTAGACCTCGGCGAGCCGGGTGCCCGCCGCGTCCCAGGTGTGCCGGTCGCGGGCGTCCAGGCAGCCCTGCCGCAGCGTCGCGAGCGTCGCGGGGTCCTCGGCGAGCAGCTGGATGTGCTCGGCCAGTGTCGCGGTGTCCGTCGCCTGGTGGACCAGCCCGTCGACCAGGTGCCGGGCCGGGGAGCCACAGGCGTCGGAGATCACCGGGACGCAGCCGCAGGCGGCGGCCTCCAGCGTCACCAGGGCGCTCCCCTCGGTGACGCTGGGTAGTACGAGCGCGTCCGCGCTCCGGAAGAGCGTGCCGAGGTCGTCGACGAACCCGAGCTCCCGGACCCCGGGCAGGCTCAGCAGCTCGCCCAGGCTCGCGCGGTACTCAGGCATGATCACACCGCAGATGAGCAGCTCGCCGGGGGCGCCCGCGTCGCGCCAGGCGCGCAGCGCGTAGTGCAGCCCCTTGTTCGGCTCGCCCCGTCCCGCGAAGACCATGGTGAACGGGCGGTCCGCCGGGCGGGGGAGATCGGTGGGGAAGAACCGGGCCGGGTCGTAGCCGTAGGCGTGCCGGACCAGCCGGCCGGTGTCGGCCCCGTACTCGGCGAAGGTCCGCACCACATAGTCGGACGGGCACAGCAGCGTGCTCGCCGCGTCGTACTCGGCGTCCTCCCGGCGGAGATGACCGGTGGTGCCGCGATGGGCGTGCCCGCGCGGGAGCTGGATGCCGCAGGCGGCGGCCTCCTGCTCGGCCAGCCCGCAGGCGGACCGGCTGTGCGGGCTGCACACCTCGCGCAGCCCGGGCAGGCCGATGCGCCGCGCCGTCCGCAGGGTGTGGATACAGCCGCGGGGCCAGGTGTGCACGACGTCGTAGGCGTACGGGCGGGTGGCGAGTTCGTGGGCGGTACGCCTGTCGTGGTAGCCGTAGGCGCGGCGGACGCCGATGGCCCGGTGCGGGATCCGCCGGCCCCGGGCGACCATCGTCTCGACGACCTCGGCCGCGCCGTCGAGTTCCCCCGCCAGGCTCGTGCAGTACACGGTCACCGCGAAACCCGCGTCAATCATGCTTCTGACCTGGTGGAACGCGGTCGTGGAGATCCCCGGCCGGCCGAGGGTGTGCGGAAACGAGTACAGGACGCGCAGCGGCCGTTCCCCGGCCGTGGCCGTGGCCGTGGCCGCGGCCGTGTCGTTCGTTGTGATTCCCGTGGTCATCGACAGACAACTCCCCCTCGTGAAGCGCGCCATTGCGGTGGGTGAACCGGTCTTCGGTGCCGTCGGTGAACGCGTGACGGATACCCGCTGCCGCATGTGCCGTGTCCGGCGCCACATCCGGATGGTCTACAGTATGGGCGCCGAGGTGGGGCCACTCACGCGCCGGTGCGTTACCTTACGGAGCGTGCGTGGAGTGACGGGGTGTAGTGCGGGCAGCTGTTCCGGTGAAATCGCCGGAGCTGCCCACGGCTTTGGGGGGTTGTTTCACGTTGCCACGGACCGTGTCCGACTACTATTTCGACCGGGAGACTCTGCGGCCGCTCGCGGAGAAATACGGCGCCTCCTTTCAGACGGCGCAGCCCTTCCGGCACGTCGTCATCGACGATTTTCTGCCCGCTGAGACGCTGCGGGCGGTCGTCGACGCCTTCCCGAAGCCGGGGGACGCCGACTGGCAGCGTTTCGACGCCAGCCAGGAGGTCAAACTCGCGCTGGCGGACGAGACACTGATGCCGGCGCCGCTGCGGCACATACTCCAGCAGTTCAACTCCGGCCCCTTCCTCGACTTCCTGGAGGAGCTGACCGGGATTTCGGGCCTGCTGCCGGATCCGCATCTTGTCGGCGGCGGTCTGCACCAGATCGTCCGGGGCGGTTTCCTGAAGGTGCACGCGGACTTCAACCGGCACCGCCGGCTCGGCGTGGACCGGCGGCTGAACGTGCTGCTGTACCTGAACGAGGACTGGGACGACTCCTGGGGCGGCCACCTGGAGCTGTGGGACCGCGACATGACAAAAGCCGTCCACCGGATCGCGCCGCTGTTCAACAGGTTCGTGGTCTTCGCGACCACCGACCACTCCTACCATGGCCACCCGGATCCGCTGCGTTCCCCGGAGGGGGTCACCCGGCGCTCGCTGGCCTGGTACTACTACACCAACGGCCGGCCGGCCGACGAGGCGTCACCGGACCACACCACGCTGTTCCGGGCCCGCCCCGGTGAGGAGATCCGCCCGACCGGGCTGGCCCGCGCCCAGGACATCGCCCGCCGGGCCGCCCCGCCCCTGCTCGTCGACGCCGCCCGCACGCTGCGCGCCCGCCGCCAGGCGGGGCGCTGAGCGCCCGGCCGGCGGATCCGGGAAGGGGGGCTGGGGCAGGTGACCACGTGACCGTTCTCGCCAGCGTCGTCATACCCGCGCACAACGAGGAGACGGTGATCGGCCGCTGCCTGGAGCGGCTCGCCGACGGCGTCCGCCCGGGGGAGATCGACATCGTCGTCGTCTGCAACGGCTGCACCGACCGCACCGCTGAGCTCGCCCGCGCCGCCGGGGCCCGGGTGGTGGAGGCACCCCGGCCGGGCAAGGCCGGCGCGCTCAACCTCGGTGACGACACCGCGACCGGCTTCCCGCGTTTCTACGTGGACGCCGACATCGAGGTCCGCGGCGGCGACCTGCTCCGGGTGGCCGAGGTGCTGCGGGCCGGCCCCGCGCTCGCGGCCGCCCCGCGGATCCGGGTCGCCACGGCCGGGGTGAGCCGGGCCGTCCGGGACTACTACCGCATCTGGCTGAAGCTGCCCTACACCCGCGACAACCATGTCGGTTCCGGTGTGGTGGGCGTCAGCGAGCGGGGCCGGGCCCGGTTCGACCGGTTCCCGGAGGCGATCGCGGACGACTTCTTCCTCTATCACCGTTTCACGGCGGACGAGCGCCGGACCGTTTCCGGCACCGAGTTCCTCGTCCATCCCGCGCGTACCGCCCGTGACCTGGTGTTACGCAAGATCCGGGTGTACGCGGGCAACATCGAGATGCGGCGGCTGGGCCTGGCGCCGGCCACCCCGGCCGCGGGCACGGCCGGGTCGAGTACGGCCGGGTCGAGTACGGCCGGGGTGGCGCGTCCCGGCCGGCTGCCCGGCTGGCTCGCCGTGGTGCGCGCCGAGCCGGCGCTGGTCACCGCCGTCCCGGCCTATGTCGCCATCTCCGCGGTGGCCCAGCTGCTGGCCCGGCGCAAGGTCCGACGCGGGCAGCTGGGCACCTGGGAACGGGATGCCAGCAGCCGGGTGAACGGAGCGGCCGCATGAGCGCGTCCGTGAGCGGGAACACGTCCGCGAATGGGAGCCCGTCCGTGAGCGGGAACGCGTCCGCGAATGGGAGCCCGTCCGTGAACGGGGGCACGGCCGAGGGGGCCACGATGCGGGGGAGCGCGTTCCGGGGGAAAACAGCCGAGGGGAGCGCGGCCAGGCGGGGGAAGGCGGCCGGCACGCGGCGGCTCAACGCCGTGAAATCGCTGCTGGACCCGCGTCCCTACGCGCATCTGTTCCGCATCCTGCATTTCTATTCCTATTCCCACACCCGGCAGAAGGCGCTGCTGACCCGCGGCCGGGGGGTGCGGTTGGCGCCCAACGTCTCCATCCGCAACGGCGAGCGGATCAGCATCGGCGACCACGCCCACATCGGTGAGCGCTGCTACCTGTGGGCGGGTGACAGCACCGGCCGGATCGACATCGGGGAATACGCGCTGTTCGGCCCGGAGGTGTTCGTCACGGCCTCCGACTACCAGATCGCCCCGGACGTCCCGGTCATGCACCAGCCCAGGCGCGAACGCGACATCCGGATCGGCCGGGACGTCTGGCTCGGCGCCCGGGTGGTCGTCACCGCCGGTGTGGAGATCGGCGACGGGTGTGTCGTCGGCGCGGGTTCGGTGGTGACCCGGTCGCTGCCGCCCGGCTCGATCGCGGTGGGGGCGCCGGCGCGGGTCGTGGGGAAGCGGGGTGAGCCGGGATGACCGGTCTCGAGACCAGCGCCGAGACCAGCGCCGAGACCAGCGCCGGGGCCGCCGTCAGGGCCGGCGTCGAGGTTTCCGTACTGATCGTCTCGTACAACACCGCGGAGCTCACCGTAAAGTGCCTGGAATCCCTGCGTGAGCAGACCAGGGACACCTCGTACGAGGTGATCGTCGTCGACAACGCGTCGACCGACTCCTCCGCGGCACGCGTCCGCGCCGCCTTCCCGGACGTCGAGGTGGTCGAGTCCGGGACCAACCTCGGTTTCGGACGGGCGGTCAACCTCGCCGCCCAGCGTGCCAAGGGCGAGTACCTGCTGCTGCTCAACCCGGACACGGTCGTTCTCGACGACGCGCTCGGCGCGCTGCTCGCGTTCGCGCGGGCCCGGCCCGGACACGGCATCTACGGTGGCCGGACGCTGCGTCCGGACGGCTCGCTGGATCCGAGTTCGTGCTGGGGCGTGCCGACGTTGTGGAGCCTGGCGTGTTTCGGCCTGGGGCTGAGCACCTGGCGCAAGGGCTCGGCGTTGTTCGACCCGGAGTCGCTGGGCCGGTGGCGCCGGGACAGCGTCCGTGAGGTCGGTGTCGTCACCGGCTGCCTGCTGCTGGTCCCACGGGCCGTCTTCGGTGCTCTCGGCGGGTTCGATCCCCGCTACTTCATGTACGGGGAGGACGCGGATCTCAGTGTGCGGGCCCGCCGCGCCGGCTGGCGCCCGGTGATCACGCCGAACGCCACCGTCATCCACCATGTGGGCGCCTCCTCGGCCCGCCGCTCGGACAAAATGATCATGGTGATGCGGGCGAAGGCGACGTTCGTACGCGATCACTTCGAGCCGGGCGCGCGTCAGCGGGCCGCGCTCGCGCTGCTGACCCTCGGCGTGGCCGTGCGGGCGGCGCTGGCGGTGCTCACCCGCCGGTTGCGGGCGGCGCGGCCGGCGACAGCACCGGCACCTGTGGCGACAGCACCGGCACCTGCGGCGACAGCACCGGCGGCGACGGGTGCGGCGCGGCCGGCCGCATCCGGGCCGGGACGTTCCGCGTCGGCCGCCGGCGCCTGGGTGGGGGTCTGGCGGAGCCGCCGGGAATGGCAACCGGGATACCCGCCGTCGCCGGCCGCCGCGGACCGGCCGACCGCGGGCTGACCCCGAGCTCGTCACGGGCGGACCGGACGGGCGGACCGGACGAGCGGAAAAGCACGTCCAGGCCACCCGCCCGGTGCCACCGGGACCGCTGTCAGGAATGTCATGCAATTCAGGTGTGGCGGCGGGTGAAAACCCGGGCCACCGGCGTCCGGGGGGCGACCGAAGGTGAACAAGCGTGTCCTGATCATTGTGCAGAATCTGCCGGTACCGTTGGACCGGCGGGTCTGGCTGGAATGCCAGGAACTTGTCCGGGCCGGCTACACGGTGTCGGTGATCTGCCCCCGCGGGCCGCAGGATCCCGATTACCAGGAGCTCGACGGCGTCCATCTCCACAAATACGACGCCCCGAAGACCAGGCCCGGCGTCCGTGGTTATCTGGCCGAATTCGTCGTGTGCTGGCTGAGGACGGCCAGGCTGTCCGTCCGGGTACGGCGCGAGATCGGTTTCGACGTCATCCAGGCGTGCAACCCGCCGGACACCTACGCGCTGCTCGCCGCCCCCTACAAGCTCACCGGGACGAAGTTCGTCTACGACCAGCACGATCTGTGCCCGGAGGTGTACCGGTCCCGCTTCGACCGCCCGTCCGACCTGCTGCTGCGCGGCCTCTACCTGCTCGAGGGCATCACCTACCGCCTCGCCGACCACGTGATCTCGACCAACGAGTCCTACCGGCTGGTGGCGATGGGACGCGGCCGGCGCGACCACGCCGACACGACGGTGGTACGCAGCGGCCCGGACACCGACCGGATGCGGCCGGGCGCGGACTCGCCGGACCTGCGCCGTGGCCGGCGCCACCTCGCCGTCTACCTCGGGGTGATGGGCCCGCAGGACGGTGTCGACGCCGTCCTGCGCGCGCTCGACATTCTTGTCCACAAGGACGGCCGGGAGGACATCCACGTCGCCCTGCTCGGTTTCGGTGACTGCTTCGAGGAGCTGCGCGCGCTGTCCACCGAGCTCGGCCTGGACGACTACGTGACCTTCACCGGCAGGGCGGACGCGGTCACGATCGAGAAGTACCTGCGGACCGCCGCGGTCGGCCTCGGCCCGGATCCGGCGAATCCGCTGAACGAGGTGTCGACCATGAACAAGACCATGGAGTACATGGCCTACGGGGTGCCGGTCGTCACCTTCGACCTCACCGAGACCAGGGTGTCCGCGGGCTACACGGCCTGTTACGTCGAGCCGGGGGACCTCGAGGGGTTCGCCCGGGCCGTCACGGATCTCCTGGACGACCCCGAACGTCGCCGTGAGCTCGGCCGCCAGGGCCGGGAGCGGGCCGTCGAGGTCCTCGACTGGCGGCTGCAGGCCCCCGGATACGTCGCCGTCTACGACCACCTGCTGGGCGCCACCAGCACCGACACGGCAGCCGGAACGCGGTCGTGGCCGCGCCGGCGACCGGCGTCCTGGCGGAAGGCCGCGGCCTCGACGGCGGCCTTCCTGGTGGCGGGGGCCGCTACGCTCGCCGCGGTGAACGGCCGGCGGGGCCGCTGGTGACGTCCGAAGCGCCCGCTCACCGCGGGCGGTAGCGGGCGGTGGAACGCCAGAACCCGGATGCGGACGGAAGTCACCTTCCGCTACCGCGTTACCTTCCGTTACCGCTTTTCTGGCGTGTCAGGCCTGCATGAGGGTGATGGTGCGGCCGGCGGGGCTTGTCGTGGTGGTGATGGTGGTGCGTTCGGTGATGTCGGGGGCGTCGGGTCGGGTGTCGAAGAGGACCAGGACACCGGTGTCGAGGCCCAGCCGGTCGAGGTAGTGGTCGAGCTGTTTCAGGCCGGTGCGCAGCGGGTTGGCGCGCCCGGCGCGCCAGACCTTGAGCTCGAGGGCTTCGCGTTGCCAGTGGCGTTTGCCGTCGGGGGTGGTGTAGGGCCAGCGGATGAGCAGGTCGATGCGGCCGCGGCCGATGCCGTATTCGCGGGTGACGTAGCCGCCGCCGTTGACGACACGTTGGAGGAAGCCCATGAGGACGAGCTGGGGGGCGGCCTCGGGGTAACGCCGGCCGGAGGCGAGGATCTCGCCGCTTTCCGTCCAGAAGTCGGTGAATTCGTCGAGCATTTTCGCCAGGTCGAAGCGGCCGTCGGGCAGGACGAAGGTGCGGGGGTCGGCGAAGACGACGGCTTCGACG
>NZ_CAKKTM010000193.1 GCF_920888515.1 Protofrankia sp. CiP1_Cm_nod1 | reverse complement strand
GGCCCGTCCGGCGGCGGGTGCCGACGGCGCGGCCCGCCGCCGTGACAGTGGCAGCGGCGGCGGCAGCGGCGGACCGCCGCCGGCCCGTACCCGGTCGTCCCGTCCGCGGCGGGACGTGTGGCATTGTTCCGCCGCCGATGGTCCCGGAGTTCCCCGCAATGGTCCCGGCAGTGGTCCTGGCATTTTCCGCGATGGCCCCCGGGCGATGGCGACGACCGGGCGTGACCTGGCCGACAGGCACGGAATTCGTGACGGCCGGTCGCCGGTCACCGTGACGACGGCCCTTTCGGAGTGGGACAGCACATACCGCCGGCGCCGACGGTGACCGCGATACAGCAAATACCGTTGTCCACACAGCGGATATCGTTGCCCGTGGCACTGCCGGCCCGGCCCGCCATCCGTCCCGGGCCGGTTCCTGTGACATACACGTACCGCGCCGGGAATAGTCCCCGCCCGGCCCGGCGCATGGCCTAACGTGAACGAGACGCGGCTACCATTTCGTTTTCGGGAGTTCGCGTTGCTGCAGGTTCTATCGGATGAATGCGTTGGGAGGTAAGTGTTACCCGTGCAAAACGACAAGAATTCGATAGTCCGGAGGGTCCTCGCCGGCGCGACCGTGGCGCTCGGTGCCGCGGCCTTCATCGGTCTGGGCACCTCTGTCGCAACCGCAAGCAGCGTAGACGCCGGTGCCACCACCGTCGTGGGGGCTGACGCGGGTGTCGGTGTCGGCCCGATCGTCGGCCCGGTTGGTCCGGTCGGCCCGGTCGGCCCCATTGGCCCTGTCGGCCCGGTTGGTCCGGTCGGCCCCGTGGGTCCGGTCGGCCCCGTCGGTCCTGTCGGCCCCGTTGGCGTCGGCCCGATCGTCGGCCCGGTTGGCCCGATCGTCGGCCCGATCGTCGGCCCGATCATCTGATCGGCACCACCTGACCGGCACCAACACGGTGTGACGGCACGACTCCGAAAACAACTCACCGACAACAAGTGGTGAGCGGACGTTGAGCCAGCAACGTCGCAACACAGCTCGACCCGCGCCGGCGGGACCGGTACCGATGACGAATCCCGCCGGTACGCCTTCTCCCGGGCGCCGTCAGACCCGCCCCGGTCACGGGCACCACCCGCGGCCGGGGCGGGCCGGGCAGCCGGCGCCAGCAGGACCCACAAAAGCCCGGCGCGTCCCAGGAAATCTCACAGGAAATCTCAGAAGAAGCGGCGCAGCAGCTTCTTCTTCCATTCCGTGTACGGCGGGTAGAGCAGCGGCGGGTCAGGCCGGGCCGGTTTCGTGACGACCGCCCGGCGGTGGCTGAACGCCTCGAATCCCCACCGGCCGTGGTAGGCGCCGATCCCGCTGGCGCCGACTCCCCCGAAAGGCAGCTGCGGGACGAGGACCTGCACCGCCAGATGGTTGACGACGACACCACCGGAGCTCGTCCCGCGCAGCACCTGCCGCACCACCGTCCTCGAACTGGTGAAAAGATACAGGGCGAGCGGCTTCGGCCGGGCGTTGACAAAGGCGACCGCCTCGTCGAGGGAACCGACCGTCAGGACGGGCAGAACCGGCCCGAATATCTCCTGGGTCATCAGCTCCGAGGCCGGGTCCGGATCGAGCACGACCGTCGCCTCGACGGTGATCGTGCCGGGATCGCTGCCGCCGCCGGCCACGACCTGCCCGTGGTGCCCCTCGAGCGCGCGGCGCAGCCGGTCGAACTGCCGTGGGTTCACGATCCGCTGTACGGGCTCGTCCCGCTGGAACCGCTCCAGCGTGGCCCGGATCTTCGCGACGAACTCGTCCCGGACCGAGCTGTCGACGAGAACGTAGTCGGGGGCGACACAGGTCTGGCCGGCGTTGAGCAGCTTCACCGAGGCGATCCGCTGGGCGGCGACGTCCAGGTCGGCGTCCGGCATGACGATGACCGGGCTCTTGCCGCCCAGCTCCAGGGTCACCGGGGTGAGGTGCCGCGCCGCGGCCTCCATCACCTGCTTACCGGTCTCTGTTCCGCCGGTGAAGAAGACGTGGTCGAGCCCCTGCGCCACCAGCTGCCGGGTGACGGTGGCATCCCCCTCGCGCACGGCGGCCGCGTCCGCGTCCAGATACTCCGGCAGCAGGCGGGCGAGCAGCGCGGAGGTCGCCGGCGCGTGCTCGGACGGCTTGACCACGACAACGTTGCCCGCGGCGAGCGCCCCGACGAGCGGGGACAGCGTCAGGTAGACCGGGTAGTTCCACGGGCCGACGACGAGCACCACGCCCAGTGGTTCATACTGGTAGAAGCCCCTGCCCGGCAGCATGTTCACCGGCAGTGACGTCCGCCGTGGGCGCACCCATCCCCGCAGGTGCCTGCGGGCGTACGCGGCTTCGGCGCGGGTGCTGGCGATGTCCCCGAACCAGGCGTTGTGGGCGCCCCGGCCGAGGTCGGCGCCGAGGGCGGCGACGATGTCGTCCTCCCGCTGCGTGAGCAGGCGTTCGATCGCGCCGAGCTGCCGCAGCCGCCACCCGAGGTCGCGGGTGCGGCCCGTCGCGAACGTCCGGCGCAGCCGCTCGACCGTCGCGGCGGCATCGGGCTGGGCCTGCGCAACCGGTACCGACGTGACCACGGCCATCCCCTCCCTGCCTTTCCCGCCTGCTCGTCCTGCCTGCTCGGTCCCCGTCCTCCGCTGTCGTTCCCCGGCGGGGCACGCCATCCCGTGGACGGCTCCGGCGAGGCGGCCCAGGCTGAAATCGTAACGACCGGGAAGCGTGGTGACGCTGAACCACCGGCGCGGCGCCACTGGCCGGCCCGCGAGCCTTAACGAAAACGATTACGGTTCCAGCATGCTGTGCCGATCGTAGCAGTGTCGCCACGACCTCGGAGCCCGGCATGAAGGTCGACAGCACCGCCCGGGACTGGGACCGCTTCGTCACCCAGATGCACGACATCCATCCGCGCAACACCGTGGCCTGGGCCAACGACGCGACCGGCATGGACCTGGCCGACCAGATCGACCCCGCCTTCCGGCCCGTTCCCGGGCTGGTCCCGGGCTGGTCCCGGCGGCCCGCACCGCGCCCGACCACAGCACGCCCGACCACACGGCATCCGAACGCGGCGCACCCAGTCGCACCGCACCCAGCCACGCGGCATCCGGCCGTACCGCCGGCCGGACAGTTTGACCGGGTCGTTCCGGGGGGCCGACGAGGACGAACATGAGTGACAGCGCGGACGCGATCAGTCGTATTCAGCGGATCCAGGATCTCCTCAACGGCTCGCCGAACCGGGAAGTCGTCCTTGACGGGCTGTCCGCGGCCACCGGGCGGATCGCGTTACCCCGAGCGCGGCCGGACATTCCGGTCGGCCTCGGCCAGATCCTTGCGGCCCGCAAGTCCCGCTATCGGTTTCACTCCGACCCACCCGACGCGCGGGAACTGTCGTCGCTGTTGCGGTGGGCGTTCGGGCCGCAGCGGACGGTCCGGCTGCCCACCGGCACCGAGCACCGGATGCGCATGGCCCCGTCCGCGGGCGGGCTGCCGTCACTGGCGGTGTACATCCGTCGACCGGCATAGCCGGCCGCTGTCCCCCACCGGCCGGCGGCCTTGACACACGCCGAGGCCAGTCGAATAGAGCACAATAAGCACCCGCATTCCTCGCACCTGGGTCTTCACCAGGGCTCGCCGCCCCCGACTGGGATGATCATACCAAGCCCGCTGGAGACCTGCGACACACTGGATCGCGTTGATCACAACGTCGGCGTCAAGACCGTGTCGAACGCTCAGCTTCTCCCGCACGGCCGGGCTGACGCGGACCACCGCCACCCAGATCGACGTCATACCGGGAGTGTCCTCAAACAGGGCCAGAGCCCCACATCTGGATCCGCCCCGCCTGGAGCTACACCGCCGACAGCGCCTTCCTGCTCGTGTTGACCAGCTCCCCGAGCTCCTGAACGGTGCCGTCAGGTCGGGCCGTAGAAGGGGCCGGATTGCTGGGGCGGGAGTGGGGCGAGTGCCGGGTCGTCGAGGTCGAGGTCCCGCCGGTTCACGGCGCGGCAGCATTCCGGTAGCCGGCGTCCAGGTAGTGCTCGGCGGGGGTGAGACCACGGTCGGCAAGGGTGCGCTGGACAGGCAGGGTGACCTGCACGTCGGGGACGCCCGCCTGGGTGGTGAGAACGTCCGTGATCAGCCGTAACGGCAACGCGGCTCGTCGACGAACACCTCGGCCAGCCGGTCGCGCAGCCGCATCGCCAACGTCCCCCGCGGGAACGCCGCCCGCGCGGCCGCCACGGTCTGTGTCGGGATCTCCGGCAGCCCTCTGGGCTGCAACGACATGCGCTCCACCTCCCGCGGCCCACGACACGACAGGACCACAGAGGCGATCATGCCGCAAACGCGGCCCACCCGAATTAAGCAGCAGAGTCCCTGGCCGGGGCCACGTACCGCTTCCTCGGCCAGCCCGGATGCACAGCCAGACGTCGCCCGCGGCGGCGCCCGCCGTAGAGTGATCGCATGATGACAGGCCGGCTTGCGGCGGTGACGGTCGAGGGGTACACCTCGATCCGCTCGACGCGGGTCCGGCTGGGCGGGCTGAACGTCCTGATCGGCCCGAACGGGGCGGGCAAGAGCAACTTCATCTCCGCGCTGGAACTGCTGGGGCGAATCGTCGACGAGGACCTGCAACTGTTCGTCGGGCTGCGCGGCGGTGCCGGAGCGCTGCTGCACGGCGGCCCGCGGGGCGGCGCGTCGGGGATCACGGTCCGGGTGGAGGCACCGCCACACTCCTACCTGGCACGGCTGGTCCCCAGCGCACGCGACGAACTGGTCTTCGAGGCGGAGGAGATCTCCGGGCCGGCCGGGACGGTGCTGCTCGGCCGCGGGCACCGGGAGACACTGCTGCACCGGAACACCGGCGGCC
>NZ_CAKKTM010000192.1 GCF_920888515.1 Protofrankia sp. CiP1_Cm_nod1 | reverse complement strand
GCGCTGGCCACCGGCGACGAGGCGTCCGCGGCGGCGGTGCTCGCCTGGCTCGGTGGGCAGCCGCACGTCGCGGCGAGCGCCCGCCGGGCCGCCGGGGTGCGCGGCGAGCTGGACCATTTCGGGGCGCTCGGCTTCCTGCAGGGGCTGCTGGTGGTGCTGCGTGACAGCGGCTTCCGCGGTCTGCTCCTCGTCCTCGACGAGGTCGAGACCCTGCAGCGGGTTCGCTCCGACGCGCGGGACAAGGCGCTGAACGCGCTGCGCCAGCTCATCGACGAGGTCCACAGCGGCCGTTTCCCCGGCCTGTTCCTCGTCATCACCGGAACGCCGGCCTTCTATGACGGCCCGCAGGGGGTGGGGCGGCTCGCGCCGCTCGCGCAGCGGCTGGCGACCGACTTCACCACCGACCCGAAGTTCGACAACCCGAGGGCCGTGCAGCTGCGGCTGGCCGGGTTCACCGAGGCGTCGCTGGTCGAGCTCGGCGGGCGGGTCCGGGACCTGTACGCGGCCGGTGCGCCGGGCGACGCGGCCGGCCGGATCGAGAAGCTCGTCGACGACGCCTATCTCGAGGAGCTGGCCGGGGCGGTCGCCGGGCGGCTCGGCGGGAAGGTGGGTGTCACGCCCAGGCTGTTCCTGAAGAAGCTCGTCGGGGACGTGCTCGACCGGGTCGACCAGTTCGACGACTTCGCCCCCAGGCGCGACTACCCGCTGACCATCGGCACGGCCGAAATGACCGACCTGGAACGCAACGCCGCCCGCGCCGACGACATCGACATCGACCTGGACCCGGACGCGGACCCGGACGCGGACCTGGACCCGGATGCGGACCTGGACCTGGGCCCGGGTCCGGCGTGACCGTCGAGCCGGAGGCGTCCGCCGCCGACGCGGCGGATCTGCTGCACCCGGTGGTGCTGCACCACATCGTGAACACCCTGCGGTGGCCGGGGCTGCGGCCGTTGCAGGAAGAGGCGGCCGCGCCGCTGCTCGCCGGTTCGGACGCGCTGCTGCTCGCGCCGACCGCCGGCGGGAAGACCGAGGCGGCGACGTTCCCGGTCCTGTCGCAGATGGCGGCCGAGAACTGGCAGGGGACGTCGGTGCTGTACCTGTGCCCGTTGAAGGCGCTGCTGAACAACCTGGCGCCCCGGCTGGAGACCTACACCGGCTGGCTCGGGCGCCAGGCCGCCGTCTGGCACGGCGACGTGACCGACAGCCGGCGCAACCGGATCCGCCGCGAACGGCCCGACGTCCTGCTCACCACGCCCGAGTCGCTGGAGGCGATGCTCGTCAGCGTCCGCACCGACCATCGCAGCTTCTTCGCCGGCGTCCGCACCGTGATCGTCGACGAGGTCCACGCGTTCGCCGGCGACGACCGTGGCTGGCACCTCCTCGCCGTCCTGGAGCGGCTACGCCGGATCATCGCCGCCGAACAGGCAGGGGAACGAACCGCCGAACGGGCCGCCGCGCACGGCGATCCCTGTGTTCCGCGGAACGCGGTGTCGAACAACGCGGTGTCGATCGGGGGGTTGCAGGTCATCGGCCTGTCGGCGACCGTCGGGAACCCGGCCGAGCTGCTGCGCTGGCTACAGGGCTCGGGTGCGGGCCGGCGCCCGGCCCAGGTCGTCGCGCCGGGCCTGCCGGCCGCGCTTTCCCGGCGGTCTTCCCCGGCGACGGCCCCCGCTGCCGGGGGCGTGGAGGCCGTGACCGGTACCGTGCCGGCGGCCGCTGCCGACGCGTTGCCAGCCAATGTCGAGACGGGCTCGGCCGGCGGCGCGCCGCCGGCACCCGGGCCGCCCACGCCGTCCGCACCGCCCACGCCGTCCGCACCGCCGGCGGGTGAGATCGAGCTGGACTACGTCGCCTCGGTGCCGAACGCGGCAAAGGTGCTGGCCGCCCTGCACCGGGGTGAGAAGCGGCTCGTGTTCTGCGACTCGAAGAAGATCGTCGAGGAGCTCGGGCAGGCGCTGCGTTCCCTCGGGGTGACGACGTTCCTCTCGCACGCGTCGCTGTCCGTCGATGAGCGGCGCCGGTCCGAGGAGGCCTTCGCCCAGGCCCGGGACTGCGTGATCGTCGCCACCAGCACCCTGGAGCTGGGCATCGACGTCGGCGACCTCGACCGGGTCATCCAGATCAACGCCCCGGGAACCGTCGCGTCGTTCCTGCAGCGTCTCGGCCGCACCGGCCGCCGGGCGGGTACGACTCGCAACTGCCTGTTCCTCGCCCTGAACGAGAGTGCGCTCGTGCATGCCGCCGGGCTGTTGCTGCTGTGGGGCCGCGGCTGGGTCGAGCCGGTCGTCGCACCGCCGGAGCCACGGCACATCGTCGCCCAGCAGCTGCTCGCATACTGCCTTCAGGAGAACCGGGTCGGCGACCGGGCCTGGGTGGACGAGTGGAACGGCCTCGCGCCCTTCGACCGCTCGGCGGAGCCGGTCGTGCGCCACCTCGTCCGCATGGGCTACCTGGACTCCGACGGCGGCATGCTGTTCGTCGGCCCCGAGGCGGAGCGCCGCTTCGGCCACCGGCACTTCTCCGAGCTGACCGCGGTCTTCACCGCGGCACCCGAGTTCACCGTCCTGCACGGCCGCGACGAGATAGGCCGCACCGACCCGGTCCTGCTCACCGGCCCCGTCGAGGGCCCGCGGCTGCTGCTGCTCGCCGGCCGCAGCTGGCGGGTCACCCACATCGACTGGAAGCGCCGCCGCTGTTTCGTCGAGCCCGCCGAGAGCGGCGGCCGGGCCCGCTGGCTGGCCCCTGCCGACGGCGCCACGTCCTTCGAGCTGACCAGAGCGATGCGGGATGTCCTGCTCGGCGCCGGCCCGCCGGTCCCCCTCACCCGCCGGGCGGCGCAGCGGCTCGCGGCCGTCCGCGGGAACCACCTCAACGTCGTCCACCCGGGCGGCACAATGATCGTCCGGACGGAGGACCTGACCGACGTCCGTTGGTGGACCTGGGCCGGCGAAGGCGCCAACCGCACCCTCACCGCGAGCCTCGGCGACCTCGCCGACCCCCTCCAGACCCCGGCCGCCTCCTACCTGCGCCTGCGCACCGACCTGACCCCGGCCAGCTGGCAGGCCGCGACCGCGGGCCTGCAGTCCCGCCTCTGCCTCCCCCACGTCACCGGCGAGGCCCTGGCCGGCCTGAAGTTCAGCGCCGCCCTCCCCCCGCGCCTGGCCGAAGCCACCCTCGCCACCCGCCTCGCCGACCTCCCCGCCGCCGCCACCGTCCTGCGCGAGCCCGTCCGGTTCACCGCCCTGGGAACCTGACCGAGCCCGGCGAAACCGTCCGAGGAGGGGGATGCCGCTCGTCCGGGCGCGGCCTAACATGTGACGAATGGCCGATCTGACGGGTGGGGAGCGCCGGGATCCGCTGAGCGCGCCACGGCGGCCGGTGCCGCCGGACCTCGCCCGGCGGGCGGCCGCCTTCCAGGCCGGTCACGGCCAAGCGGTCGCGACCCGCGACGCCGCCACCGTCGCGCTGCTCCGGGACGCCGAGAACGGGACGGGCATCCAGGTCTGCCTGCTGCGCCGGGTGTCGACGATGGCCTTCGCCGCCGGCATGCACGTCTTCCCCGGCGGGACGGTGGACCCGGCCGACGTCGCCGCCCAGCCGCGGTGGTTCGGCACCGCCGAGACGGGCTCCGCGACAGACTCCGCGACAGCCATCGGAACGGACACGGGAACGGACGTCGGAACGGACACGGGAACGGACGTCGGCGCGGCCCTCGACGCCGAGCCGGCGCTGGCCCGCGCCCTGGTGTGCGCCGCCGTGCGGGAGACGTTCGAGGAGAGCGGCGTGCTGCTCGCCGGGCCCGGCACGGACAGCGTCGCCGACGTCACCGATCCCAGCTGGGAGACCGACCGTCTCGCGCTGGAGAAGAGGCAGCTCAGCATGGCCGCCCTGCTGGCCCGCCGGGGCCTGGGCCTGCGCGTCGACCTGCTGCGCCCGTGGGCACGCTGGGTGACTCCCGAGGTGGAGCCCCGCCGGTACGACACCCGCTTCTTCATCGCCGCCATGCCGGTCGAGCAGCGGACCCGCCCGATACCCGGCGAGTCCGACCGGCTGCTGTGGCTGTCACCGGCCACGGCCCTCGCCGAACACCTGGCGGGACGGCTGGCGATGCTGCCGCCCACCGCGCACACGCTGCGGGAACTGGCCGAGCACGCATCCGTCGCGGCCGTCCTGGCGGCAGCGCGCACCCGGGACCTCCGCCCGGTGCGTCCGAAGATCCTCATCCGTGACGGAGAGGCTCACCTGCTCCTCCCGCACGACGACGGCTACGACCTCCTCCCGGACAACGACGGCCCCGGCCGCACACCCGGCCCCGGTGGACGCGGCGGGGATTCCAGCGCGCCGCGGCCGCCGCGGCCGGCCCGCACGCCACCCCCCGCAGCCTGACAGGGCAGGCCGACGGCACGGACAGCCCGCGGCCCGGCACGGCGCG
>NZ_CAKKTM010000191.1 GCF_920888515.1 Protofrankia sp. CiP1_Cm_nod1 | reverse complement strand
CGCCACCCCCCGCAGCCTGACAGGGCAGGCCGACGGCACGGACAGCCCGCGGCCCGGCACGGCGCGTCCGACCCCGCGGTGCGGGCGTCCGGCGGGCCGGCTTTCCCGGGCATACCCGTCCGAACCGGAATGACACGGAGCTGTCCGGCCAGCGGTTTCCGCAAGATTCACTCTTGATGATGCCGACGGGCTTCGGCCGGCACACGCCGCGAGCAGTTCTTAGGAGTCCTTGACAGTTCATTGTCCACCTTGTCTACTGACTGCGTAGACAAACGTGAGTATTCCGGCGGCAAAGGAGATCTCCCGATGCCCAGGCTCTCCCGCGGCGACCGGTACGGCCTGGCGCGTGACACGAACTGGACGTTCGGCTGCGTCGACGAGGCCGACGTGTTTCCCGAGGAGCCGCCGTACCGCGTAGTTCCAGCCGTACCGGGATTCCGGACAGGGATTCCGGCCGCGTAACGCTGACAGACCGGTCACCACGTCAACAGACACGTCAACAGATCAGTCACCACGTCAAAGGAGCGTTGCAGATGTCTGTTCTGCCTGAAGTCATCGCGGCCAACGCCGAGTACGCCGCCTCGTTCGGTGACAAGAGCGAGCTGGCCCTGCCGCCGGCGCGGGGCTTCGCCATTCTCACCTGCATGGACGCCCGGCTGGACCCGGCCAGGTACGCCGGGCTCAGCGAGGGCGACGCCCACGTGATCCGCAACGCCGGCGGGCGCGCCAGCGACGACGCGATCCGCTCGCTGGTGATCTCGTACAAGCTGCTGGGCACCAAGGAGTGGTTCGTCATCCACCACAGCGACTGCGGGATGGAGTTCTTCACCGACGAGGTGATCCGCGGCCTGCTCGCCAACAGCCTGGAGACCGCCGCCCTCGGCGACCAGGGCTTCCACGACGTCGGCACCGGCCCGGGCGCCCGTGAGGGCGACTACATCGACTGGCTGACGATCTCCGACCAGGCCACCAGCGTGACCGAGGACGTCCGCCGGGTCCGCAGCCACCCGCTCGTCCCCGGGCGTATCCCGATCTACGGCTACATCTACGACGTCAAGAGCGGCCTGCTCGTCGAGGTCCCGACCGCCACCGAAGCCGGCCGGGCCTCATAGCCCGGACCGCCTCATAGCCCGGATCACAGGCGGCAGGCGGCACAGGCCGGCCGGGACCGGCGAGGCGGCACAGGCCGGCCGTGCGCCTGAGCCGGCCCGCACGCGGCGGTCAAAGGCCCGGGGTGCGGTCAAACCGGGGCGGCTTCAGTATTCTGGGCGGGTCGGCGCTGAACCTGCGCCCCGGGTCGCGGGTACGTCGGACGGTGGGTCTGATCCGCCTCGCCCGGGCACCTCCACCGGCCCGTCGACGACAAGCGCACCGGCTTGTCGACGGCGAGCCGCACGCTGGAGCGTGCCTGTCGGCGCGGCCGTGAACCGGAGGTTCAGGCCGCCACCTGCCCGCGGGATCCCGGCCGTCCGGGGTGCTGCGGGCAGGCACCACCCCAGCTCGCGACGATCGCCATGGTGCGTGACTCATCATCCGGGAGAAGGCATTGGATCGTTTCGCGTACCGGGACGGCGTGCTGTACGTGGAGGACGTCGCCATGGAGGAGATCGCGGCCCGTTTCGGCACGCCGGTCTACGTGTACTCGCACGGCACCCTCGTCACCCACCTGCGGCAGGTGGCGGACGCGTTCGCCGAGCTCAAGCCGCTGATCTGCTTCTCGGCCAAGGCGCTGAGCAACATCCACCTGCTGCGCGGCCTCGCCGCGGCGGGCGCCGGTGTGGACGTCGTCAGCGGCGGCGAGCTGTACCGGGCGCTGCTGGCCGGGGTGCCCGCGCCGCGGATCGTCTTCGCCGGCGTGGGCAAGTCCGACGAGGAGCTGCGGTACGCGGTGCGCTCCGGCATCCGCTGCGTCAACGTGGAGTCCGAGGGTGAGATGCGCGCCCTCGCCCGGGCGGCGGCCGACTGCCAGCTGCCGGTGGGGGCGGCCGTGCGGGTCAACCCGGACGTCGCGGCCGGCTCCCGCACCCCGGCCAAGACCACGACCGGGCGCCGCGGCGGCAAGTTCGGGATCGACCTCGACCAGGTGCACGAGGTGTACCGGCTGGCCGTGGAGGACCGCTGGCTGCGGCCGGCGGGCCTGCACTTCCACATCGGCTCCCCGATCTTCGACCCGCGGGCCTACGGCGACGCCCTGGACAAGGTGCTGACCCTGGCGGAGAAGCTGACCGCCGACGGCGCCCCCGTCCCGACGATCAACATCGGCGGCGGTTTCCCCGCGGACTACGAGGGAGCCGGCGTCCCGGGATGGCCGGACTTCGCCGCCGTGATCGCGCCGAAGCTGCGCTCCTTCGTGGCCGCCGGCGGCACGGTCGTCATGGAGCCCGGCCGCTCGATCGCGGCCAACGCCGGCGTGCTGCTGGCCGGCGTGCGCTACCTGAAGACCTCCGGCTCACGGAACGTCGTGATCACCGACACCGGGATGAGCCACCTGATCCGGACCGCCTTCTACGACACGTTCCACTTCCTGTGGCCGGCCCGGCCGCAGGGCGGCCTGTCCCCGGTGAGCCGTACCGGCGAGCACGACCAGCCGGGCCTGACACGCTACGACGTCGCGGGCCCGGTGTGCGAGTCCAGCGACTACCTCGCGAAGGACCGGCTGCTGCCGCCGCTGCGGCCCGGGGACGTGCTGGCCGTCTTCACCGCCGGCGCCTACGGCATGACGATGGCCAGCCACTACAACAGCCTGCCCCGCCCCGCGGAGGTGCTGGTCGACGGCGGGGACGTCCGGCTGATCCGGCGCCGCGAGACCTACGAGGACCTCGTCCACGCGGAACTGGACACCGCCCTGGAAGACGCCGTTCTGGAAACCGAGCCCGCCAGCTGAACGCCGGCCAGGCGGCACGCATCCTGTCCGCAACCACCCGCGCAGGACATGCTCGGCGCGAGTTTGTTGTCGTGCGCGCTTTTGGCCGCGTCAGCGTACACAGTGACAAACTCGCGCCGATCTTCTCCCGACGCGTGCCGCTGTTCGCGGGGACATGTGCGGGTCTCCGATGCCGCCGTGGGACGGGCAGCCCCGCGCCGTCAGCCGGTACCGGCGCCGGGACGGCCGCTGGCGGGACGGCCGCTGGCGGGACGGCCGCTGGGGGGATGCTCGCTGGCGGGACGGCCGCCGCGCGGGTGCTCTTCGGGTATCCGGCCGCTCCGGAGATGGCCGGTCAGGTTGTACTCGGCCAGGCGCAGCCGTCCGGCGTCCGCCACCCAGCGGGTGACGGACGCGTTGGCGACCGAACCGCTCAGCGCCACCAGCTCGGCCTCGGTCAGGCCCTCGAGAACGAACCGGAACATGATCACGACGGCGTCGTGCGCGGCGACGAGCACCCGGCGGCCGGCCTGCTCCCGGCAGGCGTCCCGCAGGAAGCTGCGCAGCCGCAGCGCCACGTCGGTGAGGGACTCACCGCCCGGCGGCCGGTAGTAGAGCTCCCCGAGATGGGCCCGCCGCCGCACCTCGTCGGGAAACCGGGCCTGCCTGGCGGCCGAGGTCAGCCCGTTCAGCACGCCCGTCTCACGGTCTCGCAGCCGCTCGTCGAGGCGCGGCGGGGGGAGCGGGTGGCCGGCGCGGGCCAGCTCGTCGCGCACGGCACGGGCGGTGTCGTGCGCGCGGGCGTACGGCGAGGACAGCACGACCTGCGGGAGACGTTCCGGCGGCAGCGAGGCGAACCAGCGGCCGAGGTCGCCGGCCTGCTCCCGGCCGAGCGGCGACAGCGGGACGTCGGGATTCCGCTCGGTGACACCGGTGTCGAACGCACCGGCGGCCTCGGCCGCGGCGAGGGCCGCGTTGCCGATGCTCTGCCCGTGCCGCACCACGACGAGTTCCGCCGGCACGCCCCACGCGGCGGCACCATCTGCTGTCGCTATGTGCACGATCACAGCGTATCCGCAATACTTGAACACAGCCGCGACAACCGGGTCGTGATCCGTCCCGGAACCAGCCGAAACCCCGGCGGGACGGACCCGATCCATGCTGCCCTGAGACATGGGGCAGGACGAAACCGGGGCGATCACACGATCGCACGATCAGCGGAGGGCCGCTCGACGCAACGTCAACCGGAACGTCAGGTAGATACGCGACACCACACCTGTAACGGCGCCGTGAAATCGAGATCACAGATGCTCATGCAATCGACAACGGGTAGACAGTACCGATGAGCACTTTCCGCGTGTGGGTGCCAGATGCCAAGACGGTAGGTGTAGCCACCAGCACGGACGGTCGCGAAACCATCCACGAGATGATGACCGACGAGGGCGGCTGGTGGTGGGTCAACGTGCCCGCGGCCGGGCACGGCACCGACTACGCCTTCCTCGTCGACGGCGACGTCGACGAGCTGCCCGACCCGCGCTCGGCCTGGCAGCCGCACGGCGTCCACGGCCGCTCCCGCCTGGTCGACCACTCGCTGTTCCCCTGGTCCGACAGTGCCTGGCGGGGCATCACGCTCGCCGGCAGCGTCCTCTACGAGCTGCACATCGGCACGTTCACCCCGGAAGGCACCTTCGACGCAGCCATCGGACGACTCGACCACCTCGTGGCGCTCGGGGTCGACGCGGTCGAGCTGCTGCCCGTCAACGCCTTCGCCGGCCGGCACGGCTGGGGGTACGACGGCGTGGACCTCTACGCCGTCCACGAGCCCTACGGCGGCCCGGACGGGCTCAAGCGCTTCGTGGACGCGGCCCACAGCCGGGGCATCGGCGTGATCATGGACGTGGTCTACAACCACCTCGGGCCGGACGGCAACTACCTGGCCCGGTTCGGCCCCTACTTCACCGACTCCCACGTCACGCCCTGGGGGCCCGCGGTCAACCTCGACGCGCCCGGCTCGGACGAGGTCCGGGCGTTCATCGTCGACAACGCGCTCGGCTGGCTGCGGCACTACCACTGCGACGGCCTGCGGCTGGACGCGGTGCACGCCTTCGCCGACAACCGGGCCGTCCACCTGCTGGAGGAGATCACCACGGCGGTGCACAGCCTCGCCGCCCAGCAGCGCCGGCCGCTGTTCGTCATCGCCGAGTCCGACCTGAACGACCCCCGGGTGGTCACCGCCCGCGAAGCCGGCGGGTACGGCCTGGACGCGCAGTGGTGCGACGACGTCCACCACGCCCTGTGGGCGGCGCTGTCCGGCGAGCGCCAGGGGTACTACAGCGACTTCGGCAGCCTCGCCACCCTCGCCAAGGCGATGGAGCACGCGTTCGTCCACGACGGGACGTACTCGACGTTCCGGGGGCGCTCCCACGGCCGCCCGGTGCCGGGCCACCTGCCCGCCCACCGGTTCATCACGTTCCTCCAGGACCACGACCAGGTCGGCAACCGGGCGGTCGGCGACCGGGCGAGCGCGACGCTGAGCCCCGGCCTGCTCAAGGTCGGGGCCGCGCTGCTGCTGACCTCCCCGTTCACGCCGATGCTGTTCATGGGCGAGGAGTGGGGCGCGACCACGCCCTGGCAGTTCTTCAGCGACCACGACGCGCCGGGCCTGGCCGACGCCGTCCGCAAGGGCCGCCGCGGCGAGTTCGCCGCGCACGGCTGGGGGCCCGACGAGATCCCCGACCCCCAGGACGAGGCGACGTTCGCCCGCTCCAGGCTCGACTGGTCGCAGCTGAGCGTCCCCCGGCACGCCGGGCTGCTGCAGTGGCACCGGCGGCTGACCGCGCTGCGCAGGACCCTGCCCGGCCTCACCGACCCCGCCCTGCCGAAGGTGCACTGCACCTTCGACGAGGACGCCCGGTGGTTCGTGCTGCGCCGCGGGCAGGTCGCCGTCGTGTGCAACCTGTCCGACCGGCGCCAGCCGGTGCCGGTCGAGGGTGTGCCCTTCGACATCCCGGCCGCCTCCGCCACCGGTTTCACCTTCATGCCGGGACGCATCGAACTGGACGCCGAGTCAGTCGTGATCGCCCGGCTGCTCTGAACGCGCCGGAATTCGTCCCGCCGGCCCGGGCCGGCGGGACAGGTTTTCCCCGGGCCGCGTTTCCCGCGGGCCGGGAAAACCGCCCCGCGAGCGGCATGAATCCATGCGGGGACGCGCGGCCCGCGGCACAGGGGCCCACGCGGGCCGTGTGCGCCCCTGCCCGGTCCGCACGGATCATCCGCCGATACGCGTGAATCAGCGCGAATAAGCACGAATACGCATGAACCCACGTTGACATGCACAAGAAGACGCTGATACGCACAAATACATGCGAACTTGTATGTGTGCGCGTGAATATGTGCAGACACGTCCCGATGTGCGCCGGCCCGCGTGTGCGCGCCGGCCCGCGTGTGCGCGCCGGCCCGCGTGCGTGCCGGCCCGCGTGCGTGCCGGCTCCCGTCAGAGCCGCCGGTCCTGCTCCTCGGCGCCGGACAGCACGAGATACAGCAGCCCGAGGATGCAGACGGACAGCACCAGCACGACGACCAGCAGAACGATGTAGTCCGTCATCCGTCCCCATCCCCTCCGGGCCGCCTCCGACGCGACGGGCCGGCGACGACGCGGACCCGGCCGCGACCACCACCCGGCTGCCGGGTGCGGCGGCGTCCCCCGATGCCCACCGACATCCGTCGGCATCCATCGGCATCCGCCGGCGATATGTCCACCGGGGTGCTCGGTCGGCCCGGCGCGCTCGGCCCGTGTGGCGACAAGTGTCCCGCCACCCGGGCGACGGGACAACCGTCGCGGCGCCCACCCGGGCGGCTGGGGGCTGGGGGCTGGGCGGACGGTCAGCCGCCGGTGCTCGCCGAGCCCTCCCGGACGACCATCTCGTCGGACCCGCCGTCACGGGCGAGCGCGGACAGCCGCGACACCGCGCGCTGGAACTTCTTGCGGTGCGGGCCGGCGAACATCTCCGGGGAGAACAGCTCGTCGAAGGGCAGGCCGGACGCCGCGACGGGCAGCGACCGGTCGTAGAGCCGGTCGGCGAGGACGACCAGCCGCAGCGCCACCGCCTGGTCGACCACCTGGGCCACCCCGTGCAGGCAGACCAGGCCGACATCGTCGACCAGCGCGCCGTAGCGGGACGGGTGCAGCTCGCCCAGGTGCGCGCACAGGGTGGCGAAGTCATCCTCGCTGGCGGTCGGGATGGCCGCGGCGCGACGGCTGACCTCCTGGTCGTCCAGGGGCACCGGGGGCTTGGGCAGGCCGCGGTGGCGGAAGTCCTCACCTTCGACCCGCAGGACGTGGAACTGCGCGGACAGCCCCTGGATCTCGCGCAGGAAGTCGTCGGCGCCGAACCGGCCGGCCCCGAGGTCCTCCGGCTGGGTGTTGCTCGTCGCCGCCAGCCGGACACCCGACTCCACCAGCCTGGTCAGCAGCGTGGAGACGAGGACGGTGTCGCCGGGGTCGTCCAGCTCGAACTCGTCGATGGCCAGCAGCCGCAGGCCGGCGAGCGCGTCCACTGTCCGGGCGAACCCGAGCGCGCCGACCAGGGAGGTGATCTCGACAAACGTCCCGTACGCCTTGGGCCCCGGCGCGGCGTGCCACAGCGAGGCGAGCAGGTGGGTCTTGCCGACCCCGAAGCCGCCGTCGAGATAGACCCCGGGACGGGTGGGGCCCGCGCCGGCACCGGCGGCCACCGGCCCGCCGTGGCGGGTGCTGCGCCCACCGCTGTTACGG
>NZ_CAKKTM010000190.1 GCF_920888515.1 Protofrankia sp. CiP1_Cm_nod1 | reverse complement strand
CCGCTGTTACGGCGGCCGAAGCGCAGCAGGCCGCGCCCGCCGGCGGGCTCCCCCGCCCGGCTGCCGCCGGCGACCCGGCTGGCGAACTGGCCGAGTGCCACGACGGCGGCGGCCTGGCTCGGCTCGGCGGGATCCGGCCGATAGGTGTCGAAACGGACGTCGTTGAACCGCGGCGGTGGCAGCAGGGCCGCGACCAGATCGTCCGGGGGTACCTGAGGATGGCGGTCGACCAGACGTTCCGGCATTTCCACACCTTACGAAAAACCATCGGGCTGATGTTGTCCCAAGAAGTGTCACGCGAGCGAGCTCACATCTTTTTCGCCCCGGACGCTGTGACTTCCGGTCTCCCGCGTCCGGTCCGGTTGCTTTTCAGAAGGCACAATGGACGGCGCGGGCCCGGACAACCCGGGAAGACACGGCAACGGCACAGCACGACACGACACGACAACGGCACAGCACAACAACGGCACCGCACGGCGCAGCCCTGGAAGGCGCAGCGGCCCGGTGCGCCCCGGTGAGAATAGAGTTGCCGGAGTGCGCCACCTGTTGTCCGGCAATGCCGATGTCGCGGCCAGTACCCACTCGGCGGGCAGCGCCGATGTCACGGACGGTGCCGGCGTTACGACCGGTGCCGGTACCAGCAGCGGCGCCGTGGGCGCCGTCGACCTGGACGCCTGCTACCGGCTGCCGCCGCTCGCCGCCGGGCAGGTGCACGTCCGGTCGAACTTCGTCTCGTCGGTCGACGGGGCCACCGAGGTCGACGGCCGGTCCGGCGCCCTGGGCGGGAGCGCCGACCGCCGGGTCTTCCGGCTGCTGCGCTGGCTCGCCGACGTCGTCCTCGTCGGTGCCGGCACCGTGGTTGCCGAGGACTACGGGCCGGTCATCGTCCCGCCCGACCGGCGCGAGCGGCGGGTCGCGGCCGGGCAGGACGCGGTCCCGCCGGTCGCCGTCGTCTCCGCGGCCCTGCGGCTGGACCCGTCCGCCCGGCTGTTCGCCGCGCCGGTGCGCCCGCTGGTGCTGACCTGCGAGGCCGCGCCCCCCGCCCGGCGCAAGGCGCTCGCGGAGGTCGCCGACGTCCTGGTCTGCGGTGAACGCAGAGTGGATACCGCTGTGGCCCTGCGTGCTCTGGGCGAGCGAGGGCTGGGCCGCGTCCTGTGCGAGGGCGGGCCGTCCCTGCACGCCGACCTCGCGGACGCCGGCCTGCTCGACGAGCTGTGCGTGACCATTGCCCCGCTGCTCGCCGGCCCCGACCATCTGCGGATGGTCCGCGGCCGGCGCTGGCAGGCCCCACTGACGATGACGCTCAGTCAGGTCCTCGAGGAGGACGGCAACCTGTTCCTGCGCTACCTGCGCCGCTGACCAGCCGCGCGGCCACCGTGCGGCCACCGTGTGGCCACCCGTGGCGGACCGTGTCCAGAGCGGGTCGTCGCTCAGAGGAGCATGCCGGCGCCGACGGTGGCCCCGGTGGCCTCGTCGATGAGGAGCACGCTGCCGGTCGTGCGGTTGCGCCGGTACGGGTCGAAGCACAACGGCGCGGTCGTGCGCACCGTCACCCGGCCGATATCGTTCAGCCGCAGCTCGGCGACGGAGTCGTCCCGGTGCAGGGTGTCGACGTCCACCCGGTAGGCGATATTTTTGATCACGCTGCGGACGGACCGGGTGGTGTGCTTGATCGCGAGCCGGGCCCGGGGCCGCAGCGGCGCGTCCACCATCCAGCAGACCATCAGGTCGATGTCCTGACCGACCGCCGGCTGGTTCGCCGGCCGGGCGATCATGTCCCCGCGGGAGACGTCCAGGTCGTCCTCGAGCCGGACCGTCACCGACATCGGCGGGAACGCCTCCGCCACCGGCCCGTCATAGGTGTCGATCGCGGCGATGCGCGAGGTCAGCCCGGACGGCAGAACGATCACCTCGTCCCCCGGCTTGAGAACACCGCCGGCGACCTGGCCGGCGTAGCCGCGGTAGTCGTGCAGCTCGTCGGTGCGCGGCCGGACCACCCACTGCACCGGGAAACGGACGTCGATGAGGTTGCGGTCGGAGGCGATGTGCAGCTCCTCCAGGTGGTGCAGCAGCGAGGTGCCCTCGTACCAGGGGGTGCTCGGCGACCGGGAGACCAGGTTGTCCCCGCCGAGCGCGGAGATCGGGATGGTCGCCACGTCGACGATCTCCAGCTTGGCGACGAACGCCCGGAAATCGTCCTTGATCCTCTCGAACACGCCCTCGTCGAAATCGACCAGGTCCATCTTGTTCACGCACAGGACGAGATGGGGGACCCTCAGCAGCGACGCGAGGAAGGCGTGCCGCCGGGTCTGCTGGAGCACCCCCTTGCGGGCGTCGACCAGCAGCAACGCGAGGTCGGCGGTGGAGGCGCCGGTGACCATGTTGCGGGTGTACTGCACGTGGCCAGGGGTGTCGGCGAGAATGAACGACCGTTTCGGGGTGGCGAAGTAACGGTAGGCGACGTCGATGGTGATGCCCTGCTCACGCTCGGCCCGCAGCCCGTCGGTGAGCAGCGCCAGGTCGACATAGCCGTCCCCACGTTCCCGGCTGGTGCGCTCCACCGCGGCCAGCTGGTCGGAGAACAGCGACTTGGTGTCGAACAGCAGCCGTCCGATCAGCGTGGACTTGCCGTCGTCGACAGAACCCGCGGTGGCGACCCGCAGCAGTTCCCTCATCACACCTCTCCAGAACGCGTCCGGGCACCCGGAACCAACACCTGCGACACATCCGTCACGGTCATCGCGACCGCCACGGCCATCGGAAGGTCGAAAGAACTGCCCCGGCCATCGGAGGACGACCGCCGCAGCAGCCCATCGGAACCGCCGCAACGGCCATCAGAAATAGCCCTCCCGTTTGCGGTCCTCCATCGCCGCCTCGCTGACCCGGTCGTCGGCCCGGGTAGCGCCGCGTTCGGTGATCCTGGTGGTCGCGACCTCGGCGATCACCTCGTCGACCGTCACCGCGCCCGACGCGATCGCCCCCGTGCAGGACATGTCACCCACCGTCCGGTAGCGGACCTGGCGGGAGAGTACCCGCTCCCCCGCCAGCGGCGGTGTCAGCGGGGTCACCGCGAGCAGCATGCCGTCGCGCTCCACCACCTCCCGGGTGTGCGCGTAGTAGATCGACGGGATCTCCAGGTTCTCCTGCGCGATGTAACGCCAGATGTCGAGCTCGGTCCAGTTCGACAGCGGGAACACCCGGATGTGCTCGCCGGGCCGGTGCCGGCCGTTGTAGAGCGACCACAGCTCGGGACGCTGGTTCTTCGGGTCCCACTGGCCGAACTCGTCCCGGAAGGAGTAGAAGCGCTCCTTCGCCCGGGCCTTCTCCTCGTCCCGCCGCGCCCCGCCGAAGACGGCGTCGAACCTGTTCTCCTCGATGGTGTCGAGCAGCACCGGCGTCTGGAGCTGGTTACGGGAAGCGCCGGGACGGGTGTCCTCGGTGATGGTGCCGGCGTCGATGGCGTCCTGGACGGAGCCCACGACCAGGCGGGCGGACAGCTGCACGGCCCGGGCGTCCCGGAAGGCCATCACCTCGGGGAAGTTGTGGCCGGTGTCGATATGCACCAGCGGGAAGGGCAGCTTCGCCGGCCAGAACGCCTTCTCCGCGACCCGGAGCATGACGATCGAGTCCTTGCCGCCGGAGAACAGCAGCGCGGGACGCTCGAACTCGGCCACCACCTCGCGGAAGATGTGGATCGCCTCGGACTCGAGCGTCTGCAGATGGGTGAGCTCGTAGCCGATCGCGGGCACGCGGAATCCCCCGTCGAGAACAGTGGCGAAAGCCGGCGGATGATTCCACCCAACGTAGCCCACGAAGCGGCCCCCGGGACAGCGACTCCGGCGGGCGCGCGGCGACCAGCGGCCAGTAACCGTCGATCACTGATCGCCAGCCACTGATCGCCAGCCACTGATCGCCAGCCGGTGGCTGCCAGCCGGTGGGCGGCCGCTCGTGACCGGCACCGATCAGCCGGCACCGATCAGCGTCAGGATCTCGGCGGCCAGTTCGGGACGGCAGACCAGCAGGTCCGGCTGGAACGGGTCCGCCCGGTTGTAGACCAGCGCGGATCCGTCGAGCCGGCTGGTGTGCAGGCCCACCGCGCGGGCGACGGCCACCGGCGCGGCCGAGTCCCACTCGTACTGGCCGCCGGCGTGCAGATAGGCGTCTGCCGTGCCACGGACGACCGCCGCCACCTTCGCGCCGGCGGAACCCAGCGGCACGACCGTGCCACCCAGCGCCTCGGCCACCGTGCTGACCAGCGTGGGGGCCCTGGTCCGGCTGGCCACCAGCCGCGGGCCGCCACCACCTGCAGGCGGGGCGGGGGCGACAGCCGGGGCAGCCGGGGCAGCCGGCCTGTTGGTCGTCAGCGTGACGCCCTGCGCCGGGAGCGCGACAGCGCCCACGGCCAGCTCGCCGTCCTGCCACAGCGCCACGTGCACCGCCCAGTCGCAGCGGCCCGGCTCGCTGAACTCCCGGGTCCCGTCCAACGGGTCGATGATCCACACTCGGCGGGCGGTGAGCCGGGCGGGGTCATCGGCCGCCTCCTCGGACAGGACCGCGTCCTGGCCGCGGTGGCGGGCCAGCGCGGCCGCCAGCAGCGCCTGCGAACGGGTGTCGCCGGCGTCCCGCAGCGCGGCGGGATCGGCGAACCCCCGCTCGGCACGGATCCGCAGCAGCAGCGCGCCCGCGTCGGTGGCCAGCCGCGCCGCCAACGCGGCGTCATCGAGCGCGGGAACGACGCGGGCCGGGCCACCGGCAGCCGGAACAGCGGCGGCCGGGACGCCGGACGCCGGGCTGGCGGCAGCCGGGACACCGGACGCCGGGCTGGCGGCGGATGGGTCGCCAGCCGCCAGGGCACCGGATACGGGATCATCGGATGGGGAGCCGCCGGGGGCGGGCCCACCCGTGGCGGCGTCTACGGATATGCCGGGGGCTCCCCCGCCGGCGTCCGCCGGCCGCTGGCTGCTCATCAGCGGAAGTGTGCCACCTGTTGTGACGGCGGGCGGCGCGTCAGCCCGTCACAGGCGGCGGGATACGCACGCCAACCGTTACCGTCACCGGTGTGCGTACCACCGGTGAGAGGACCGCACTGCTGGTCGACGAAGCGCGTGCCGCGGAACTGACCGCTGCCTCGCTGCGCTGGCAGTCAGTGACACTGAGCGCTGTTCAGCTCGCGGAACTGGAGCTGTGGCTGTCCGGTGGGTATCCACCGCGAGGCGGCCTGCCACCAGCGCACGGACGCAACGGCCCAGCCGGCCCAAGCGGCCCAGCCGGCCCGGCCAGTTCCGCTCGGACGCCCTCGACGGCGCCCTCGCCGGCATCGGTCCCAGCGCCGATCTCCCCGGTACCGGCCTCGCCGCTGCCCGCGCAGCACCCGGCACCGCAGCACCCGGCATCGCAGTACATCGTGGACGCCGGGGGCGCCGGCGCCCAGGACGCCGAGAAGTTCCAGGCCGGTTCGACGGTCGCCCTGCGGGACTCCGAGGGCGTCATGCTCGCCGCGCTGCACCTGACCGAGGTCGTGGGCTCGGCCCTGTCCGGGACGGTCGAAGGGCTGCGGCTGCCCGAGCATCCCGACTATCCGGAGCTGCGCTTCACCCCGGCGGCGCTGCGCGCGGAACTGCTCCGGCGCGGCTGGACCGCCGCGGACGAGCCGGCGCCCGTCGCGGTGTGGGCCGACGGCCTGCTGCACACCGCGGACCTGGACCGCATCGAGGCGCTGGGCGCCGGCGGCGACGCTGTCGTCGTACTCGCCCCGGTCGGCGGGGCCGACTCCGCCGACGCCCGCCACCACCTGCGCATCCGCTGCCTGAAGGCGGCGCTGGCCACGATCGGCGACGTCCGGGCCATGCTCGCCCTGGTACCGGTGCGGCCGGTCACCCGTCTGACGGAGTCGGTCGCCTTCGGCCCGGAAAGCGTCATCCGCCCCGAGACCGTCACGGGCAGCGACAGGCAGGCGGCTGCCGGCCACAGCGGCGGCCACGCTGGCGGCGGCGGTGGCGGCGGCGGCGGTGACGGCGGTGACGGCCAGTACCGGCGCGGCGCCAGCCCGGAGATCGACGACCGTGACAGTGAGCCCGCCCTCGCCGGGGAGCTGGCCTACCGGATGCAGGTCTGCCTCGCCTACGGATTCAGCGCGATGACCGCGGGCCCGGCGCCCAGCGCCCCCGGCGCGGCCGCGCTGTCGATGCTGCTCGACCGCGGGACACGGCTGCCACCGCCGCTGACCCCGCCGGCGGTGGCGGCCGAGCTGGTCCGGGCGCAGCCGCCGCGCGGCGAGCGGGGCCTGACCGTGCTGTTCACCGGGCTGTCCGGCTCGGGCAAGTCGACGCTTGCCAAGCTGCTCGTGTGCCGGCTGCTGGAACGCGGGGACCGCAGGGTCACCCTGCTCGACGGGGACGTCGTCCGGCTGCACCTGTCCAAGGGGCTGGGGTTCTCCCGCGAGGACCGCAACGCCAACGTCCTGCGGATCGGCTTTGTCGCGGCGGCCGTGACCGCCGTCGGCGGGACCGCCGTCTGCGCCCCGATCGCCCCCTACGACGACGTCCGCCGCCAGGTCCGGGCGATGGTCGAGGACAGCGGCGGCGGGTTCGTCCTGGTCCATGTCGCCACCCCGCTCCAGGTCTGCGAGGCCCGGGACCGCAAGGGCCTCTACGCCAAGGCCCGCGCCGGCATCATCCCGTCCTTCACCGGCGTCTCCGACCCCTACGAGGAACCCACCGACGCCGACATCGTGATCGACACCGTGGACGCCTCCCCCCACGACGCCGTCCAGACCGTCCTCAGCCGCCTGCGCACCGACGGCTGGCTGGCCCCCTGACCCCGTCCCGTGCCAAGAACCCCACATCAGCGCACCGGCCGGCCGGCCGCATCCCGTCCGACTGGTGAAAGCCACCTCACGTCACGCATGAGAGTGAGGGCGGAAACGGCTGCTGTGGCGACCGTTTCCGCCCTCACTTCCATGGCCGGACCGTTTACGATCATGAAATTCCGGCCGGCTGGGGCAGATCGTTCCCGCCGTCCCGGCAGCGGTTGTCACCGACGGCCGGGCGGCATGCGTGCCGGGGAGTCAAAGCCGGCGCATACGGTGGCAGCAGTCGACGAAGGCCCGTGAGACGCTGTCGAGCGGGACGCCGGTGAGCACGCTGTCCGCCACGGCGCTCGCCGCGTATGCCACGGTCAGCGCCCGGGCGGGGGCATCCAGCACCGGCCACGGGTCGGCGTCGGGCGGCACGGCCCGGCCGCCGGCGGCGGTGTACCCGCGCAGGAACCGGCCCCACGCCGCCGGCGCCAGCACACCGGCGGCGTACCAGGCGGCCGGCCGGGCGAGATCCCACACCGGGTCCCCGGCGCCGAGATCGTCGACGTCGATGATCCGTAACCCCCGGCCGTCGAGCCGCAGCAGCTGGCCCAGATGCCAGTCCCCGTGCACGAGTACGCCCCCGGGCGCGGGGGCGGAGACGGGGGCCGCCCGGGCCAAGTGGTGGATCATATGGGTCGTACGAGTTGTGCGGGCCGTCCGGGTGCGGCCCGCGCGCGGGTGGGCGCCGGCCGTCTCCTCGGACAGGAGCGTCGCGTACGCGGCAAGGACCTCCCCCACGGCAGGGTCGCCGCCGGCCGAGGCGGGCAGGCCGGACAGCTTCGCCATCGCGCGCTCCACACCCCGGCGGACCCTCGCCGGCGGGACGGGCCCCCGCGGGGGTACCGCGTGCAGCCGGGCGAGCAGGGCCGCCGCCTGCTCCCACGGCAGGTCGTCGACGGCCGTCTCGGGTATCGCCGCGGGATCGTCCGGATACAGGGGCGTGCCCACCGGCCAGGCGCTGACGAGCCGGCCGCGGGCCCGGGTGAGCAGTCCCGGCGCGTCCGCGCCCGGGATGGGCAGGGGCGCGAGCAGGCTGTCGCTCAGCCGGGGATCGGCCGCCAGGCTCAGCCGCAGCGCGAGCTGCGCCGGATCCGTCCCCGGCGCGTGGGCCTTGAGGACGGCGTCGCCGTAACGCACCAGCAGCCTGTCGTGGCGGGCGGACAGGACAGCCGCGGCGGCCGGTTCCCGCTCCCCCACGACCCGCCGGCCGACCGCGGCCAGCGCGGCCACCAGCTCGGCATCGACGGCTCCGCCGCCGGTACGCTCACCCATCCGCGGGCCCGGGATCCGGGCACTCGGCGCTCACGGACCGATTCAACCAGGCCGCCCCGGACGGGACCGTGAACACCGGCCAACGAGCACCGGACGGCCGCGACGCCGGCGGGAACCAGCGGCCCTCCGGACGAGAGGAACATCCGCCATCCACCATGACGGCCCGGGGGCCGTCGGCACGGGAACGCAGGTTCGCGGCGACGATCGGGTCCATACCGTTCCTCGCTCAGTCCCTCGCGCGGGCCGTTCGGCATGTCGGTCCAACATGCCAATATCAGCATGTCGATCCGGAATATCAACCCGAAATGTCGACACGGTGTGCCGCCGTTGCGCGCCGGTAGGTGGTTCGGCGGCACACCGTGTCAGTGGACGGACAGCTCGTGGATGACCGGTGGATGGCTGGCGGGTAGCCGATATGGGCTCGGTGGGTGTCAGGTCAGTAGGCACCTTCCCGGCGCACCACCGCGAACAACGTCCGCCACAGGATGACGAAATCCATCGCCAGGGACCAGTTCTCGACATAACGCAGGTCCAGGCGGACGGACTCGTCCCACTCCAGATCGGACCGGCCACTGATCTGCCACAGCCCGGTGAGACCGGGCTTGACCATCAGCCGGCGGTGCACGTCGCCTTCGTAGCGGGCCACCTCCGCCGGCAGCGGCGGCCGCGGGCCGACCAGCGACATGTTCCCGTTGAGGACGTTGAACAGCTGGGGCAGCTCGTCGAGCGACCATTTGCGCAGAAAGCGGCCGATGGGGGTCACCCGCGGGTCGTCGCGTATTTTGAACAACAGGCCCTCGGCGCGCTCGTTCGCGGCGCGCAGCTCTTCCAGACGCTCCTCGGCATCGAGGTACATGGAGCGGAACTTGTACATGCGGAACGTCTCGCCGCTACGGCCCACCCGGGTCTGTTTGAATATCGCCGGGCCACGGCTGGTCACTCGGATAGCGATACCGACCGCCAACAGGAACGGCAGTGCGAGCAGCACCGCGGCCAACGCGAAAACGCGGTCGACGCATGCCTTGAGAACCCGGCGGGCACCGGTGAGCTCGGGTTCCTCGATATGCAGCAGAGGAAGCCCGGCGACCGGACGGATCGAGATCCGGGGGCCGGTGACGTCGGTGAGCGCCGAACTGACAAGAACGTCGATGTCGCTGCCCTCGAGGGCCAGCATCACCCGGCGGAGCGTTTCACCGTCCATCTGTGGGCAGATCGCGACGGTGGTCGCCATGGTCGCCCCGATGGCGGTGTGCAGGCTTTCCAGCGTCCCCACTATGGGAACGCCGAGCAGGTCGAAGCCGCTGCGTTCGAGCCGGTCGTGGCTGTGCCGGCCGGGCAGGCGGTCCAGGCAGACGCCGACCATGGACCAGCCCGCCGTCGGGTCGCGCTGGGCCAGCCGGACGAGGGTCGCCGCGGCGTCACCGGAGCCTATGACCAGGACTCTGTGCAGGCAGCGCCCACCACGGCGCATACGGTGCAGGATCCCCCGCCCGCAGCAGCGCCCGACGACCGCGAGCAGCGTCGCCATCGGGAACGCGATGAGGACGTAACTTCGGGCGATCTCAAGTTTCGTCGCGTAGGAGATGACCGCGACGCACGCGGTGAGCCGGGCGGACGCGTTGATGACCCGCCTGAACTCCTCCGAACCACCGCCGAGAAAACGCCCTTCGTAGGCGCGCCCGAACGCCATCGACAGCACCCAGGCCAACGGCAGTACGCCGCTCATCACAATATACGGCCAGGACGACGCAGGGTTGTCGCCGAAACGCACCAGGAAGGCCATGAGCGCCGCCAGGACGCAGCCGGCCGCGTCGAACATCGCGAGCAGCCGGACGTATCTGCGCTCCCAGCCGACCTGGGCCCGGTAGGCAATATCCTTCTGAACCGTCTCCGGAACCGGCGGTAACGGCTTTGCCGACCGGCTGGGCAGTCGCTGCCGGACGAGCCGGGAAACGTCGACGAAAGCAGGGTCGTTGTGCGGCCAGACGCTGAGGACGGGTATAACGGGTGCCGCTGCGGCACCCGTCGGCGTCCGCGCGCCATCGGGCATGGTTTCTGTCACTGCCAGTCCCCCCCAGGACTCGGGCAAGTTACTGTCCGCTGGGATTGAAAAATTTTGGTTTGCTTCGGTCCGGGCCAGGAGGCTACCCGGCCGGCATGCGACCGGACACCTTCCGCAACCATTACGCGCGGCCGTCCCTCCATGGCACACGGACGCCCACGTGAATCGTTACGGCCACCGTGGAAAAACACGGACGGTATCGAGACCAGTCCTTACCACGAACCGTCCGGCGACCACCGGACATCGCTCCACGCCCATCGAACTCCCCCACCCGGACAGCCGGCTGACAACAACGGAAAAAATATACTGGCACTGCTGGACAGATAATCCAGCAACCTCCTTGCGACTACAGAAAGCAACTGGCCGGATGGTACGGACAAACGGCCGTGAACATGTGGCGGATACTAGCAGAGGCGTCGCACGGTTCACGGCATGAGGCAAACCCACCCGGCAGTCGCCGACAGGCGGCAGGCGACAGCCTTAATTGCAACGTAATGCCCTCTTTATCCGGGGGGAACCGGGCGGACGGAGGGCCATATGCTCACCACATACACACGAGAAGATGCGGAAAGTTATTCCCCTGGCGAGGCAACGCCATTTCGCTGCGAAAAGTTATTCCGTAGCTACTGAAAGAAGCGGAGGCGTGAGGGAAGCGCCGGTGCCGGCACCCGCATCCGCCAGGGGCGGAGCCGCGACCGATGCCGCGGCCGACGCCGTGGCCGAACCGGCACCCGGCTGAACAGGCACCCAGCTAAACAGACACCTGGAAAAACCAGCACCTGGCCACGCTCGCGCCCGGCCAAACCCGTGCCCGGCCAAACCAACGCCCGACCAAACCAACGTTTGGTCAAACCCATGCCCGGCTGAACCAACGTTTGGCCAAAACGGCGCCCGGCCAGGAGGCCGGGGCTCATCCGGCGAGAAGCCGGTACGTCCGGCGAACCGCCCCGGGGCGGCCTATAACAGGACCGTCTCTACGGCAGGACCGCCCGTGACAGGGCCGCCTACGGCAGGGCCGCGACGAGGTCGGCGACCGGCTTGCGGACACCGGTGAAGAACGGTGTCTCCAGGCGGGTGTGCGCCCGCGCCCGGCTGGCGCGCAGGTGCCGCAGGCAGTCGACGATCCGGTGCAGCTCGTCCGCTTCGAAGGCCAGCAGCCACTCATAGTCACCCAGCCCGAACGCGGCCACCGTGTTCGCCCGGACGTCGGGGAACTCCCGGCCCATGATCCCGTGCTCGGCGAGCATGCCGCGGCGTTCGTAGTCGGGCAGCAGGTACCACTCCAGCGACCGGTTGAACGGGTAGACGCACACGTACGCCTTCGGGTCCTCGCGCCGGACGTAGGCGGGCACGTGGTTGCGGTTGAACTCGGCCGGCCGGTGCAGGCCGACCGACGACCACACCGGTGCCAGCGCCCGCCCGAGAGCGCTCTGGCGGAACCGCTGGTAGGTCTCCTGGAGCAGGTCGGGGTCGGGGCTGGTCCACCACAGCAGGACGTCGGCGTCCGCCCGGTAGCCGCTCAGGTCGTAGACGCCCCGGGTGTAGACGTCCTTGGCGAGCGCCCCGTCCAGCAGGTCCTCCACCTCGGCCGCGATCGCCGTCCGGTCCGCGGGCAGGGCGTCACGCGCCGCAAAGACCGACCAGGACGTGTAGAGCAGCTCGGCGTTGAGATCCCGGGCGGAGGGGACGGGACCGCCTCGGGAGCTCCCGGTCGCGGGAGTCTCGGTGATGGCTGTGGGAGTCTCGGGCATGGCCCAATTGTCGCCTACCGGGCCGGCGGAGGCCCGCGGGTACCCACGGTTGCGCGCGGAGCCCCATCCCACCGGCCGTGATCATCTGCCGGGCCGGCAGGGGCCCGCCAGCACCCCACGGGCACCCCCGGAGCCCGGTCACCATCCACGAACGAGCCACCGTCCACGAACGGGCCACCGTCCGGGAACGGGCCCGGCACCCGGGACGCCGGGTCACCGACCGGAAGCGGACCACCGCTCAGGCCGGCCGCGGACCGCGAACGGGCCGCGTCCGGAACGCCGGGTCACTGGCCGACCCGGACCGCATCGTCGGAACGCAGCACCGTCTCCGCCGCGGCCTCACCGGAGCGGACACACGCCGCGATGCCCACCCCGTCGTACCCGGCGCCGGCCAGCGCGAGACCGGCCGGCAGCATCCCGCGCACCACCGCCGTCCGCTCGAGATGGCCGGGCAGGTACTGCGGGAGCGCAGCGTCCCACCTGGTCACCCGGCTCGCCAGCGGCCGGGCCGTCAGGCCGGTCGCGGCGGCCAGCTCGGCCGCGACGACACCGGCGAGCTCGACGTCGGAACGTTCCAGATCGCCTTCGTCGCCGGCCCGGCCGACGCTCGCCCGCACGACGCTCAGGCCGGGGTCCGTCGACACGTGCGGCCACTTCGCGGACAGGAACGTGGCCGCCTTCATCACGTTGCCCTGGCTCGGCGGGACGAGGTAGCCGCTGCCCCGCGGCAGCTGTACCCCGCGGTAGAGCAGCGTGATCAACGCCACCGACGTGTACGGGACCGCGGCCAGCGGCGCGGCCACGTACGGCGCCACCGGGCTGAGCAGCCGCCGGGCCTCGGGCACGGGTACGGCGAGGATCACCGCGTCGGCGTCGACGTCCCAGGCGCTGTGTCCGCCGACGGCGTCGGCGCCAGGGCCGGCCGCGATGCCGGCCTCGATGTTGGCTGTGAGGCCGGCTGTGAGGCCGGCTGTGAGGCCGGCTGTGAGGCCGGCTGTGAGGCCGGCATCGGGGCCGGGGCCTGTGCCCGCGCCGGTGTCACCGCCGGCGCCGTCCGGCACGGCCCGCGGCCCACGGCCGACGAGGCTCACCCGCCAGCCGGCGGCGGTCTGGCTGAGCCTGCGCACGCGCGTCCCCAGCAGGATCTCCGCCTCGCTGGCGTCCGCGACGGCCGCGGCGAAGCGGCCCAGACCACCGCGCACCGAGGCGAACACCGGGGCGGACGCGGGGTCGGCCGGCGCGGTACGGGCCCGCGCCCGGTACGCCCCGAGCAGCAGCGAACGGCTCTCGGACATGATCGGGGCCAGCTGCGGGACCGTGGCCCGCAGCGACATGGCGTCGGCCCGCCCCGCGTACACCCCGCCGAGCAGCGGATCCACCAGGCGTTCGACGACCTGGCGGCCGACCCGGGCACCCACGAAGCCGCCGACCGTGGGATCGGCCGGCAGCGGGGTGTGCGGCAGCACCAGATCGGCCGCGGCGCGCACGAGCCCGGCCGGGGAGAGCACCCGGGAGCGCAGCAGGCCGACCACGTCGGTCGGGACGCCGAGCAGGGTCCGCGGCGGCAGCGGGCGCAGCCGGCCGGAGATCAGCAGCGACGCGCTGGTGGTGGCCGGGTGGACGATGTCGTGGCCGAGGCCCACATGACGGGCCAGCCGCACCGCGTCCGGCACCCGGACGAGGAACGACTCGGCGCCCTCCTCAAGCTCGAGCCCCTCGAACGGGGTCGTCCGCAGCTTGCCCCCGACCCGGTCGGCGGCCTCCACGACGGTGACCTGGGCTCGGCCCCGCAGTGCATGGGCGGCCGCAAGCCCCGCGACACCCGCTCCGACCACGACGACCCGCATGCAGACCCGCTCCTCCCGTTACGGCCACCTCACCCGATACGCCTGGCCACCGTCCGCGCACCGGCCGCCATTGTCCAGCGGCGTGCCGGCCCGGGCCGACGGCCGCATGTTGCGTGACCCGCACCAGTTTCCTCCCGCGTCCGCCCGCCGGACCGCGACGGGCGAAGATTGCCCGGCAAGGGTGAGGAAAGGCACCCGGCCGCCCACACGGCGTCACATAACATCGCATAAAGTCACTTAAGACCTACGCCGCGCCACAGCGGATACCGTGCGGCGCCACACGATGCCGCCCGGGCCGCACCGCGCCGCCCGTGACGGCCAGCTCCAGCCCGACTTCCCGTGCCAGGCGCCACACGATGCCGCGCGGGCCGCACCGCGCCGCCCGGGCCGCACGATGCCGCATGAGCCGTGGGCCGCACC
>NZ_CAKKTM010000189.1 GCF_920888515.1 Protofrankia sp. CiP1_Cm_nod1 | reverse complement strand
GGGCCGCACCGCGCCGCCCGGGCCGCACGATGCCGCATGAGCCGTGGGCCGCACGGCGCCGCGCGATGGCGCGGCGGGGGCCGGGCCCTGGCCGCCCCGCCGGCTGACCGGGCAGAGGCTGCCCAGCCCGCCCGTCGGACGGCCGGAATGACGATCAGGAGGGCACCGGGACCGGAAGGGCACCGATCAGGAGAGCCCTGGCCGGCAAGACGCCGGCCAGGAGAGTGGCTCCCGGAAAGCGGTGCCCGGGAAAGCGACGGCCGGCGGACGGGCGGTGCTCAGAACTCGTGCACCAGCTCGACGATGTGGGCGAGCACGTCCGGGTCGGTCTCGGGCAGCACGCCGTGCCCGAGGTTGAACACGTGGCCGTCCGCCTTGGCGCCGCGGGCGCACACGTCATGGACCTTCTCGGCGAGGACGTCACGCGGCGCGAAGACGGCGGTCGGGTCGAGGTTGCCCTGCACCGCCCGGCCCGGGCCGATCCGGCGGGCGGCCTCGTCCAGCGGGACCCGCCAGTCCACCCCCACCACGTCGGCCCCGGCATCGGCCATGACGGTGAGCAGTTCCCCGGTGTTCACCCCGAAATGGATGCGGGGGACGCCGTCCCCGGCGAACGCCTCGAGGACCCGCCGGCTGTGGGGCAGGACGTAGCGGCGGTAGTCGGCCTCGTCCAGCGCCCCGGCCCACGAGTCGAACAGCTGCAGCGCGCTCACCCCCGCGTCCACCTGGACCCGAAGGTAACCGATGGTGATGTCGGCGAGCCGGTCGGCCAGCTCGTGCCACACCTGCGGCGCGCTGTACATCAGCTGCTTGGTGCGGGCGTGCGTCCGGCTCGGCCCGCCCTCGACGAGATAGCTGGCCAGGGTGAACGGAGCCCCGGCAAAGCCGATCAGCGGGGTCGGCCCCAGCTCGCGCACGAGCGTGTGGACGGCTTCGGTCACGTACGGGACGTCGTCGCCGGCGAGCGGGCGCAGCCGGGCCAGCGCGGCACCGTCCCGGACCGGCTCCGCGACGACCGGGCCCACCCCGGCGACGATGTCGATGTCCACCCCGATGGCGACCAGGGGCAGCACGATGTCGGAGAACAGGATCGCGGCATCCGTACCGAAACGGCGTATCGGCTGTAGTGTGATTTCTGTCACCATATCCGGATCACGGCAGGAGTCGAGCATCGCCGTGCCCGCGCGCAGCTTGCGGTACTCGGGCAGCGCGCGGCCCGCCTGACGCATGAACCACACCGGAACATGCTCGGCGGGCTCGCCCCTGCAGGCACGCAGGAACGGCGCGTCGCGCAACTCGGGGCGTGGCCCGGGCACCCCACCCACCTCGGACGTCCCGCCTGGTTCCACTGGATCCACCGCCGGATCCACCGCTGCCGCACACATGACCCTGATGGTTGCACGTTCATCGCGAAGGATGCCTCCGACAGGGGGTGCGGCCCGGTCGCGACCTCCGTCACGCCCGCCACCACGCCTCCTGCCACGCCCACCGCCACGCCCACCGCGGCGCCCACCGCGGCACACGGACACGGACACGGACACGGACACGGACACGGACACGGACACGGACACGGCGACGCTGGCACGGGAATGCGGGCGAGGCGGGATGCCCGGTTTTTTTGACGGACGCCCCGGGTCCGCGGGCGCGGGGACACCGGTTCTGGGGACGCACAGATCTTGCCTGCCACCGGCCCGGGCCCGGGGGCGCGGGGGGCACCGGGCGGCGCGATGTGCCACCGCGCACGGGCGTCGCCGGAGGGTCGACAGGCCGCCCCGGGAACGGTTTATCTTCGACAATACGTAGAACAGGCTGGCCACCAGATCCGCGGGCCCTCCCCCGACGGCCGGCCGCCGGCGCGGCCATGCCGCCGCCATGACGGACATGCCCACCGACCCGCCAACCGCCAACCCGACACACCTGCCAACCCGACACACCTGCCGACCCGGTATGCCCGCCGACCCGATATGCCCGCACATCCGGCATGCCCGCCGGCCCGGCCATGTGCGATGACCCGACCATGCGCCATGACTGGCCATGCGTCATGAGTGACCATGCGCAACGACCGACCATGCATAACGACTACGGAGGCCGAACATGCCAGCCGACGGTGCCCACCGACGGTCCGACAGCGGCGACCAGCTGCTCGCCGCCGCCCGGCTGATCTCGATTGCCGAGGCGACGTCCTTCCTGCTCCTGCTGGCGGCGACCGTGATCAAACATACGGCCGACCACCCCGGTGGGGTCCGGGTGCTCGGGCCGATCCACGGCGTGCTCTTTCTCGCCTACTGCGCGCTCATCGTCGCCGTCGCCACGACGCGGCACTGGGCGACGCGGCGGACGCTGCTGGCGCTCGGGGCGTCCGTCCTGCCGGTTGCCCCCTACTTCGTCGAACGCCGGTGGCTGCGGGCACCGGCGGCCGGCCGCACCGCCGATGCCGCCCACGCCGGGCCGGGCGCCCCCGCTGCGTCGGCATCCGAACCCGTGTCCTGAGGCCAGCTCCGGCGAACCGTCACACCCATCTCTCGAGCCACCTCCGGCAGGTGAGCGCGGGCCGGCCCACGGTGCCGGCCGGTGGGGCCGGCCGGTGGGCCGGCCCGCGGCACGGCCACCGCGGCACCACGAAACGGCATGAACATCCCAATGGCCGCGCAACACAACCGTTACCGCGATGACTTATGTACCGGGCATCGTGCACGTGCACGACACGCCGGCACCGAATACGCGGAGATGGGGCCTGTCCGTGCCACCGTCAGGGAAGTCGGGATGGGATGAGAGGGCCTGTGATGTCCACGCACACCCTCTGTGTCGTGAGCATGCCCTGGGGAGTGGTGTCCGGATGGAACAGGTCCTTGTGGGCGGTGACGAGCTGATCTTTCTGATCTGCCCGCGGTGCGGCGACGAGCGCGGTTTCGAACAGCCCCCGTGCGCCGACGGGCACGGCGTGGACTGTCCCGACCGTGCCTGCGTCGACTGCGGAACAGCCCTGTTCGTCGGCCCGGGGCAGCCGGGGACGCCGGCCGCCCGGGCACGCACGCCGGAGCCGGAGCCGTCCGGTGGAGCAGCGCGCCACCCCCC
>NZ_CAKKTM010000188.1 GCF_920888515.1 Protofrankia sp. CiP1_Cm_nod1 | reverse complement strand
GGACCACATGTCGCCTGACCGGTGGTCGTGCCATGCCACCTGACCGGTTGGCCGCTTCCTGCCGGTTGGCTCCCTGTCGGCTGCTCCGCGCACCGCTCGCCCGTACTGCCGCCCACACCATCTCGCACATCCATGCTCCGTCGCGCGCGCACGGTCAGGACGTCCTACCGTGACGTCCATGGGCGCGCCGCTGTCTCCGGACGGCGGCCCAGCTGTCTTCCTCGCGGCCACGGCTGCGCTGCGGGACGCGCTGGGCCGGGTCCGCCCGGAGGTCGCGGTACACGAGATCCAGGCGCCGGCGAGACTCGCGCCGTACGCGTTCGCGGCCGCCGGCGGGCTCTCGCAGGACGGCGACGAAGCCGCCTCGGGCCGGCTGATCCTCCTGTTCGACCCGGCTGGGCACAGCGCCTGGGAGGGCACGGCACGGTTCGTCTGCTATGCCCGCGCGGCGGTCGACCCCGAGATCGCCGCCGACCCGCTGCTGCCCGAGGTCGTCTGGTCGTGGCTGCGGGACGCGATGGAGGCCAACCAGGCCGGCTACCGGGCGATAGGCGGCACGGTGACCATCACGAGCTCGAAACGGTTCGGTGTGCTGGCGGCGGACGGCGACAACTCGGACGTGGAACTGCGCTGCTCCTGGTCGCCGGAGTGGCCCGGGACGACCAACGGCTGCGATCACCGTCTGTGGCGGCCCGCCGAGGCGGCGGCCCAGCTCCACTCCTTCGTCGACCTGCTGGCGGCCATGGTGGGCCTGCCCCCACGGATACGCGGAGTGATACCTCTGCCGTCCCGCCACCCGTCCTGACCCCGTCCCGGTGCCGGCCTGACGCCGGCCCGGTGCCGGCCCCGCCCATCCCGCGGTCCCACAAGCATTCCGACGCTTTGAGCGACCGATCGGCTCTCCAGGGTGAAAGAAGGCCCCTGATCCGGGGCAAACCGCCGTCCCTGGTCGATCTGGCTGGTTTCCCTGCACCCGTCCAGCACGCTTGGACGCTGTTCGCGACGTACCATCGCCGATCGTGACGTCGACGGTTCCGGACTCATCCCACCAACTCGGCCAAGGGCCGGACGGCAGCGCGGGGCAGGCCCGCCCGCTGCTGGAACCCGCCGAGGGCATACCTGCCGTGATCGTCGACCGGACGGCGCTGCTCGCGGCGGCGGCGCGGCTGGCCGCCGGCACGGGCCCGGTCGCCTTCGACGCCGAACGGGCCTCAGGCTACCGCTACAGCCAGCGGGCCTACCTCGTCCAGGTACGCCGCCGCGGCTCGGGCACCCATCTTGTCGACCCGGTCGCACTCGCCGACCTCACCTGCCTGCAGGACGCCGTCGGCGACGCCGAATGGGTCCTGCACGCGGCCAGCCAGGACCTGCCCTGCCTGGCCGAGGTCGGCCTGCGCCCAGGCCTGCTCTTCGACACCGAGCTGGCCGGCCGGCTGCTGGGCTACGAGCGGGTCGGGCTCGGGATCATGGTCGAGAAGGTGCTGGGCTTCACCCTGGAGAAGGGGCATTCCGCGGCCGACTGGTCCACCCGGCCGTTACCCGAACCGTGGCTGCGCTACGCCGCGCTCGACGTCGAACTGCTCGTCGAACTGCGCGACGCGCTGGAGGCCGAGCTGGAGGCGCAGGGCAAGCTGGCCTTCGCCCGGGAGGAGTTCGCCGCGATCGCGGCCGCTCCCCCGCGGGAGCCGCGGCCGGACCTGTGGCGGCGCACCAGCGGGATCCACCGGGTCCGCAACCGGCGCCAGCTCGCCGCGGTCCGCTCGATGTGGACGACCCGGGACCGCATCGCCCGCGAACGCGACATCGCGCCCGGCCGGGTGCTCCCGGACAGCGCGATCATCGAAGCGGTGCTGACCGCTCCCGTGGACGTCGAGGCCCTGACCCGGCTGCCGGTCTTCTCCGGCCCGCGGCTGCGCCGCACCGCGCGGACCTGGTTCGCCGCCCTGCGGGAGGCCGCCGGGCTGCCCGAGGACGCCCTGCCCGCGCCCGCCTCGGCCAACGCGGACGCCCTGCCGCCGCCGAACCGGTGGGCCGACCGCGACCCGGCGGCCGCCGCCCGCCTGACCCGGGTACGCGCCCGTCTCACCGCGATCGCCGCCGAGCGGACCATGCCGGTGGAGAACCTGCTGGAACCGGCTCTCGCCCGCCGGCTCGCCTGGTCACCACCGCGCCCGGCGGCCAGCGACCACCAGGTCAGCGACCCGCGGGTGACCAGCGAACTGGTGGCCGGGGTGCTGCGGGCCGGCGGCGCCCGGCCCTGGCAGGTGGCGCTCACCGCCGGGCCGGTCGCGGACGCCCTGGCCGAGCCGGCAACGGAACCGGTGGCGGTAGCCGAGCCGGTGGCGGTAGCCGAGCCGGTGGCGGTAGCCGAGCCGGTGGCGGAGCCAGCGGCCAGGCCGGCGGCGGAGCCGGCCACCGAACCGACGAACGGCCCGGACGGGAACGTATAGC
>NZ_CAKKTM010000187.1 GCF_920888515.1 Protofrankia sp. CiP1_Cm_nod1 | reverse complement strand
GGCTGTCGCTGTCGCTGGCCGGGCCGGAGCCAGCGCCGGAGCCAGCGCCGGGCCCCGGCCGGCATCGGGGCGGGGCCGGCGCCCGGCCGGCGTCGGTGTCGAACCGGGATCGAGGCCGAATGGGGTTACCCATGGGTAACCTTCTGCCGTAGGCTGACCGTGTCGGCGGTCACGCCGGCACCGGTACCGTCCTCCCGGTAGATCGCCGTCCGTCACATGCGCTCCGCGGGCGTGACCGGACCGGTTTCGATAGCGACCTGCCGGGTCTCCCCGGTCAGGAGGCACAGTGTTCCAATCCGCCAGGGACTCCGTCCGCGACGTCGTGTTCGTCGACGGCGTCCGAACCCCCTTCGGCAAGGCCAAGGGGGTCTACTCCGAGACACGAGCGGACGATCTGATCGTCAAGGTCATCCGTGAGCTGCTGCGGCGCAACCCGGCGCTGCCGGCGGAACGGATCGACGACGTGGCGATCGCCGCGACCACCCAGACCGGCGACCAGGGGCTGACCATCGGCCGGGTGGCGGGCATCCTGGCCGGGCTGCCGCAGTCCGTGCCCGGCTACGCCATCGACCGGATGTGCGCCGGCGCGGTCACCGCCGTCACCACCACCGCGTCCGCGATCGCCGTCGGCGCCTACGACGTCGCGATCGCAGGCGGCGTCGAGCACATGGGCCGCCACCCCATGGGCGAGGGCGCCGACCCCAACCCGCGCTTCGTCTCCGAGAAGCTCATCGACACCTCCGCGCTGGTCATGGGCCAGACCGCGGAGAACGTGCACGACCGCTACCCGACGATCACCAAGGAGCGGACGGACGCCTACGCGCTGGCCTCCCAGCGGAAGGTCGCCAAGGCGTACGCCGACGGGCTGATCCAGCCCGACCTCGTCCCGGTCGCCGCCCGCCACACCGACAGCGGCTGGGAGCTCGTCACCGCCGACGAGCCGCCGCGCCCCGACACCACCCTGGCGGGCCTGGCCGGCCTGAAGACGCCGTTCCGGCCGCACGGCCGGGTGACCGCGGGCAACGCCGCCGGCATCAACGACGGCGCCACCGGCTGCATCCTCGCCGCCGGGGATGTCGCCGAGGAACTCGGGCTGACTGCGAAGATGCGGCTGGCCGGGTTCGGTTTCGCCGGTGTCGAGCCGCATGTGATGGGCCTCGGCCCGATCCCCTCCACCGAGAAGGCGCTGGCCCGCACCGGCCTGTCCATCGACGATATCGGGCTGTTCGAGCTCAACGAGGCGTTCGCCGTCCAGGTGCTCGCCTTCCTCGACCACTTCGGGATCGCCGACGACGACCCGCGGGTGAACCCCTTCGGCGGGGCGATCGCGCTGGGGCACCCGCTGGCCTCCAGCGGCGTCCGGCTGATGACCCAGCTCGCGCGCCAGTTCGCCGACCGTCCCGACGTCCGCTACGGGCTGACCGCCATGTGCGTGGGCTTCGGCATGGGCGCGACCACCATCTGGGAGAACCCGCACTTCACCGGCGACGCCGGCGCTGCCAACGGCAGGAGTGCCGCCAGCGGCAGGAGCGCTGCCAGCGCTGCCGCGCAGGCGTCCGGACGGACAGGAGGAGCCCGATGAGCGGGACACCGGCCACCGCCCTCGACTTCCCCGGCGAGGTGGTGACCCAGGCCCACGTCCGCTATGTGGCCCTGCCGGGTGTGGCCGGGCCGCTCGCGCTGGTCACTCTGGACAACGGCCTGGACCACACCCGCCCGTCGACCTTCGGGCCGGCCGGCCTGCGCAGCCTGCTCGCCGCCGCCGACGAGATCGAGGCGCACACCCCGGCCGTGTCGGCGGTTGCTGTCACCGGCAAGCCGTTCATCTTCAGCGTCGGCGCCGACCTGGCCTTCCGGTCGTCGCTGCGCGACCCGGAAGCGGCCCGGGCCGGCATCCACGCGATCGGCGAACTCGGCCACGCGGCGTTGCGACGGATCGGTGAGGGACACTTCGGCGGCCGCAAGGTCCCCACGTTCGCGCTGGTCAACGGCGCGGCCATGGGCGGCGGCCTGGAAGTGGCGCTGCACTGCGACTACCGTGCGCTGTCATCGGACGTCACCGCGCTGGCGCTGCCGGAGGTCTTCCTCGGCCTGCTGCCCGGCTGGGGCGGGACCCAGCTGCTGCCCAACCTCGTCGGCGCGGACCGCGCGGTCACCATCGCCATCGAGAACCCGCTGAACCAGAACAGGATGCTGCGCGCCGCGCAGGCGTTCGCCCTCGGCCTCGCCGACGTCCTGCTCGAGCCGGCGGACTTCCTCGAGGAGGCGCTGCGCTGGGCCGCCCGGGTCATCCGCGGCGAGATCGACCCGGCCGCGGCGCGGGCGCCGGTGCGGCGCGGCGCGGTCTGGGCG
>NZ_CAKKTM010000186.1 GCF_920888515.1 Protofrankia sp. CiP1_Cm_nod1 | reverse complement strand
GTGCGGCGCGGCGCGGTCTGGGCGGACGCGGTCGCCCGCGGCCGGGCGCTGGCCGACGCCAAGCTGCACGGCGCCGCCCCGGCCGCCTACCTGGCGCTGGACCTGATCGCGCTCGCCGAGACCGCCGACCGGGACACCGGCTACGCGGCCGAGACCGAGGCGCTGGCCGACCTCGCCGTCAGCGAGGAGCTGGCCGCCAGCCTCTACGCCTTCGATCTGGTGCAGAAGCGGGCGAAACGCCCGGCCGGCGGGCCGGACCCGGCCCTGGCCCGGCCGGTGACCAAGGTCGGCGTGGTCGGCGCCGGGCTGATGGCCGGCCAGCTCGCGCTGCTGTTCGCGCAGCGCCTGGAAGTGCCGGTGGTGCTGACCGACATCGACCAGGACCGGCTCGACGCCGGCCTCGCCACCGTCCACCGGGAGATCGACAACCTGCTGACCAGGAAGCGGATCTCCCCGGACAAGGCCTCCCGGCTGCACGGCGCCGTGACCGGCTCGCTGACCAAGGACGTTTACGCCGACGCCGACCTGGTCATCGAGGCCGTCTTCGAGGATCTCGCGGTCAAGCAGCGGGTGTTCGCCGAACTGGAGGCGGTCGTCTCCCCCGAGACCCTGCTGCTGACCAACACCTCGGCACTGTCGGTCAGCGACATGGCGTCCGTGCTGGCGCATCCGCAGCGGGTCGCGGGGCTGCACTTCTTCAACCCGGTGGCGATCATGCCGCTGGTCGAGGCGGTGCGGGGCCGGCAGACCGACGACGCGGCGATCGCGACAACGCTCGCGGTCGCGAAGAAGCTGCGGAAGAACGCGGTGCTCACCACGGACACGCCCGCGTTCGTCGTCAACCGCCTGCTCACCCGGTTCATGGGCGAGGTGCTGGCCGCCATCGACAACGGCACCCCGGTGGAGGATGCCGACCAGGCCCTCGAGCCGCTGGGCCTGCCCATGTCACCGCTGGTGCTGCTCGGGCTGGTCGGGCCCGCCGTCGCCCTGCACGTCGCCGAGATCCTGCACGCCGCCTACCCGGACCGCTTCCCCGGCACCGAGGGCCTGGGCCGGCTGGTGGCCGCCGGCAGGACCAGCGTCTACACGTGGGGCCCCGACGGCCAGCGGGTGGACCCCGAGGCCGCCGAGCTGATCAGGTCCGCGGCCGGCGGTGACACCCCGGTGCTGACCGGCGAGCAGGTGCGGGAGGCGTCCCTGGCCGCGCTCGCCGAGGAGATCCGCGCCCTGCTCGACGAGGGCGTGGTCGCCGAGGCCGCCGATGTCGACCTGTGCCTGCTGCTCGGCGCGGGCTGGCCGTTCCACCTCGGCGGTATCACCCCCTACCTGGACCGCACCGGCATCAGCGAGAAGATCACCGGCCGCCGCTTCACCCCACCCGGCGTGGCCACCCTGTCCTGACCCGCCCCGGCCCACGCCCCACATCCCCGATCCGGCCCGGCCTGGTCGGTGCCCTCCCAGCACCGACCAGGCCGCCATGCCCAACAGCAGGCGTCCGCTGTCATGATGCTTTCGTGCGGACGACGGTGACTCTCGATCCGGATGTGGCGGCAGCCCTCCAGAAGGAGGTCCGCGAACAGGGAATGTCGCTCGAAGAAGCGCTGAACACACTTGTACGTGCTGGTCTGGCGAACCGCCGTCAGGATGCTCCGCCCTACCGGACGCCCGCCCGATCGCTCGGGCTACGACCTGGCATCGACCTCGACAAAGCACTGCGGCTCAGTTCCGAGCTTGAGGACGATGAGGTCATCGGTAAAATCCGACCGCGCGGCTGAAGCCGCCTGGGACAAACCTCCTGATACACGTGTCGACGACACGGCCGCCTGACCGCTCAGGCCGGGTGGAACTGTCGGTGGTGGGTGGAAGCATGGCCGGCATGGCGAAATGGAGTGAGCTGGAGGCCGCGGCGCCGCTGCTGGCGGCGGCGGTCCGGGGGCGGTTCGAGGCATACGGGCTGGCGATCCTCGCGACTCTCCGGCGCGACGGATCACCCCGGGTGAGCGGTATCGAACTGCTGTTCGCCCTCGGCGAGCTGTGGCTGGGCATGATGCCCGACTCACGCAAGGCGGTCGACCTGTCGCGGGATCCGCGGTGCGCCCTGCACAACGCGACAACGGACAAGAACGTCGCCGACGGTGACGCGAAAATCACCGGCCGGGCCGTCGCGGTGACCGATCAGGAAAGCCTCGACGCCTACCGGGCGGCCTGGCTGGCAGCGGTGGAGATCCCCGTGCCGGAGCCGTTCGCCCTGTTCAGGGTCGACGTCACCGAGCTCGCGATGATCGGCGTCGGCGACGAGAAACTCGTCATCGACTTCTGGCGGGAGGGCAGCCCACCCGTACGGACAACCCGTAAATAGGGCACCTCGCCGGTGACGTTCCGCAAACCCGGGCGGGTCGGCCGATTTTCGTACACCATGGGCCGGGTCGGGCGTTCGGCAACCGCCAGCAGCTGGCGATCATCCATTGTTACGAAGAGTCGTCAGCGACCGCTGATCCCTGTCGCCGCCGGGCCGGTCGTCCAGCGCGTCCGGAGACCATCCGCCCGCCGGCACGGAGAAGCCGGCGATCAGAGATCGTAAGGATGGCACGCATGGCAACGCGCGAGGTCGCGGTGACGAAGACGATCCCCGCTACCGCGGAACAGATCTTCGATCTTCTTACGGACCCGTCCCGGCATCCCGTGATCGACGGTTCGGGAACGGTGCGAGCGGCGCGCCCCGGCGGCGCGAGACGGCTGACGCTCGGGTCGACGTTCGGCATGGACATGAAAATGGGCGCGCCCTACCGCATCACGAACACGGTGGTGGAGTTCGAGGAGAACCGGCTGATCGCCTGGCGGCACTTCTTCGGGCACCGCTGGCGCTGGTGGCTGACACCGCTGCCCGACGGGCGCACAGAGGTCACCGAAACCTTCGACTGGTCCACCGCGCGCATTCCACCGCTCATCGACGTCAGCCTCTTCCCCCGGAAGAACAGGGCGGGCATCGAGAAATCCCTCGACCGGCTGGCCGGCCTGTTCTCATGACGTACGGCTTCTCATGACGTACGGCTTCTCATGACGTACGGCCCGGCCCGGCGGATGACGCGACGGCCGCTGACGGGATGGCCGCTGACGGGATGGCGTCCGCCGGTGCGGCCGGTGCGCTCCGCCCGGCGGTGAGCGTGCTGGCGGGACGGGGGCGCAGGGCCATGCCGATGCCC
>NZ_CAKKTM010000185.1:7637-11820 GCF_920888515.1 Protofrankia sp. CiP1_Cm_nod1 | reverse complement strand
GCCCACACCAGGTCGGCCACGGTCGCGAACAGGCGGATGACCAGCGCGAGGACGGTCGCCGGGCCGGCCGCGAGCGCCGGCGCCAGGGTGAGGACGAGCGCCGCCTCGCGCACACCCGCGCCGGCCGGCAGCACCAGCACGAGAAAACCGGCCGTCCAGGCGAAGGAGTAGCCGCCCACCGACAGCAGCAGCAGGCGCACGCCGTGCACCGACGGCGTGAGGTCGCGGGCGAGCAGCCAGGTCGCCACGCCGAAGAGCACGAAGCCCGCCAGCAGCCAGCCGGCGGCGGCCAGCACATGGCGTCCGCTGGGCTGCTGTTCCAACGGTGGGCGGCGCAGCAGCCGGAACGCGAACGTCAGCAACGCCGAGAGCGCCGGCGGATACAGCACGGCCGCGAACACCGGGACGGCCAGCAGCACCAGCCCGTAGTGCCGCAGCGCGCCCGCCGACACGAACGGCAGGGTCACCGCGGCGGCCACCCCGCCGCAGGGGACCGCCAGCGCCAGCACGATCAGGCTGGCGGACGCGGCCTTCGGCCGGGGCACCCCGTGGTCCCGGGACAGCTCCATCTGGGCCAGCACCGGCCACACGCTGCCGGGGACGTACTTGCCGACCTGCCCGACGAAGAAGATCCGCAACGCGGCCCGCAGTGGCAACGCCACGCCGAGCGACGCCAGCAGCGCCCGCCACGACAGCACAGTCGTCCCGACCGCCAGCACCGTGACGGCTCCCGAGGCGGCCACCCCGAACGCGGTCAGCTCACTGAACGACGCGCGGACGGCGTTCCACTGGCTGACCAGAGCGACGACAAGCAGGCCCGCCGCGACCAGCAACGCCACCCGCACCAGCCACCGACGCGCGTCCCGCCCCCGACCGGCCCCCGAGAACTGTCCCACCTCGGTGGGACGGCGCGGCTCCGCGGGATGCCCTGGCTCCGGCTGGGGGCCCGGCTCCGGCTGACGGACCGGCTCCGGCTGACGGACCGGCCCCGGGCTGGGGCCCTGCTCCGTGGGATGGCGGCCCGCCGTCCGACGGCCACGGACGTCAGCAGGCCGCATCCACCGCATCGTCCCAGCCTAGAGCCCTGGCGCCCCGCACCTTCCGGCGGCACGGAAGAAGCATGATCGCGCCACCACCGGGCCGCCGCCGGCTCCGGGCCGCCGACACATCGGACTCAGCCGAGGCTGTAGGTGGAAACTGTTGCCACGACAGCACTTTCCACCTACGGATTCCGCTGTTGTAGGTGGAAACCGTCGTCATGACAGCGGTTTCCACCTACGGATTCCGTTGACCGGGTCAGCGCTGGCCGGCGGAGGTTTCCTTCTCGGCTTCCTCGGTCTCGCCTTCGAGAACCGGTGTGCGGCCGGCGACCATCTCGACGATCCGGCGGGCGAGCTCCTGGGCGGACAGGCCGATGTCGGCCATGACCTGGTCACGCTTGCCCTGGTCGAGGAAGGTCTGCGGGATACCGAAGTCCCGCAGCGGGACGTCCACGTCGGCGTCGCGCAGCAGCTGCGCGAGCGTCGAGCCGACCCCGCCGACCCGGCCGTTGTCCTCGACCGTGACCACCAGCGAGTGTGCCCGGGCCAGGTCGACGAGCTCCGGGGCGAGTGGCTTGACCCACCGCGGGTCGACGACGGTGATCCCGATGCCGTGGCTGGCGACCCGTTCGGCGACCTGCAGGCAGGTCGCCGCCATCGCGCCGACGGCCACCAGCAGCACGTCCCGGGTCGGGGTGACCTCCGGCGAGCGGTAGAGGACGTCGACCGTCCCGACCCGGTCGATCGCGGGGATGTCAGCGTTGATCTTGCCCTTGGAGAACCGCACCACCGACGGCCCGTCGGTGATCGCCACCGCCTCCCGCAGCTGGGCGCGCAGCGTGGACGCGTCCCGTGGCGCGGCCAGCGCCAGCCCGGGCACGAGCTGGAGGAAGGACATGTCCCACATGCCGTTGTGGGACGGCCCGTCCTCGCCGGTGACACCGGCGCGGTCCAGCACGAAGGTCACCGGCAGCCGGTGCAGGGCGACGTCCATCAGCACCTGGTCGAACGCCCGGTTGAGGAACGTCGCGTAGACGCACACCACCGGCTTGATGCCGCCGAGGGCCAGGCCCGCGGCCGAGGTCACCGCGTGCTGCTCGGCGATGCCCACGTCGAACACCCGGTCCGGGAAGGTGGCGGCGAACTTCTTCAGGCCGACCGGCTGCAGCATGGCGGCGGTGAGCGTGACCACGTCCGGCCGCTCGTGGCCGATCTGGACGATCTCGTCCGCGAAGACGCTCGTCCAGCTGGTGCCACCGCCGGCCGCGGTGGGCTTGCCGGTGCTCGGGTCGATCACCCCGACGGCGTGGAAGCAGTCGGCGTCGTCCTGCTCGGCGGCCGGGTAGCCGAAGCCCTTGCGGGTGACGCAGTGGACGATGACGGGCCCGCCGAAGTCACGGGCGCGCCGCAGCGCGGTCTCCAGCGCGTGGACGTCGTGCCCGTCCACCGGCCCGACGTACTTCAGGCCGAGGTCCTCGAACATGCCCTGCGGCTGGACGACGTCCTTGATGCCCCGCTTGATGCCGTGCAGGGCGTCGTACAGCGGCGGGCCGACCAGCGGGGTGCGCCCGAGGACCTGCTTGACGACGTCGAGGACCTGCTCGTACTCGGGAGCGAGCCGCAGCGAGGCCAGGTGGTCGGCCAGCCCGCCGATCGTCGGCGCGTAGGAGCGCCCGTTGTCGTTGACAACAATGATCACCGGACGGTCGGCGGCGGCGATGTTGTTCATCGCCTCCCAGCACATGCCGCCGGTCAGGGCGCCGTCACCGACGACCGCCACGACCGAGCGGGACTCCCCGCGCAGCGCGTACGCCCGCGCCAGCCCGTCGGCGTAGGACAGCGCCGTGGACGCGTGGGAGTTCTCGATGATGTCGTGCGGCGACTCCGCCTGGCTCGGGTACCCGGACAGGCCACCGCGCTGGCGCAGGTTCACGAAGTCGTCCGCGCGACCTGTAAGGATCTTGTGGACGTACGACTGGTGACCGGTGTCCCACAGGATCCGGTCGTGCGGCGAGTCGAACACCCGGTGGATGGCCAGCGTCAGCTCGACGGCCCCGAGGTTGGGCCCGAGATGACCGCCGGTGCGAGCCACCGCGTGGATGAGAAAGTCACGGATCTCCGCCGCCAGAGCGGGAAGGTCCTCGGCTGCGAGTTTTTTCAGATCGTGCGGATTGCGGACGGTCGACAGAAGCGACACCGGCACTTCCTCTCCGTGCACTCCCTCCCCCTTTGTGAGGGGATCCGGCCCCGGACGCGCTCAGTCTACGCAGGTCAGGGGATCATTCACGGTCACGGAGCGGACATGTGAGCACGTTCCAAACGGGCCCCAACCAGGGCAGCCGGCGCCTACGATGCGTGGTTTGCCCTGTTCCGCGGCTACGCCGGAGCGTGCACGCCCTGTTTTTCCCCGGCGTGTCACCGTGTTGACGGGTACGTCACCGCCGTGTTCGCCCACCGTCATCCCAGACGCCTCCCTTGCCGGCTTCCACCGCCCGGAGCGGCCAGGATCGCCACGCACTCCACGTGGGCGGTCATCGGGAAGAGATCGAACGCCCGCAACGTGACGAGCGAATAGCCCTGCGCAACCGCCACGGCAAGATCGCGTGCGAGGGACGCCGGATCGCAGGACACGTACGCAACAGCCCGCGGCCTCAGGGCCAGCAGCGCCCGCATCACGGCCCGGCCGGCACCCGCCCGGGGCGGGTCGAGGACCGCGATGTCGGCGCCGGCGCCGGCCAGCCCGCGCAGGGAGCCCGGTGAGACCCGGACGCCGCGCAGCGACACCTGCGGCAGGCCGGTGAGGCTGCGCGCGGCCGACGCCACCGCCGCCGGATCCGACTCCATCGCCACGACCGTGCCATCCGGGCCGACGGCCTCCGCGAGCGCGGCGGCGAACAGGCCCGCGCCGGCGTACAGGTCGAGCGCTCGCTCCCCCGCGCGGGGCGCCAGGCCGGTGAGCACCGCGTCCACCAGCGTCTCGGGCGCGCCGGGGTGCACCTGCCAGAACACCCCCGGGCCGAGCCGGAACCGACGGCCGCGCACCACCTCGACGATCTCGCCCTTGGCGCCGGGACCGCTTCCCGGACCGGACGGACCGCCAGCGCCAGAGACAGCGCCAGCACCAGGGGCAACGCCAGCGCCAG
>NZ_CAKKTM010000185.1:0-7275 GCF_920888515.1 Protofrankia sp. CiP1_Cm_nod1 | reverse complement strand
GGAGAGTGCGCCAGAGCCTGCGCCAGAGGCAGAGCCGGAACCGGAGTCAGCGCCGACGCCGGCTGGAACACCGGCGGCGGACGGGGTGCCGAAGACGCGGTCGGCGCCGGTACCGGCGGGCGCGTCCGGGAGCCGGGTGACGATGGCGGTGCCGCTCGACACGCTCGCGGCGACCTCGATCTCACCCGCGGAGATCTCGCCCACGGACCCGGCCCGGGCCTTGGGATCGGTGCGGAAGCCGGCACCGGGACCGACATCGAAACGATGATCGGCATCGCTACGGGGGCCGGTCGCGAGGGCGGCCGTGCCGGTGTCGGCCTGGGCCTTGGAGCCGACGTTGGCGTCGGCCTGAGCCCCGGAGCCGACGTCGGCGTCGGCCTGAGCCCCGGAGCCGACGTCGGCGTCGGCCTGGGCCCCACCAGCGGCACCAGCGGCACGCACCGGGAACACCCGGCCGGTGACCGCCGCGCGCACCAGTGGGTGGGCGATCAGGCAGTCCGCGGCGGGAACGATCTCGTGCGAGCGGTGGCCGCGCAGTCCGACCTCGCCCTGCGCGGTCAGCGCATACCGCATCCTGGTCCGCCAGCCCAGACCCTCACCCTCGGCCGACGGCAGGGCGTCCGACGGCAGGGCGGCCGGCGACAGCACGTCTCGCGGCGGCGCACCCGGCGATGGAGTGTCTCGCGGCTCGCCCGGCGGTGATGCGGGCGGCGGTGCGGGCGGTAAGGCGTCCACCGCCTCGACCTCGACGGGACGGTCCAGCCCGGCCAGCCGGCGCAGCTGCTCGCGGACCACCGTCGCCTTCAGTCGCCGCTGCGCGGCGAGGGAGGCATGCTGCCAGTCGCATCCCCCGCACCCGCCGGCCCCGGCGTGCGGGCACGGCGGGACGACGCGCTCCGGCGCGGCGCGCAGCACCTCGACGGCGTCCGCCCGCCAGTAGCTGCCGTGCGAGGTGTCGGTCAGCCGGGCCCGTACCCGCTCACCCGGCAGGGCGTGCCGGACGAAGACCACCCGGCCGTTGTCGCGGGCCACGCAGCTCCCGCCGTGTGCCACCGGCCCGACCTCGAGCTCGATCACGTCCTCGGCCGCACCCCCGGCTGCCGTATCCCCGGCCGCCGTATCCCCGGTCGCCGTCATCTCCCGGGACCGTCGAGGACCGTTCCCTCGATGACCGGCCCGCCGTCGGCCACGGGGCCGTCGTCCGCGGCGGGCTGGCGTGGCGCCAGCCGCCGCACGATGGCGAAGGTCGCGAGGATCGCCACGCCGAACAGGGGCAGGCCCAGAGCGATGTTGGCCGCGCCGAGCCAGCCGGGCTCACCGGCAAGATAGAGCAGGCCCTGGACGGCGAACCGGACGGTGAAGACCGCGATCCAGACGCCCGTCGCCCACACCGCGGCGCGCCGGGTGTCGGCGTGCCGGCGCCAGTTGGCGTAGCGGGGATCCAGCACCGCCATCACGTAGCCGGCGAACGGCCGGCGTACCAGCAGCGACAGCAGGCCGACGGCCGCGAACACGGCGTTCTTGGCGATGCTGGGCAGGAAGAACCCTTCGGCGCTGTGCGTGCGGGACGCGACGAAAGCGGCCACACCGACCGCGAACAGCCCGGAGAACGCCTGCTGGACCGGCTCCCGCCGCAGCAGCCGCAGCACCATGAGGGCAGCCGCGACGACGATCGCGACCACGATGCCCGCGGTCAGCCCGGCCTGGGAGTTGACGGCGACGAAGGCGGCGGTGGGAACGGCCCCGTCGACCACCCCCCGGACGCCACCGACAGCCTCGACCAGCGACACCGGCGGCTGGCGCGTCGACGGACGCCCGTCGCGGCTGGGCGCGCTCATGCGGCGACGGGCAGCCTGGGCGACAGCGTGTGTCGCGGGTCCGCGGCCGCGGGACGACTGTCGGAACTCGTCATGGCAACCGCCTTCACTGATGTGCCATCCACTGGTGTGTGCCATCCACTGGTACGCGTCATCTGGTGTGCCGTCCGCCGATCTGCGCTGTTTACCGATATCAACCTATATACGACATCTGGAACCGGCGCGACATACGCCGGGATGACACACGGGCAACGAATCAGCCCGGCCCGGTGTGCCCGCGTCCCACTGGTGGCCCACCGAAGGCCGGCGGGACCGGCCGGGCCCGCTGGCCGGTGTTCCCAGAAACGGGACGCGGGAAAACCGGGAGGACGCGGCCGTGCCACCGTGGGCCCGTCCACGCCCCGGCGCCCCGGCCGTGGGTGGCCACAACCGGCCCCGGCGGACATCGACACAGGCATCGGTGAACCTCGGCAGGACCTCGACCGGCCTCGACCGGCCTCAACCGGCTTCCGCGATCCGCACACCCGGGGCCGGCATCCGAGCCGTCGGCGTCGCGACACCGCCGACGGCCTCACGCGGATCCGGGCCTGGGAGGCTCCGGCCGTCCGGAGCGTCCGGGCTGTGCGGGTCGGTGAGCTCCCGGGGCAGTTTCAGTGGCAGCGGGTCACGCAGCGGCATCGCCTGGTCACCGCGTACCACCACCAGCCGGCGCAGCGCCTCGGCCAGCGGCGGGGCGGCGGCCGGATCGAGCGCGGCATAACCGGTGAACACGACCCGCAGGAACCAGCGCGGGCCGTCGATCCCCAGCATACGGCCGGGTATGAACTCCCCCGGTGTACCGGTCGGCAGCTGCAGGCGCAGTTCCCTGCCGTAGGGGCCACCGGTCTCCTCTGCCGTCCCGGCGGCGGTACGCAGGGAGCCGACGATCTCGGCCCGCACCTCGTCCCACAGGCCGGCGCTCTTCGACGCGGCGAACGCCGACAGCTCCATCCCGCTCTGCCCGTCCCTCAACGTCACCGTGAGCAACTGCCCGGAGGCCTGGTCGACCTGGAACTGCACCTGGACCCCGTCGATCACCGGAACCCGCAGCGACCCCAGATCAAGCCGGCGGACGTGGTCGGCCGGGGCCTGGTCGGCGTCGTGGGGACCATCATGATCAACCTCGGCCGGGTCGTGCCCGGCCTCGTCATACTCGTCCCGGTACTCCTGCGAATCCCGCCAGCCGCGACCGGCGCGCCTACGACCGCGCCGGAACACCGCGACCACTTCCTGTTCTCACGATCAGCTTCCCTGTCGTCACGATCGGCTCCTCACGCGTGTGATGGCCGGGTGTCCCCCGGCAGGATCGGGCGGCACCGGCCCCGTCCCAGACCGGAGGAAGCCGGCCGCGGATCCACGGGTGGACCGGGCCGAAGCCGGGGCCGGGGCCGGGGTCAGGCGAAACCGCCGGTCGACCCGAAGCCGCCCACGCCACGCACCGTCGGCGGCAGTTCGGCGACCTCCTGGAACGCCGCCCGTTCCACCCGCTGGATGACGAGCTGAGCGATCCTGTCACCACGGCGCAGCACCACCGTCTCACGGGGATCGGTGTTGACGAGCACAACTTTGATCTCACCACGGTAACCGGTGTCGACCGTACCTGGCGCGTTCACGATGGACACCCCGTGGCGTGCCGCCAGGCCGCTGCGCGGGTGGACGAACGCCGCGTACCCCTCGGGGAGCGCGATGGCGATCCCCGTCCCCACCAGTGCGCGCTCGCCCGGGGCGAGTGTGACGTCCCGCGTCGTGACAAGATCCGCGCCGGCGTCGCCGGCATGGGCGTAGGCCGGCAGCGGGAGATCCGGATCGAGCCGGTGTACCAGCACCTCCAGCGGGCCGGCCCCGGCAGGGGCTGCCCCGCTGTGCGGGCCTGCGACATGAGGCCCTCCGATGTGAGGCGTGGTGAGGTTGTCCGTCGCGGTCATGAGCCCCTCGTGATCTGGCGGATGCGGGCCGTCACCGGCGACACGCCGGAGCGCGGCGGGACGCCGAAGTAACAGCACATCGAAGACTAGCCGGCCGGAAAACAGACGATCATGGCTGTCCGCGCGGGACCACGGCGGAGACCGTCACCGCGCCACCCCGCCCGGCACGGCCCGGCACGGCCCGGCACCACCTGGCCCAACAACCCGCCGCCCGAACGGCTCGCCGCAGCCACGGCGGGGCCGACACATCAACGCACCGGTCAGACGCGTCCGCGCGGCGGCGGAGCCGGCGAACCCACGGGAAAAGACGGGCACCGCGGACGACCGGTGACGGACGCGCGAGTGATGGCCGCCGCGGTGGATACTGACCGACATGCGCTACGAGGAACGGCTGGCTGTGCCCCGACTGTGGCATGTCTGGGCCGCGGTCTGTGCCGGCGTCTTCGGAAGCTACTTCACCGTGTACACGGATTCCGCCTGGGTCCGGGCCGCCGTCTACGCCGGCATGTTCGCCGGGATGGAGGCGGCGCTGTGGGCCCTCGGGCGGGCCCGGCTGACCGTGACCGACCAGACGGTGGCCGCGGCCGGCCGGGTGCTCCCCCGGGACGGCGTGCGCGATGCCGTCGCATGCTCCGACATCCGCACGGCGCTGGCTCCGGGGGTGCACGCCGTGACCAGGCCGTGGATCCGTACCGGCGTGTGGATACGCACGGCCGGCGAGGTGTGGGTGCTCTCGTGTCGGCACCCCGACAGGTTCGTGGCGGCGACGGACGTGCGTGGCCACCCGCTGACCAGCGCTGACAGCGGCCGACCGGGGTAGACCGACCAGGTAGGACGACCAGGGTAGGACGACCGAGGTGCCCGGCAGCGGGACGCCTGCCGGTGATGAACGATCGTCAGTAACAGCTGGCTGTCGGCAACGGACGCCGTCAGCCGGACTGCCTCCAGCGGGCCCTGGGCCTCCGGCGGAGGAACAACCATGATCCCCTCGGCGTCGGCCGCCGGGGCATCTTCACGGACGGAGGTACGGAAGTGTCCCAACCGGTAGCGAAGATCGGCTGGAAGATCGTCGGAGGCGTGGCGGGAGCGGCCGCCGGGTCGGTGGCGAGCAAGGCCGTGACCCTGGCCTACAAGAAGATCCGCAAGTCGGACCCGCCGCGCAGCCCCGTGCATCCCGACACGGCCTGGGTGGACGCGATCAGCTGGGCGGCGGCCTCCGGGGTGGCGGTCGGCATCGGCAAGCTCACCGCCGAGCGGCTGGCCGCCCGCAGATGGCTGGAGGCGACCGGGTCGCTGCCGCCAGGCATCCGCGAACTGGAGTAGCACCCGCCCCACCAGAACCGAGGTCGTGCCTGCCGCAGCCACAACCAACGAGGCCCCGAGGCCACCGGGGCACTGGGGCCACAGGCACTGGGGCCACAGGCACTGGGGCCACAGGCACTGGGGCCACAGGCACTGGGGCCACAGGCACTGGGGCCACAGGCGCGGCAGCCCACCACCGGCCGGCTCGACGCCCGCTACGCCTGATCGTGGTGCTGGAGCCCCAGGCGCGGCAGCCCACCCACGGCCGCGGGACCTTGGCCGATGCCCGCGGCCGCGGGAATCCTGGCCAACGCGGCCACGCCCGACGGAGCGGCCGCGTCCGGCTGAAAAGTCACGGCCGCCGGCGATCCGCGGGCCGCGGCGGCGTCCATCGGGGAGGATGACGACCGTCGGGAGACGCGACCGGGGAGGCGCACCGGGGCCGGTTGCCGCGTGCCGTCCCACGGGCGTGCCGCCGTCCGAAGAAGCCGGAGGAGATGTCCGTGGCTGTCTACGCGCTCGGTGACCGGGTGCCCGAGATCGACCCGTCCGCCTACGTCCACCCGGACGCGACCGTGATCGGCAAGGTGACCATCGGCCCCGAGTCGACGATCTGGCCGGGCGCGGTGCTGCGCGCCGACTACGGTGAGATCCACATCGGTGCCCGCACGTCCGTGCAGGACGGCACGGTCGTGCACGCGACCGCCGAACTCCCCACGATCATCGGCGACGACTGTGTCATCGGGCACATCGCGCACCTGGAGGGCTGCACCGTCGAGGACGGGTCGCTGGTCGGCTCCGGCTCGATCGTGCTGCACCGGGCCGTGGTCGGCCGGGGTGCGCTGGTCGGGGCGCAGGCGCTGGTCGGCAACAACGTGCGGGTGCCACCGCGGGCGCTGGCCGTCGGCGTCCCCGCGAAGATCCGTCCGGACGCGGTGGCGGAGAACGCCTTCGCGGCCGGGGCCGCGATGTACACCGCGAACGGCAAGCGCTACCGCGAGGAACTCCGCCGCCTCGACTAGATCGACCAGAGGGAAGCCGCATCGGCTGGAGCGCCGGTCAGGTAGCGCTGGATCCCAGCCACAGCCACCCGCACAGGCCATGATCCAGGCGACTTTGTCGTTGTGTACGCTTTTTGTCCGCAAAAGCGTACACAACGACAAAATTACGCCGATCTTCTCCGGTGGCCGGCGTCCATCGAAGCGTGCCACCGTGCGGGGGATACGCATGGCTACCTGATCGGCGTTCCAGGAAGGAAAGGCGATCTGCCCGGTCGGCGCGGCGCGGGCTCGGCAGGGCCCGTCAGTGATCGGGGCCGGCGTGGGCCGGCCATGTGGGGCGAGGGAAAATCGCTGGCGGCCGGCCGGTCGACGGCGGGCCTCCTTGGTGCCGTAGGTGGAGCCCGTCCGTCAGTCGCGGTCGGCGGGCGGGTCGGTGGCGAGGATGTCGTGGAGGGCGTCGAACAGGGCGGGCGGGGCGGCGATGGCGAGGTCGTTGGAGACCGGGCGGCCGTGCAGGCCACCGACCCGCAGCCCGGCCTCGGCCGCGACCAGCGCCCCGGCAGCGTGGTCCCAGGGGTGCAGGCCACGCTCGTAGTAGGCGTCCACCAGGCCGGCCGCGGCGGCGCCGAGGTCCAGCGACGCCGCGCCCATCCGCCGGATGTCACGCACCCGGGGGACGACCCGGGTCAGCACCGTCACCTGGGCGATCCGCCGTTGCACCGTGTAGCCGAACCCGGTCGCGACGAGCGCGTGCGCCAGGTCCGTGACGGCCGAGCCGGCCAGCGGCACACCGTTGCGGGCCGAGCCCTCCCCGAGCGCCGCGGTGTAGGTGACGCCCAGGGCGGGGGCGTGCACGACACCCGCCACCACCTGCCCGTCGACCTCGGTCGCGATCGACACCGCCCAGTTCGGCAGGTTGTAGAGGAAGTTCACGGTGCCGTCCAGCGGGTCGACGATCCAGCGCACCCCGCTGGTGCCCGGGTCGTCGGCGCCCTCCTCGCCCAGCAGGCCGTCGCCCGGGCGCGCCGCGCGCAGCCGGCTCGCGACCAGCTCCTCGGAGGCCCGGTCGAGCGCGGTGACGACGTCGGTGGGGGACGTCTTGGTCGTCTCGGCCACGACGTCCCCGCCGCGGCCCCGCAGCAGCAGGCCGCCGGCCTCGTGGGCGACGTCGAGCGCCAGCGCGAGCAGGTC
>NZ_CAKKTM010000184.1 GCF_920888515.1 Protofrankia sp. CiP1_Cm_nod1 | reverse complement strand
GGGTCCGCCGGCCGCGGCCGCCCGGCCGCCGGGGCACGGCCCGCCGGGACGTGGTCGGGTACCGCAGCGGAGGTCGCGACGGCGGACGCGGTGGGGGCGGACGATGCGGATGATGCGGTGGGGGCGGTGTCCTCGCCGGTGTCAGGCACGGGATACATCCTGCCAACCCGCTCCGCCCGCCACGGCCGCCCGCCGACACGATCCCACCGCCGGGAGCGGCGGAGGAGCGCCGGGGAGGCCCGGGATGTCGTGTGCCGGCCCGGCCGGCGGGACCCTGCCAGACCGGCGCACGGACCCTCACCACGGCCGGTGGGAGGGCGGCCGCGCACCTCCCCGGCATGGGCCCGGCATGGGCCGGGCATGAGGACGTCCGGCGTGGGCCCCGCCGGGAGAGCACGTCCGAACAGGGCGCGGGTGCCACGCGGAGACAAGGATCGGCGGGGATCCGTACCTGGGAAGGATCAGGCGCAAGGCCCGGTGAAGCCCGTGTCGGAGCTCACATTGTTCGACCCGTAGGATCGTTACCTGTGGTGACAGAAGAAGGCAGGAACCAGCACGACTCGGACGGCCGGGAGCAGCCCGCCGCCGACCAGTCCGTCCCCGGACGCTCCGTTCCCCAGCGGCCCACTCTCGACGGCGTCGAGGCACGCTGGTCGGCCGTGTGGCAGGAGCAGGAGACCTACCGGTTCGACCGGAGCGCCGACCGGGCCCGGGTGTACGCGATCGACACCCCGCCCCCGACCGTCTCCGGCTCCCTGCACGTAGGCCATGTCTTCTCCTACACGCACACCGACGTCATCGCCCGCTACCAGCGGATGCGCGGCCGTGAGGTCTTCTACCCGATGGGGTTCGACGACAACGGCCTGCCGACCGAGCGCCGGGTGCAGAACTACTTCGGCATCCGCTGTGACCCGTCGCTGCCCTACGACCCGGATCTCACCCCGCCGGCCAAGCCCGGCAAGGAGCAGGTCCCGGTCAGCCGCCGCAACTTCGTGGAGCTGTGCGAGCGGCTGACGATCGAGGACGAGAAGGTCTACGAGCAGCTGTGGCGCCGCCTCGGCCTGTCCGTGGACTGGTCGATGACCTACGCGACCATCGACGCCCGTTCCCGGGCGGTGGCGCAGCGGGCCTTCCTGCGCAACCTGGAGCGCGGCGAGGCGTACCTGGCGGAAGCGCCCACCCTGTGGGACGTGTCCTTCCGCACCGCGGTGGCGCAGGCCGAGCTGGAGGACCGGGAGCGCCCGGGCGCCTACCACTCGCTGGCGTTCGCCCGCACCGACGGCGGCGGGAACAGCGGCGCCGGCGGCACCGACAGCGGCGGGGACGTCGTCGTCGAGACCACCCGGCCGGAGCTGCTGGCCGCCTGCGTGGCCCTGGTCGCCCATCCCGACGACGAGCGTTACCGGCCGCTGTTCGGCTCCACGGTGCGCACTCCCCTGTTCGACGTCGAGGTGCCGGTGCGGGCGCACCGGCTGGCCGACCCCGAGAAGGGGTCCGGCATCGCGATGATCTGTACTTTCGGTGACCTCACCGACGTCACCTGGTGGCGTGAGCTGCGGCTGCCCACCCGCGCGGTGATCGGCCGGGACGGCCGGCTGCTGCCCGACCCGCCCGAGGCGATCGTCTCGGCGGCGGGCCGGGCGCACTACGCCGAGCTGGCCGGGCGCACCGTGCACGCCGCCTGCGAGCGGATCGTGGAGCTGCTGCGCGAGGCCGGGGCGCTGCTGGGCGACCCGCGGCCGATCAGCCATCCGGTGAAGTTCTACGAGAAGGGCGACCGGCCGCTGGAGATCGTCACGACCCGCCAGTGGTACATCCGCAACGGCGGCCGGGACGAGGCCCTGCGGGCGCAGCTGCGGGCCCGTGGCAGTGAGCTGCACTGGCATCCCCCGCACATGCGGGTCCGTTACGAGAACTGGGTGGACGGCCTGACCGGGGACTGGCTGATCAGCCGGCAGCGTTTCTTCGGCGTGCCGTTCCCGGTCTGGTATCCGCTGGACGACGCCGGTGCCCCCCGCTACGACCAGCCGATCGTCCCCGGCTACGCGGCGCTGCCGGTCGACCCGTCCAGTGACACCGCGCCCGGTTTCAGCGAGGACCAGCGCGGGATCCCCGGTGGTTTCGCCGCCGACCCGGACGTGATGGACACCTGGGCGACGTCCTCGCTGACCCCGCAGATCGCCGCCGGCTGGGGCAGCGACGACGATCTGTTCGCCCGGGTGTTCCCGATGGACCTGCGCCCCCAGGCGCACGAGATCATCCGGACCTGGCTATTCTCCACCGTGCTGCGCAGCCACACCGAGTTCGGCACGCTGCCGTGGACGAACACGGCCATCTCCGGGTGGATCCTCGACCCGGACCGCAAGAAGATGTCGAAGTCCAAGGGCAACGTCGTCACCCCGCTGGACCTGCTCGAACAGCACGGGTCGGACGCGGTGCGCTACTGGGCCGCCGCCGGCCGGCCGGGCACCGACACCACCTTCGACGTCGGCCAGATGAAGATCGGCCGCCGGCTGGCCATCAAGCTGCTCAACGCCAGCCGGTTCGCCCTCGGCCTCGGCGCGGTCGAGGACGCCGGCACCATCGCCGAGCCGCTCGACCGGGCGCTGCTGGCGACGCTGGCGGAGGTGGTGGACGCCGCGTCCACCACGCTGGACAACTACGACTACACCCGCGCGCTCGAGCTCACCGAATCGTTCTTCTGGCGGTTCTGCGACGACTACGTCGAGCTGGTCAAGGGACGCGCGTACGGCTCGTTCGGCGAGCCGGGCGCGGCGTCCGCGCGGGCCACGCTGGCCATCGCCCTGTCCACGGTGCTCGCGCTGTTCGCGCCGTTCCTGCCCTTCGTCACCGAGGAGGTCTGGTCGTGGTGGAAGCCCGGGTCGGTGCACCGTTCCCGCTGGCCGGAGGCCGGCGAGCTGCGCAAGATCGCTGACAGTGGTGACCCGCGCCTGCTTGAGGCGGTCAGCACGGCGCTCACGGCGATCCGGCGGGCCAAGTCGGAGGCGAAGGTGTCGATGAAGGCGGCGGTGGCCTCCGCGCGGGTCAGCGGGGACGCCGACCTGGTCGGCCTGGTCGAGGCCGTCGCGGCCGACCTGCGCAGCGCCGGCAGCATCACGGCGCTGACCTTCACCCGGGGCACCGGCGAACTGGCGGTCGACGTCGCCCTCGCAGGCTGACCGCTGCCGGCTGACCGCTGCCGGCTGACCGCTGCCGGCTGACCGCTGCCGGC
>NZ_CAKKTM010000183.1 GCF_920888515.1 Protofrankia sp. CiP1_Cm_nod1 | reverse complement strand
GGCCGGGGCCCCAGCCATATGATCATTCAATATGATCATCATGGTCGGGGCCGCCAACTTCCGGGACCCCCGGCCTCGGGACCTCCGGCCCCTGGGACCGCCGAGATCCCGGGGTCAGGGGGTCGGGGGTCGGGGGTCGGTCGGGACGACCGGAGCCGGATGATGATCCGTCCTATTTTGTTACTTTCCGTAATGGGATACGTCTACTTGCCTTTGTAGCGGACGCCGGTGACGGTGAAGCGCTCCACCCCGTGCAGGTGGCCACCCGTGGACGCGGCCACGACCAGGCCCTGGCCCGGCTGGGCGTCGATCGTCACCGCCGCCCGCCAGGGTGAGTTCTGCCCGCCCGCGGGCAGGCAGCAGTACTCCCCGACGACCTGGCCGCCGTTGGGACCCCCTGCCGGCCGCACCTGCACGCGGATACTCTCGTCGACACCGGTGATCTGGCCGCCGACCGCCAGCGGCGTCGACACGGTCGCCCCGTAGACCGGCTGGGTGAGCGAGAAGGTGGTGTCGTCGGTACCGACGACCTCCCACGGCGCGCCGCTGCCGGAACCGAACCGCACGAGATGGACGACGGCCGCGACACCGGTACGCCCACCCTCGGTGGCGTAGCCGACCTGCACCCGGGCGTCGTCACCGGTCACCGTGCTGGCCAGCGTCCGGTCGATGTCGGTGAAGCCGAGGAAGCCACGGGCGAAGGCCAACGCGGTGGCCGCCGGGTCGAGGTGCCATGGCTGGTGCCCGTCCGAGCCGCCGCCCGTCTGCCACGCCCGCGCGTCCGCGGCGCTGGCAAAGGGCCACAACGGCTGGTACGGGAAGGCCGCCGCGCCCGCGGTGGCACCCGGCGTCGCCGCTCCCTGGCCGGCGCCGGACTGCCCGCTGCCGGACTGCCCGCTGCTCCGCTGTTCCGTCGTCCCGGGCGAGCCGCCGGCTGCTCCCACGGACGGTGACGCGGACGGTGACGCCTGCGCGCGCACTGTCCCCTCGTCCGTACCCGAGCATCCGGTGAGGGCCAGCAGGGCCGCCACGAGTATCGCCGCCGGCAGGCCCAGCCGCGACCTCAAGAACGTCCGGGACGTCCGAGACGTCCGAGACATCGGGGACGCCGGCCCGCGCCCGTGGCCCCGCGGGCGGACAGCAGCCCGTCGCCGGTCATCGTGTGACGTCGGCCCACGCCCACGCCCACGCCCGCGGTGCCGCGGGCGGCGGATCCCGCTCCGTGGGGAGGACGGGCCCTTCCCCGCGCCCCGCCCGTGACGGCGCGGGAGCGCATGCCCGGGCACCCCGTCCGCGCTGGTCACACCGATCGCACCGGGCACTCCGATCGCACCGGGCGCACGGATCGCGGCAACCGCGCGGACAATCGGTGACACCGAGACGTTCATGGTCCCTCCCCGAGATCGCCTGTCTCAGCGAAGGGTAGCGCTAGAGATGGCATACATCTCTTCACGCAGCGTACACGCTGATGTCATGTGCCCGTCGCCCGGCAGCGCGGCCCCGGGCTCCCGCTCCCCCGCACCGCGCGACCGCTGCCACCGCGGCAGCCGGCGCACTCGCTTCCGTACCGCCGGCACCCGCCGGCGCAAACACCCGTCCATCACCGCACGAAGATCATATCCGGCTATCCGGTACGGGAGGCGACGCGGTACGTCCCGCTCGTCGGCATCCGCCGAGCCGCCGGGCAGCGGCCGCCTACGCCGGGCCGGCGACGGCGTGCGCGTACACGATCACGTTCTTCAGATAATGGTGGGTTTTCTTGTCGAAAGCACCACCACAGGTGATCAGCCGTAGTTCCGGACGATCGGACCGGCCATAGACCTCCGCCGCCGGAAACGCATCCTTCGCGACATCCTGAATACGGTCGACCGTGAACCGCACGACCGTCCCGTCCGCACGGCTCACCTCGATCGTGTCCGATTTCCTGAGCCTGTCGAGACGGTAGAAGACCGCCGGCCCGGTCGTCGAGTCATAATGCCCGACAAGTACGGACGCGCCGACGTCGCCGGGCCGCGGCCCATATTCGTACCAGCCGACGTCGGTCCAGGATGTCGGCACCTCGAGGGTCCCGTCCGTGTTGAGACCGACCGGCCCGACCGGCGCGGAAATGCCCACTTCCGGAATACGCAGAAAAGTCGGTGGGCTGTTCTGCCGCCACTCGCCGCCAGCCGGATCCCGCGGTGCCGCAGGCGCTGGCACCAGCCTCGCGTCGGGTCCCGCGCTCCCCGTAGCGGCCGTCACATCGGGTACCCCGACCAGTTTCCCATATTCGGACGAAACAAACTTCTGACCACTCACCCCGATCAGGAGAATTCCGATCAGAACCAGCCATCGAGCCGGCCGGACAATCTTCGGCCCCGTCGTGGTCATATCGTGTTCCACGCCTTCCCATGGACATCAGATGGCTATGGTGTAGCCCGCGGTAACAATACCGCCGCAGTACGAGAGAAGAGGAAAGGTCATGACGCACAAAATCGGCCGGGGCGTGGTGATGCTGGCCATGTCGGCCGTCACCGGGCTCTTCGTGGGGTTCGGCCCCACAGCCGCGTTCGCGGACGGGCCGTCGGATTCCGGCTCTTCGTCGACACCGCCCGCGGCCACCCAGCAGCAGAATGGCGGGCAGCCCGGGAGCGGCGGTGAGACGGCCGGATGGCCCCAGCTGCCCATCCAGCTGCCGACCCAGTGGCCGATCCCGCGGCCTCCCGAGCAGGCGGGTGGCCAGTCCGCGCAGTCCGGAGGCGGCTGGCCCGGCGCGACCTCGTCCCAGTCATCGGGGGGGTCCGGCGGCCAGGGAGCAGCCGGCGGCCAGGGAGGCCAGGGAACGGCACCCGGCGGTTCGTCGGGCCAGTGGCCGGGCCAGTCCGGCCAGCAGGGCCAGCCTTCCGGCCAGCAGCAGGGCCAGCAGGGCCAGTCCTCCGGCCAGCAGCAGGGCCAGCAGCAGGGCCAGCCTTCCGGCCAGCAGCAGGGCCAGCCTTCCGGGCAGCAGCAGGGCCAGCAGGGGCAGTCCTCCGGACAGCAGCAGGGCCAGTCGGCCACCCAGAAGCCGTCCTCCGAGCCGGTCCCGCAGGGTGGCGTGCACGCGGGTGGCGGCGGTATGGCGCCGTCGTTCCCGATCGCTCCCGTCGCCGGCGCCGGGCTCGGTGCCGCGATGCTCGGCACCGGCCTTGCCGCTCGCCGCAGGAACCGCGCAACGCAGTAACCAGCGGGTCTGGGCACGCTGAACCGCCCTGGCACGTCCAGCATGTCCAGCGCGCCCAGACCGGCCGGTCCGGGTGGATGCCGCCGCCGAACTCCGCCGCATCCACCCGGATCCCTCCTCTCCCGGGCGCCCCGACCCCGCGCCAACCGCCCGCCGGGATCTCCCGGCAGCCCGTCTTCCTGGTGCTTCCTTCCCGCTGCTTCCCGGCGCTTCCCGGCGCTTCCTGCTGCCGGTCGGTGCCGGCCTTCACCAGCGGCGGGACCGACGGCCCATGCTTCCCCGACATGGCGGACGGCCGGCGGAGGGCATCCGCGACGACCGGCCGGGGTGCCTGCCACGCCGGCCGGATCATAAGGTAACGTGGTCGACGTACGGGACGTGGCGCAGCTTGGTAGCGCACCAGACTGGGGGTCTGGGGGTCGCAGGTTCAAATCCTGTCGTCCCGACGCTGGAGCGAGGCTGCTGAACAGGGCTATAGGTCCTGGTCAACAGTCTTTTTCGCGTCTCCATGGTGCCAGGTCAGTCGATCAACCCGGGCGGGCGTTGGGACCATCTGGGGACCGATCGCCGGTCAGCCCTACCCTGGACATACGCCTTGGTGGTGGTCGGCCGTCAGCCATAGCAGTGCGTCGCCTCACCGTGGAGGCGGAGCGCGCATTACCGCCTGCGAGCCTGCTGCGCCGGACAGTCCCTCCTCGACCGGCGGCGGCCCGTCGGGAGCGGTCAGTGGCCGGTCGGGAATGGCTGCTCGGCCCAGATGATTTTGCCGTGTGGGGTGTGGCGGGTGCCCCACCGTTGGGTGAGCTGGGCGACGAGGAGCAGGCCGCGGCCGCCCTCGTCGAAGACGCGGGCGCGGCGCAGGTGAGGTGCGGTGCTGCTGGCATCGGAGACCTCGCAGATGAGACTCCTCTCGTGGATCAGCCGGAGCTGGATGGGCGCGACGGCGTGGCGGATGGCGTTGGTGACCAGTTCGCTGACCACGAGCTCGGTGACGAAGGAGGCCTCCTCCAGCCCCCAGGCGGCGAGCTGGTCGGTGGCCATCTGACGGGCCTGGGCCACCACCGCCGGGTCCGCGGGCAGGTCCCAGATGGCGACCTGGGAGGCGTCCATGCCCTGGGTACGGGCGAGGAGTACGGCGACGTCGTCGGAGGGGACACCGCCGGGCAGCAGCGCATCCAGCACGTTGTCGCAGATCTGCTCCAGGGAGGACGTGCCGCCGCTGGCGGTCAGGGCACGGCTCAGCCGGTCGAATCCGGCGTCGGCACCGGATTCGCCGGACTCGATCAGACCGTTGGTGAACAGGGCGATCAGGCTGCCGTCGGGCAGCTCCAGCTCGACGGACTCGAAGGGCAGGCCACCGAGGCCCAGCGGGGGGCCGGCGGGCAGTTCGGGGAAGTCAACCGTGCCGTCCGGGGCGACGACGGCGGACACGGGGTGGCCGGCACGAGCGAGCGTGCAGCGGCGGAAGAGCGGGTCGTAGACCGCATACAGGCAGGTGGCGCCGATCTCCCCGGCCGCTGCTGTCTGCATCTCCTCGGCTCCTGGGCCTTCTTCCCGGTCGGCTCGGTCGGCCAGACGCAGGACGAGGTCGTCGAGATGCGTGAGCAGCTCGTCGGGCGGCATGTCCATATCGGCGAGGGTGCGGACCGCCAGGCGCAGGCGTCCCATGGTGGCCAACGCCTGGATGCCGTGCCCGACCACGTTGCCCACCACGAGGGCAACCCTGCCTCCGGACAGCGGGACGACGTCGAACCAGTCACCGCCCACACCGGCCCCGGAGCCGGAGCCGGCCGACGGATGGCGGGAGGCGACCGACGGATGGCGGGAGGCTACCGCCACCGCCACATGCGGGGACGTGCGCTGCGGCAACATGCTCCGCTGCAGGGCCAGCACGGTGTTGCGCTCGTGGGTGTAGCGGCGGGCGTTGTCGATGCACAGGGCCGCTCTGGCCGTGATCTCCTCGGCGAGAAGCAGGTCATCGGTGTCGAACAGGTCGGGGGTGCGGTGCCGCAGGAACACCGCGAGCCCGAGGGTCGTCCCGCGGGCGAGCAGCGGTACCACGATGAGGGAATGGATCCCGTACGCGGGGGCACTGCGTGCACGCGCCGTGTCATGCTCCAACCACGCCTGAATGTCGGGGTTGTCGATCGCGTACCGCGACGGCCTGCCGGTGACCAGGGCACGGGCCATGGGCGAGTCCTCGCCGTAGCGCTCTGTCTTTCCCGGCTCGACCGCGGACTCCGGGCAGCCATCCAGCACGGACTGCTGTGCGGCACGGCGGAGGAGCACGCCTGCGGTGGCCCGGCGCGGATCCGCCTCGTTGTCACCGACGGCGGAGTCGAGCAGGTCGACGCTGACGAAGTCGGCGAACTGCTCGGTGGCCACGTCCGCCAGCTCCTGGGCGGTCCGCACCGTGTCCAGCGTGGTTCCGATGCGGACGCTGGCCGCGTTCACGACGGCCAGCCGCTGCCTGGCCCGGTACTGCGTGGTGGTGTCGAGGGCTGCTGTCGACACCCCCCGCACCGTGCCTACGGGATCCTTCACCGGGTAGAGGAAGACCGACCAGGCGTGCGCATGGCTCTCGCCAGGCAGCGGGGTGACCATTTCCAGAGTCGACCGTTCCCCCGTGCGGATCACCTGCGTCATCAGTTGTTCGACCTGGTCGGCGATAAGGCTGGGGAAGATCTCCCCCGGACGGAGTCCAAGTACCGCCTCTTCCCGCGCGGCTATGACGCGCTGCGCTTCCTCGTTGCCTCCCACCATGCGCTTCTCGCGGTCGTAGATCCCGAGGACGATCGGCATCTGGTCGAGTGCCCAGTTCTTGAGCGCCGCCGCCGTGTCATGGCGCGAACCTGGTTCGCCCGGCTCGAGAGCCACCACGACCCAGCCGCTGTTTCCCCGCGTACCGTGCGTCGGGGCCGCGTGGACGTCAACCTCGACGGCGCGGCCGTCCCGGCGCCGCAGCATCACTCGGCCGTTGCACTCCTCCCGCCGCTCGATGCCGGGTAGCGCCAACGCCGGAAGGTCCACGGCAAGAAGGTCCGCCGCGGCGCGTCCCACCACCTCGTCCGGACGATAGCCCAGCAGCCGACCGGCTCCTGCCGTCCACGCGGTGAGCACGCCTCGAGCGTCCAGCGCGACCATCGCTATGCCGGCCACTGCCGCGGGAACGTCAGCCCCGTCTCGTGAAGGCTTTCTTTCGCTCATCCATACTCGTCTCGGCATTGCCGAAGCCCGCGACCTGCCGAGCTGCCGACCTGCCATCCCGGCGAATCAGGCCCCACACCCATTGCCACCGAGCATGGCACTGTGCAGCGGACCGCTCAACCAGACGGATACCGGCAATCAAGAGAATCGACCTGTCACCAATCTCATGGTTGGTGCTCCTTTGTCTCGTTCAGGCGGCTCAGTGGCGTTTCTCACCCCGTTCACGGACCCGGACCGAAATCTCGATCGGCGTTCCGGCGAAACCAAAATCCTCGCGCAGCCTGCGCTCCAGGAAGCGACGGTAGGCCGGCTCCAGGAAACCCGTCGAGAAGATGACGAAACGCGGCGGGCGCACGCCGGCCTGCGTCGCGAACAGCACCCGGGGCAGCCGGCCGCCGCGCGACGGCGGCGGGGTGGCCGCCACGACCTCGCCCAGCCAGGCGTTGAGCCGGCCGGTGGGGATGCGCGTCCCCCACGACTCCAGCGACGTCCGCAGCGCCGGGGCCAGCCGGTCGACGGCGCGGCCGGTCATCGCCGAGACGTTCACCCGCGGCGCCCAGGCCACCCGGCCCAGGTCCCGGACGATCTCCCGTTCGAGGGTGAGCCGGCGGTCCTCGTCGAGCAGGTCCCACTTGTTGAACGCCAGCACCAGGGCCCGGCCGGCCTCGACCACCATGGTGATCACTCGCTGGTCCTGTTCGGTGAGCGGCTCGCCGGCGTCCAGCAGGACGATCGCGACCTCCGCGGCCTCCAGCGCGGCGGCGGTGCGCAGCGACGAGTAGTACTCCGCGCCGGTGGCCTCCCGCACCCGGCGGCGCAGGCCCGCGGTGTCGACGAACTTCCAGGTCTCCCCGCCGACCGTCACCAGTTCGTCGACCGGGTCGCGGGTGGTGCCGGCGACGTCGTGCACCAGCGAGCGCTGCGTGCCGGCCAGCCTGTTCAGCAGGCTGGACTTGCCGACGTTCGGCTTGCCCAGCAGGGCGACCCGCCGCGGGCCGTCGACCTCCTCGAAACGTTCCCGCGGCGCCGGTGGGAGGGCTTCGAGAACGGCGTCGAGCAGGTCCCCGCTGCCCCGGCCGTGCAGGGACGAGACGGGGTGCGGCTCGCCGAGGCCGAGGCTCCACAGCGCGGCGGCGTCGGCCTCGCCGCGGGAGTCGTCGACCTTGTTCGCCGCGAGGACGACCGGCAGCCCGCTGCGGTGCAGCACGCGGGCGACGGCCTCGTCCGCGTCGGTGGCCCCGACGGTGGTGTCGACCACGAACAGCACCGCGTCGGCGGTGTCGAGGGCGGCGCGCGCCTGCTCGGCGACCCGGGCCGCGAGCCCATGCGCGTCCGGCTCCCAGCCGCCGGTGTCGACCACCACGAAACGGCGGCCGTTCCAGGTCGCGTCGTAGGCGACGCGGTCCCGGGTCACGCCGGGGACGTCCTCGACGACCGCGGCCCGCCGGCCGAGTATCCGGTTCACCAGCGTCGACTTGCCGACGTTGGGGCGTCCGACAACGGCCAGGACCGGCTGGCGGTCGTCGAACTCGGACCGGCCCGCGGCGGAGTCCCGCGGTGCCTGCGAAGCCACACCCACAACGTCCTCGTCTCTAGTAACTCTGTTCTAGTAACTTCTGTCTCTGTAACTTTGTCTCTGTAACTCTGA
>NZ_CAKKTM010000182.1 GCF_920888515.1 Protofrankia sp. CiP1_Cm_nod1 | reverse complement strand
CCCCGGCTGACCGACGCGATCCCGGCCGGGCGGGCGGCGCGGCCGGACTGGGCGGGGACGTGGGCGCCAGCCGGGCCTGGGCGAGATGGTCGGCGAGCCGGACCCGGATGTCCTCGGCCACCGCCGCCAGCGCCCGCCGCGACCGCGGGTTGGCCGGGATCTCCACCTGGAACGGATGCCCGAAGACCATCCGGGCGTGGACGGAGCGCCGCGGCCAGTGCGCCCCCTTCGGCAGGACCTGCCCGGTGTCGACGCAGGCGACCGGCACTATCGGGCAGCGGCCGTGGACGGCCAGGTAGGCGATGCCGTGCTGGACGGTCTCCACCTCGCCGCTGCCCCTGGTCCCCTCCGGGAACACCCCGATCGCGCCGCCGCGGGAGAGCTCGTCGAGCGCGGTGTGCAGCGCGGACCGGTCGGGCCGGCCCCGGTCGACGGGGATCTGCCCGGACAGCAGCAGCAGCCGGCCGAGGATCCCGGTGTACAGCTCGGACTTCACCAGGCAGCGGACCGTGCGCGGCGCCTCGATCACGACCAGGGGCCCGTCGAGCAGGCTGCTGTGATTGCCCGCGAAGATCAGCGGGCCGGCGGACGGGACCCGGTCGAGCCCCTCGGCCGTCAGGCGCATGACGACCCTGTTCAGGATCAGACGGAACAGCGGTTTGAGCACCGTGTGCAGAATGTCGTTGTACGGCCGGGACGCCGCCGCCCGCCGGGACACCGCCGTGGACGGCCGCCCGCCGCCCGGCCCTCCGCCGCCGCGCGGGACGCCGGCCACGGAACCGACACCTCGCGCGGCACCGGCCGCGGGGGCATCGCCCCGCGGAACGTCAACCTGCGCGGCACCGACCGCGGGAGCATCGCCCCGCGGAACGTCAACCTGCGCGTCATCAGTCTCGGGAACATCGCCGCTCGAAGCACCACCCGGTGCGACACCGCCCTGCGCACCGGCGGGGGCATCGCCCTTCGGAGCGTCACCCCGCACACCGCCGGTCGTAGAAGCGTCATCCCGCGAAGCGTCGTCCCGTGGGCCGCCGGTTGCGGGAGAGCTGGTCGCGGGAACGCCGGCCGCACTGGCTCGCGGCGCGCCGTCCCGGGGGTCTTCGATCGTCGTCATGACGCTCGGGCCGACGCCTGCTCACAGTGCCGTAGGACCTCGTCCACGACGTCCTGGACGGACAGCGCGGTCGAATCGAGCACGATCGCGTCGTCGGGGACGGCCAGCGGGTCCGCGGCGCGGGTGCTGTCCAGGGCGTCCCGGCGGCCGAGTTCGGCGAGGGTGCGGGCCACGTCGTCGACGCCGCGCTCGCCCAGCTGGTGCGACCGGCGCAGCGCCCGGACCTCGGTCGAGGCGGTCAGGAACACCTTGACGGGGGCGTTCGGGGCGACGACCGAGCCGATGTCGCGGCCCTCCACCACGATGCCCACCGGCGACGCCTCGGCGATGATCTGCTGCTGGCGGGCGACCAGGCGCCGGCGGACGGCGGGCACCGCGGCCACCGCGCTCACCGCGTTGGTCACCGCCCTGGTCCTGATCAGGTCGTCCACGGGCTCGCCGTTGACGGCGATCGTCGGATTGTCGGGGCTGGTACCGATCGTGAGCACCGCCCGCTCCGCGAGCTCGGCGACCGCGTCGTGGTCCTCGATGTCGATGCGGCTCTCCAGGGCGAGCTGGGTCACCGCCCGGTACATCGCGCCCGTGTCGAGATACCGCAGGCCGAGCCGGCGGGCGATCTCCCGGGCGACCGTGCTCTTGCCCGACCCGCCGGGCCCGTCCACCGCGATGACGAGCCCGTCGCGGACCAGCCGCTGCGGCGACGTCACGCCCGTCACACCTGTCGTGGCCGTCGCGGGCCCGTCGGGCCGCCAGGGCTCAGCGGAGCCGGCGCGGCGGCCCTCAGCATCTTCGGACACCTCCTGGGCGCCGGTCACCGACGCAACCACCGGCTCACGCCAACCGCGGTCGTGTTCCACCGTTTCCTCCGTCCGGACGCGACATCTGCACCACAACCACAAACCCGTCTACACCAGAAACCTGTCGGCAACCGACGCGGTGAAACCGGCCCGGCCCGGATGCTCACCCGAGCCGGCGCCGATGCGGTCAACCCGGCTCAGGCTACCCGGGGCCGTCCATCCGGGAAGGACGGCGTCGCGCCCGGGCAGGGCGGCCCTCCCGCCATCCCGCCGTGGCTGACAGCCGGCGGTCACGAGCGGCGGTAGGCGGTCCAGCCGGCCGTGGCCAGCCTGTCCAGCAGGGAGTCGACGATGTCCGGCGCGACGGCGAGCTCCACGATGCCGGCCGGGGCGTCGAGATTGTGCTCGAACGCGGCGATGTCCTCGACGTTGACCTGCCAGTCGCCGATCGCGGTGAACAGGGCACCGAGCTGGCCGGGCCGGTCGGCGAGCACCACCCCCACCCAGGCCCACGCCCACGGCCGGGACACCGCGCCGGCCTTGCGCGGCAGCAGCGCCCGGCCGGCGTTGCCACCGGCCATGAGCGCGCGGACGGCCAGCATGACCTCCTGCTCACTGCCCTGGTCGAGGACGTCGGCGAGCTGGGTGAGCCGCCCGGCCAGGCCGCGTGCCCGGGCCGCGACCGGGCCGCGGTTGCCCTCCAGGATCGACGACCACAGGCCGGGATCGCTGTCGGCCAGCCGGGTGACGTCCCGGAACCCCTGGCCGGCCAGCGCCAGCTCGCCGGCGGCGAGATCGGGGGTGGCCGCGGCGAGCAGGCTCGCGACCACCTGCGGCAGGTGGGACAGGGCGGCCATGGCCTGGTCGTGCCGGTCCGCCGTCGTGCGCACCGGTATGGCGCCGCAGGCATGGGCGACCGCGACGGTGGCCGCCAGCGCGGCCGGCGAGGTGTGCGGCAGTGGGCAGAGCACCCACGTCCGCTCGGCGAACAGGTCGGCGCGGGCCGAGGCCGCGCCGCCGCGCTCCCGCCCGGCGATCGGATGCGCCGGGCACCACGTCGACAGGTCGCAGCCCGTCTGCACGGCCTCGACGATCGGCCTGGCCTTCACGCTCGCGACATCGCTGGCGGTCCCGGCGATCCCGGCCCGCTGCAGCCGCCGCAGCTCCCCGGCGACCGCGTGCGGGGGGACGGCGACCACCGCGTGCTCGACCGTCTCCCCGTGCCAGGGCCGGCCGGCGCCCATGACCTCGGCGACCTTCACCTGCTCGGCGTCGATGTCGGCGAGCAGGACGTCGACGCCGCGCCCGGTCAGCGCCAGCCCGATGCTGGTACCGATCAGCCCGGACCCGACGATCCCCACCCGCCGCGGCGGCGGCCCATGGCCGGCGGGCCGGGATGCGCCGGACGTGACATTCACCGAGCCACCATATGTTCGTCAGCAGCCCATGGGTGTTTCCCGCGGGTTGGCCGCTGGTTGTCCCGCGTGTCCCGCCCGCGCCCCGCGGGCCTTCCTCCCGCGTCCCGCCGGCCTCGCTACAGGCTGACCTCGCGGTAGAGGGCGCCGACCTCGCCCCGGGAGAGGTGCCTGGTCCGGCCCGCCGGCAGCGAACCGAGGTGCACCGGGCCGATCCTGGTCCGCACCAGCCGGCGCACCGGGTGGTCGACGGCGTCCATCAGGCGGCGCACCACCCGGTTGCGCCCCTCGTGCAGGGTGATCTCAAGCATGACCCGGGAGCCGGCCGAGCCGACGGTCCGGACGGCGTCCGCGCGCACCGGGCCGTCGGCGAGCTCGACCCCCTCGCGCAGCCGCCGGGGGACGTCCCGGCCGACCGGCCCCGCGACCTCGACCAGATAGGTCTTGGCGACCTCGAAGGACGGGTGCGACAGCCGGTGGGCCAGCTCCCCGTTGTTGGTCACCAGCAGCAGGCCCTCGCTGTCGGCGTCCAGCCGCCCGACGTGGAACAGCCCCGGGCCGGCGTCGGCCACCAGGTCCGCGACGGTCGGCCGGCCGCGGTCGTCCGACATCGCCGAGAGCACCCCGACAGGCTTGTTCAGCGCCAGGTGCACCAGGCCCGAGCGGGTGACGACCCGTTCGCCGTCCACCTCGATGATCGCCGTCTGCGGGTCGACCCGCATGCCCTGCGCCTCGACCACCCGGCCGTCCACCCGGACCCGGCCCGCGGCGATCAGCTCCTCACTGTGCCGGCGGGAACCGACCCCGGCCGCGGCGAGCACCTTCTGCAGGCGGACGCCCTCGGCGTTCGCGTCACCGGCCGTCATGGGCCTCCGTCCCGTCCGCGAGCCTGTGGCGGCTCTTCGGTTCCTCGATCCGTCATGGGTCCTGCCCTCGATCCGCCATCGGGGCCCCGGCCCGCCCGCACGTTCCGTCCGCATCCGTTCACGGGCCCTCGATGTCGTTCACAGGCCCTCGATGTCGTCCACGTCGGCGATACCGGGCAGCAGCGGGGCCAGCGGCGGCAGCTCGTCGAGATGCCGCAGGCCCATCCGTTCCAGAAAGTAGTCGGTGGTCCGGTACAGGATGGCACCGGTCTCGGGGTCGGTCCCGGTCTCCTCGACCAGCCGGCGGGCGGTCAGGGTACGGATCACCCCGTCGGCGGACACCCCACGCACCGCCGAGATCCGCCCCCGGCTGACCGGCTGCTGGTAGGCCACGACCGCGAGGGTCTCCAGCGCCGCCTGGGACAGTTTCGGGCTCTGCCCGGCGAGGACGAACCGCTCGACCCAGGGGGCGCACGCCTCGCTGGTGTAGAAACGCCAGCCGCCGCCGACGTCGCGCAGGCTGAAGCCACGGCCGTCGGCGATGTAGCCCAGGGCCAGCTCGACGAGGACGCGCTCGACCTCGGTAGCGGGAACGCCCAGGCTCACCGCGATCTCGGTGACCGGCACCGGGTTCTCCGCCACCATCAGGATCGCCTCGACGAGAGCCGGCAGCGGCGGCCGCGGCGCGTCGTCGTCCGCGCCCGGCCCGTCCGGCCCCCGTTCCTCGGGGCTCCGTCCGCCCGGGCCCGGTTCCTCCGAGCCCGGCCCGTCCGGGCTCCGCCCGTCCGGCTCGTGCTCGCCCGGGGTGCCGGCCGCCACGGTTTCGCCACCGGTGGCCGGATCCGCCTCCGCGGTCATTGTGCTTCCCTCGTCATCGCCGTCGTGATCCTCGTTTCCGGCGCCCGCCGGTCCCGGCTCGCTCGGTGTCGTCGACGTCCCCGGGATCGTCGGGGCTCCCGGCGGCGCCGGCCTCCCAGGGGACGCCGGTGGGGGCGCCGGCGGCGCGGTCCGGGCCGTTGCCCACACCGCCGTACACGTCACCGAGCGAGCCGCCGTCCGTACCGTCCGCCGTGCTCCGTGACGGCTGCGCAGAGGCCGTGGAGGCACTGTCGGCCTCCGCGGAGGCCGTGGAGACACTGTCGGCCAGCCAGCGCACTGTCAGCTCTCCCAGCGGAACCTCCTGGGTGAAGGCGATCCGGCCCTCCCGGAAGAGCTCGAGGAGGGCGAGGAAGCGCGCGACCACCTCGATCGTCTGCCGGCAGTCCGCGCACAGCGCCTGGAACGACGCGCTGCCGAGCTCACGCAGCTTCTCCAGCACGGCGAGCATGTGCTCACGGATGTTGATCCTCGGCAGGTGGACGTGGTCGGTGGCGACCTGCGGGGGCAGCGGAGGCTCCCGCAGCCGGGCCGCGAGCCGGGCGAGCTCGGCCGGCCCGATACCGATCTGCACCTCGGGGAGGGCCTGCGCGTAACGCGGCTCCAACGGCACGGCCCGGGGGACGTGCCGGCCCTCCAGCGCCATCAGGCCCACGAACAGCAGCGACGCCTCCTTGTACGCCTTGTACTGCAGCAGCCGGGCGAAGAGCAGGTCGCGGGCCTCCAGCAGGGCGAGGTCCGCCGCCTCGTCCTCGGAGATCGCCCCCGGCAGCAGACGGGCCGCCTTCAGGTCGAGCAGGGTCGCGGCGATCACCAGGAACTCGGTGGCCTGCCCGAGGTCGAAACCGGGGCCGAGCCGGCGGATGTGGGCCACGAACTCGTCGGTGACCTGGGAGAGCGCGACCTCGGTGACGTCCAGCTTGTGCTTGGCGATCAGGGACAGCAGCAGGTCGAACGGCCCGCTGAAGTTGGCGAGCTCGACCACGAAGGACCTGTTGGACCCACCGCGGCCGGTCGGCGCCACAGCCCCGGGCGCCGCCGTACCGCCTTCGGGCGCTGTGCCGGTTTCGGACGCCGCACCGCCGGCGGACGCGGGGCCGGTTTCGGGCATCACGGTGGCGTCGGGCGCCGGCGTGATCACGCTCGGCCGAGGAGATGTCCCGGTCCGTGCCATGACACGACGCTACCGCCGCGGCGGCACGGGCCGTCCCAGGGCACCGCACGCCCGTTCGAGCCCCGCCGGCCGCCCGCCGGGCGCGGACAGGCCCGCTCGTGCGGGCTGGCGGACGGCTGCCCACGGGCCGGCGGGACGGTCTGGGCCGGGCCGCTCAACCGACGTCGACGCCGACGATGCCGCCCAGGCCTCGCAGCAGCGGCAGGATGAGCTGGCCGACGACCGAGGGGAACGACACGAACAGCACCGGCAGCAGCAGGATCACCAGCAGGATGACGATGCCGACGTTGTTCTCGCGGAGCTGGTAGTGGGCCCGGTGCCAGCTCGGCGACTGCGGGCCGAGCAGGAACAGCACCCGCCCGCCGTCCGCCGGCGGGACGGGGACGAGACTCAGGATGAGCAACGACCCGAACGTGACCGCCATCCCCAGCAGCAGTTGGGCGAGGAAACTGTCCGCGTGGTCGACCTCCAGGAGGCGGTCGCCCTCGGCGAGCAGAAACGGTTCGGAGACGAACTTGAACCCGACGATCGCGACGAACGCGAGCAGCAGGTAGGCCAGCGGGCCGGCCAGCACCGCCACGGCCACGTGGAAGCGCCGTTTGCGCCACACGTCGTTCATGGGTATCGGCTCGGTCCAGCCGACCCCGGAGATGAGCATGGCGACCGCGCTGAACGGGCTGACCCGGTGTTTCAGCGACGCCGTCAGGCGGCCGGCGCGCAGCGGGCTGGGGTCCCGCAGCAGCCTCGCGGCGAGGACCTGCGCGCCGTCGTGAGCGTAGATCCCGATGAGGAGCGCGAGAGCGATCCCCAGTAGCGCCGCGGGTTCGGCCAGGTAGAACAGCACGCCTCTACAGGTTCCTTATCCCGTCCCGGTCCTCGTCCCGCGTCCCGGACGTCCGCATCCCGATCGTCACCCACCTGGTCCGCGGGAAGCCCGCGGGGAGCCCGCGGCCTGCCCGCCGGTCACCCAGCCAGCCCGTCCATCCGCCCGGCCGCCGGTCGTCCGGCTGGCGCGCGCACCCGGCCGCTCACCCGGTCGTGGACGGGGTGGCGTGCCGGGCCATCAGCTCGCGGGCCAGCCGCCGGTAGCCGTCCGCGCCCACGGACGTGGGCGCGTAGGTGGTGATCGGCTCGCCGGCCACGGTGGTCTCCGGGAAGCGTACCGTCCGGTTGATCACCGTGTGGAAGACCTCGTGCGGGAAGCGTTCCACCACCCTGGCCAGCACCTCCCGGGCGTGCAGGGTGCGCGCGTCGTACATGGTGGCCAGGATGCCGGCGAGCTCCAGGTGGGAGTTCAGCCGGTCGCGCACCTTGTCGATGGTGTCCAGCAGCAGGGCGACGCCGCGCAGGGCGAAGTACTCGCACTCCAGCGGCACGATGACGGCGTCGGCGGCGGTCAGCGCGTTCACGGTCAGCAGGCCCAGGGACGGCTGGCAGTCGATGAGGATCACGTCGTAGACCGAGCGCACCCGGGACAGGGCGCGGGCCAGGGTGTGCTCCCGCCCGACCTCCGTGACGAGCAGCATTTCCGCGGCCGACAGGTCGATGTTGCTCGGCAGCAGGTCCAGCCCGTCGACCTGGGTGGGGACCAGCACCTCACCGATCTCGGACTCGGTGCCGACCAGGAGATCGTGCACGGTGTGCTCGAGCACCATCGGGTTGATGCCGAGCCCGACCGAGAGCGCGCCCTGCGGGTCGAAGTCGACCAGCAGGGTGCGGTGGCCGTATTCGGCGAGCGCGGCACCGAGATTGATCGTGCTTGTCGTCTTGCCGACGCCGCCTTTCTGGTTACACATGGCGACCACCCAGGCCGGCCCGTGTGTCGCCAGCGGAGGCGGGACGGGAAAGACGGGCAGTGGGCGTCCGGTGGGCCCGATCTCGCCGGCGTCACCATCGGCGGCGGGGATGTCCGCGGCGTCGAGCTGGCTGTCATCGGGCAGCGCTGGTTCCCCGACGGTCATCCGCCCGTACGGGGGGCGTACCGGGGCCGCCATCGGCGAAGTATCGGCGGTCATGTCGAGGGACCTGCTCCCTTCTTGCGGATCGGTGCGCGGAGAGCAGAAGCGGACCGACAGGAGCGTACCGACAGTTGACCGGACGCATCCCGCCGGGTCGGTGGCCGCGGCCCGCCACCGCCGACGCCACCGCTGTTCCGGTCCGCTCCCGGCTGGGTTCCACCGATAGCGGCAGACAGCTCTCAATAACAGTTGGTAACTATAGCGGGACGTATTTCCACTGGCAGGAATTGCCGGCCCGCCGCGAACGGTGCCTGGCCGACGAAACCTGGCCGCGGCCGTCCGGGCGGGCCGGGCCGCAGCCCGTCTGGACGGCCGGGGACAGCGCGATCAGGCTTGGGGCGGGGCCGGGTGTCCGGGCCACCGGCGGTCGACGACGACAACGGGAGCATGACGATGGGCGCGACAACGGATGCGGTGACTGTGCGTGGCGTGGTGTCCCTGGAGAAGGGCGCCCCCGTCACCCTGACGGAAATAGTCGTCCCCGCCCCGGGGCCCGGGGAGGCACGGGTACGCGTCCAGGCGTGCGGCGTCTGTCACACCGATCTGCACTATCGCGAGGGCGCCATCACCAACGACTACCCCTTCCTCCTCGGCCACGAGGCCGCCGGGACCGTCGAGGCCGTCGGCGACGGGGTCACCTCGCTCGTGCCCGGCGACTACGTGGTGATCGCCTGGCGGGCGCCCTGCGGGAGCTGTCGGTCCTGTCTGCGCGGCCGGCCGTGGTACTGCTTCGACTCCCGCAACGCCACCCAGCCGATGCGGCTCGCGGCCGACGGCCGGAAGCTGTCACCGGCGCTGGGCATCGGGGCCTTCGCCGAGGCGACCCTGGTGGCGGCCGGCCAGTGCGTGAAGGTCGACCCGGCGGCCCGGCCGGAGGCCGCCGGGCTGATCGGCTGCGGGGTGATGGCCGGTTTCGGCGCGGCGGTCAACACCGGCGCGGTCACCCACGGTGAGACGGTCGCGGTGTTCGGCTGCGGTGGCGTGGGGGATGCGGCCATCGCCGGGGCTTCCCTCGCAGGCGCCCGGAAAATCATCGCGGTCGACGTCGACCAGCGCAAACTGGTCTGGGCCCGCCGGTTCGGCGCCACCCACACCGTCGACGCCCGTGACCTCGACCCGGTGGAGACGATCAGAACGCTTACCGACGGTAATGGCGCTGACCTGGTCATCGAGGCGGTCGGCCACCCCGAGACCTACCGGCAGGCGTTCTTCGCCCGGGACCTCGCCGGGCGGCTCGTCCTCGTCGGGGTCCCCGACCCGTCGATGACCCTCGAGCTGCCGATGACCGAGGTGTTCAGCCGCGGCGGCTCGCTGAAGTCGTCCTGGTACGGCGACTGCCTGCCCAGCCGCGACTTCCCGGTCCTGATCGATCTCTACCGGGCGGGCCGGCTCGACCTCGACGGGTTCGTGACCGAGACCGTGGGCCTCGGCGACGTCGAGGAGGCGTTCACCCGGATGCGGCAGGGCAGCGTGCTGCGCAGCGTCGTCCGGCTCTGACCGACATACCGCCAACCACGGCATACCGCGAACCGCGGCGTACCGGGAACCGCGGCGGCGCCTGTGGTCCGGCCGGATCCGCTGGCGACCGGTCCGGGCGGATCGGGCATGATCGGTCCGAATGGGCGGGGTTGACCGGCCTGACGCACGCGGACGACCGTGGACCACCACGGGAGCACCGGACGACGACGATGACGGGAACGGAGAACGCGTGGCCAGACACGACGGGGTGCGGGTCGATCGGATCATCACCCGTGGCGAGTTCCTGATCGACGGCCAGAGCTTCACCGTCGACAACAACATCTGGCTGGTCGGGGACGCCAGTGAGGTGCTGGTCATCGACGCCGCGCACGACCCGTCCGTGATCATGGCCGCGATCGAGGGCCGCCGGGTGTCGATGATCGTGGCGACGCACGGCCACAACGATCACATCAACGCGGCCGTGGAGCTCGCCGAGCGGGCGCAGGCCCCGATCGCCCTGTGCCAGGCCGATCTGATGCTCTGGGAGATGGTCTACCCGGGCCGCCCACCGGACCTCCAGCTCGCGGACGGCCAGCAGATCCCGATCGCGGGCGGCGGCTGGCTGCACATCCTGCACACCCCCGGGCACTCCCCGGGCGGCGTGTGCCTGTACGGGGTGATCAACGGGGAGCCGGTCCTCTTCAGCGGCGACACCCTCTTCCGCGGTGGGCCGGGTGCCACCGGACGGTCGTTCTCCGACTTCTCGACCCTGCTGAACTCGATCAGACGGCGGCTGCTGACACTGCCGCGCGAGACGGTGGTGCACACCGGCCACGGCGACGACACCACCATCGGCACCGAGGCGCTCGAATACGACCAGTGGATCGTGCGCGGCCACTGAGCGGACCGCCCAAGAGCCGCCCGAGCCGCCCGAGCCGCCCAGGTGGCTCGTCATCGCCCGCCGGTACGTTCCGGTAATTTCCATCATTTTTCGGTATTTTCCGTCATGCTCCGGCATGCTCTGAAAACCCGGGCCGGCCGGTCATGGACACAGACTTCTCTCACATGTTGTAATCAGCTCATGGATCAGGGAGCTGACCTGACGACACGGCTTTACGTAGACCTGGTGCGCGTGTCCAGCGCCAACTGTCGCTGACGCCCGGTGCCGGCCCAGGCACCGCCGTCAAGCATTTTCCGACCGTGTCCGCACGGCTTGTGGCACGGTCCACTGCTATTCATTCGCCGTTCTTTTCCGGTGCTGGCGGAATATGTGTCGTGAAGGCCGCCGGCGCTCCCGTACAAATACCCGGGCCGGACGCTTACGTTTTGCTGGCCGGCCATCCCACCCGTGACCCGGACGACATTTTTCGATGCCCGGGCAGCACATCCGGCAGTTGTGCGTCCAGCAGCCGGGAAGATTATTCCCGGTCGTTTTTCCATGCGCTCCGCGCGTCAGCTGCTCCGTGCGTTCCGTGTACCCGCCGTGGAGCGCCGTCCGCCGTCGGCGCCCGTTGCCCGCCCGGCCATTCGGGCGGCACTTCAGGCGAACCGCCAGAACCACAGGCCGTCAGAACCACAGGCCATCAGGAACACACGTCAGGAACACACGTCAGGAACAGGTGAAGGGACAAGCTGTGAGCACTGTCACCCATCTCGACGCGCAGCCGGCCGGCGACCTGGCCGTCCGGCCGCTGCAGCCGACCATCGGCGCGGAGATCAGCGGGGTGGACCTGCGGTATCCGCTGCCCGACGAGGTCCGCGACCAGATCCGGGCGACAATCCTGAAATACAAGGTCGTCTTCTTTCGTGACCAGGAGCTGACCCGCGAGGAGCACGAGACGTTCGCCCGGCGGTTCGGGCCGCTCTATCCGCACCCGAGCGGGCCGAAGGCGCCCCTCAACGACCACGCCGGAAAGGCGACCTCGATCCACCGGATCGCCGCGGCGGACTTCAAGGACTACGAGCGGGCCCGCGCCACCGCGGACGCCGACGAGAACTGGGACGCCTACCACACCGACACGAGCTGGCGGCTGGTGCCGACCTGGGGGGCGGTGCTGCGCGCGGTCACCCTGCCTGATATCGGCGGTGACACCATCTGGGTCGACGCCGGGCTCGCCTACAACGCGCTGCCCGACGACGTGAAAGAACGTCTCGCCGGCCGCCACGTCACCCACGACTTCCGAGACGCGCTGAACGCCGTGGGCTACGACTACCCGATCGTGTCCCACCCCGTGGTCCAGGTACACCGCGAAACCGGCGAAAAGATTCTGTGGGTCAACTTCACCCAGCATCCCTC
>NZ_CAKKTM010000181.1:3180-8762 GCF_920888515.1 Protofrankia sp. CiP1_Cm_nod1 | reverse complement strand
TGATCCGGGGTCACCGTTCCGGTACGCGCTCCAGGCCCGAGGCCCGGGCAGGGCGCGCCGGGCCGCCGTCCCCGTTGAACTCCGCCCACATCCGCGCGTACCGGCCGCCGGCGCGCAGCAGGTCGGTGTGGGAGCCCTGCTCGACGACCCGGCCGGCGGCCATCACCACGACCCGGTCGGCGCGGGCCGCGGTGGTGAGCCGATGCGCCACCACCAGCGTGGTGCGCCGGCGCGCGACGTGCTCGGTGGCTCTGGTGACCGCGGCCTCCGTGGCCAGGTCGAGAGACGCGGTGGCCTCGTCGAGGAGCAGGATGTCGGGGTCGGCCAGCTCCGCCCGGGCGAGTGCCAGCAGCTGGCGCTGCCCGGCCGACAGCCCCCGGCCGCGCTCCCCGACCGGATGCCGGTAGCCCCCGGGCAGCCTGACGATCATGTCGTGCGCCCCGACGGCGCGGGCGGCGGCCAGCACCTCGGCGTCGTCCGCCTCCGGGCGGGCGTAGGCGATGGCGTCCCGCACCGTCCCGGAGAACAGGAAGGCCTCCTGCGGGACCACCCCCAGCCGGTGCCGGTAGCCCGCGAGATCGAACCGGGTCACGTCGGTGCCGTCGACCCGCACCGCACCACCGGTCGCGTCGTAGAAACGCGCGACCAGTTTGACCACGGTGGACTTGCCCGCGCCGGTCTCCCCCACCAGGGCGACGGTCTCCCCGGCCGCCACCCGCAGGCTCACCCCGTCCAGCGCGGGACGGCTGGTGCCGGCGTAACGGAAGGAGACGTCCTCGAGCGCGATCCGGCCGGCAAGCCGGCCGACCGGCACCGGATCCGGGGCCGGCGGGGTGGATGTGGGTGTACGCAGCAGGTCGCAGATGCGCCGGAGGCCCACCTTCGCCTGCTGGTAGCCGTCGAACACCTGCGAGAGCTGCTGGACCGGGGCGAAGAACAGGTTGATGTAGAGCAGGTAGGCGATCAGCCCGCCGGTGGTCAGCGACCCGGACGCGACCAGCCCGGCACCGGCGCCGAGGACGAGCGCGGCGGCCAGCTCCGAGCAGAACTCCATGAACGGGAAGTAGAGGGCGATCATCCGCTGCGCCCGCATCCGCGAGGCGCGGTACCGCTCGGCCAGCGTCCGGAAGCAGTCCTGGTTGCGCTCCTGCCGGCGGAAGGCCTGCACCACCTGGATGCCGGCCAGGTTCTCCTGCAGCGCGGCGTTGACCGCGCTGACCCTCTCCCGTGACTCGGTGTAGGCGGCCGAGGACTTCGCCCGGAACACCAGCGTGACCGCGATCCCGACCGGCAGCATCGGGAGCACGACCAGCGCCAGTTCCGTGTTCAGCACGACCAGCGCGATCCCGATCCCGACGAACGACGCCAGCGCCACCACCGCGGTCGTCAGGCCCGTCTGCAGGAACGTCGACAGGGCGTCCACGTCCGTCGTCATCCGGGTCATGATCCGGCCGGGGAGCTCGCGTTCGTAGTAGTCCAGGCCGAGCCGCTGGAGCTGGGCGAAGGTCTTCAGCCGCAGGACGAACAGCAGCCGCTCCCCCATCCGCCCGGTCACCCGGGCCTGGACGACCTGCCCGCCCCAGGCCGCCAGGACCACGGCCAGCGCCACCGCGGAGGTCGCGAACAGCACCGCCGACGCGCCCGTGGACACGCCCGCGTCGACCCCGTGGCGCACCAGCGCCGGCATGGCCAGGCCCGCGGCCGCGTCCAGGGCTACCAGCAGCAGGCCGACGGCGAGCAGCCCGGGCACCGCGCGCAGCAGGCGGCGCAGCGAGAACGCCGGGTCGGGCGCGGCGGCGTCGGTCTCGCTCACCCGGACCGGCTCGGTCGCGGGCGGGAGCCGGGCCACCTGGGCGAGCAGTCCGGGGGTGACCGGGGTGTCCCCGAAGTGCCCACCAGCGAACCCGGCTCCCCGGCCGCCGGACCCGGCCCCCCGGCCACCGCGCATGGAGCGGGCCGGCCGCGTGCCGTCCAGGCCCGCACCCACCCAGGTAGCCGGCACCGGTCGCATACGGGGTGTGAGCGCACCGGCGAACGGGACCGGCCGGCCGCCGTTCATCCGGCTCTTGTCCGCATCCACCTGCTCCGCCTGGTGACGGCTGTCGCTCGCCTGGTCGGGGACGGCGCCCGCCCGGTCGAGGCTCGGCCCGGACAGCAGCATCGTGTACAGCGGGCAGCGGGCGGTCAGCTCCTCATGGGTGCCGACGTCGACCACCCGGCCGGCGTCGAGCACCGCGATCCGGTCGGCCAGGTGCAGGGTGGAACGGCGGTGCGCGATCAGCAGGGTGGTCCGCCCCCGCATGATCTGCCGCAGGGCGGCGTGGATCTCGGCCTCGACCCGGACGTCGACCGCGGACGTCGCGTCGTCCATGATCAGAATGGGTGGGTCGACGAGCAGGGCGCGGGCCAGCGCGATCCGCTGGCGCTGCCCGCCCGAGAGCGTCAGCCCCTGCTCGCCCACGACCGTGTCGTAGCCGTCGGGAAGGTCCCGGATGAAGCCGTCCGCCCGGGCGGCCCGCGCCGCGGCGACGATCTCGGCGTCGCCGGCGTCCGGCCGGCCGTAGGCGATGTTGGCACGGACCGTGTCGGAGAACAGGAAGCTGTCCTCGAAGACCATCCCGATCTGGGCCCGCAGCGACTCCAGGGTCAGCTCCCGGACGTCATGGCCGTCGACACGGACAGCACCGGCACCGGCACCGGCACCGGCACCAGCACCGGCACCAGCACCGGGGCCGGCACCGGGGCCGGCGTCTATGTCGTAGACGCGGGAGAGCAGCGCGGCCACCGTCGACTTGCCCGACCCGGATGCCCCGACCAGGGCGAGGGTCTCACCGGCCTCGATCCGCAGCCGGAATCCGTCGAGCACCGGGCGGTCCTGGATGTAACCGAAGGTGACGTCGTCGAACTCGATCGCCCCCCGCGCGCGGCCGAGGCTGACCGCCCCGGGCCGTTCGGTCACCACCGGGGCGGTATCGATGATCTCGAAGACCCGGATGGCGCTGGCCCGGGCCTGCTGCCCGACCGTCAGCAGGTTCGCGAGCATGCGCGTCGGCGCGACGAGCTCGCCGAGATAGGCGCTGAAGGCGAGGAAGGTGCCCAGGCTGATGCTGCCGCGCAACGCCAGCCAGCCGCCCAGCGCCAGCACCCCGACCTGTCCGACGGCCGGCACCGCGGCCAGGGCCGGCAGGTACCGGCTGGTGATGGTCACCGCGCGCATGCGCAGCGCGAACAGGAGGCGGGCGGACGCGGTGAGCCCGGCCAGCTCCCGCTCCTCCTGCCCGAAGCCCTTGACCACCCGCACGCCGGCGACCGCCTCGTCCACCACCCCGGCAACCTCGCCGGCCTGTTGCTGGGCGGCCCAGGTCGCCGGGAAGACGGTTCGCCGCGCCCGCAGCCCGATCATGAGCAGCAGCGGCCCGACCGCGAGGGCGAGCAGGGTCAGCAGCGGCGAGAGCACCGCCATGATCGCGATGGTGAGCACGAGCAGCAGCAGGTTGCCGCCCAGCCACGGCAGATACGACAGCAGCCCCTGGATGGCGGTGACGTCCGAGATGGCCCGACTGACGATCTGGCCGGTGCGCATCCCGTCCTGGCGGACGCCGTCAAAGCGCGCGAGCGCGGCGAACACCGCGTCCCGCAGGTCGTACTGGACGTCGAGGGAAAGACGTCCGCCGGTGGTGCGGCGGACGTAGCTCGCGGCAAAACGCAGACTCCCGGCCGCGAGCAGCGCGGCCACATAGGGCGCGAGCGGATGCCGGTGGCCGACCACGACGTTGTCGATCACCCCACGCTCGATCAGTGGCGTGATCGCGGCGAGCACGGTGGCCAGCACCGCCGCGCCGCAGGCCACGGCCGCGTTGCGCCGGTAGCGCAGGACACACCCGCCCAGCCGGCGCAGCCAGCCCGGCCCGGACGCCGGCTGGGCCGGCGGTGTCGGCTGGGCCGGCGGTGTCGGCTGGGCCGGCCCAGCCGGCTGGCCGGTTGAGCCCGGCGTCACGAGGCCGCCGTGATGGTCGGACGGGATGCTGTTCGCGCGAATCTCCCCGGATGGCTGGTCGGGTCGGGACAACCTTTAGCCCAACCATCCCGGGAGATCATCGCTTCCCGGCCGCACCTACCGTCCGGCCGGTGCCCCACGCCGCCGGCCGGACGAGCAGATGCGGCCGGCGGCGGTTGTCAGGAACGGATCGTCGGTGGCGGGCTGGCCGCCGCGCCGACGATGCCCGCGTCCGCCGGCGGCGGCGCGGTGGTCGCGGCCGTCACCGGCAGGGCGCTGCCCGCGACCCACCGATTCCAGGAGATCGACCACTCGTTGCCGAGCTGGGAGGTGTCCGGCGACCGGCCGGTGTTGCGCACATCGACGATGTCGCCCAGCCGGCTGAACCGGTAGAACCATTCGGCGTCCGCCGGCGACGCGTTCACGCAGCCGTGCGAGACGTTGTCCTGCCCCTGCGCGCCGACCGACCACGGCGCCGAGTGGACGTACTCACCGCCGCTGGTGAACTGCACGTTCCACTGGACGGTTTCGTAGTAGTAGTCCGGATCGCCCTTGGGAATACCGACCGTCGCGGAGTCCATAATCACCGTCTGGGCGGTGCCGAGGACGTTGTGCGGGCCGTCCATGGTCGGCGACGAGGGCTTGCCGAGACTGACCGCCATGGTCTTCTGCAGGACGCCGTTGCGATATACCTTCATCGTGTGGGTGGCGGCGTCGACATAACTGATCTGCGCCGGGCCGATGACGAAATCCATGGCCCGGTCCTTCACGCCGAAACGGCTGCCGCCGGCGTCCAGCCCGGCGAGATTCGCCTCGACGTGCACCTTGGTCCCCGCTTTCCAGTACTGCTGCGGGCGCCAACGCACGACCTGGTTCGACGCCCAGTTCCAGGCGCCGTTGACCGGCGGGTCGGTGGTGACCATCAGACGCTTCTGAACGGCCGCCCGGTCGGTGACCGCCGCGTTGAAGGTCAGTGTGATGGGTGTGCCGATACCGACGGCCTGCCCGGCGGCCGGTTCCCACGACACCTTGAAGGGTTTCGCCGGATTCACCGTGGTGAAGGTGGCCGCCGTGGTCGCGGTGCCCGCCACGCCGTTCGCGGGGACCGTCGTCGCCGACACCTGGTACTGCGTGTCCGCGAAGAGCCCGCCGGTGGACGTCCAGGTCCTGCCGTCCGCGGAGAGCTGGCCGGCCAGCTCACCGGCGGAGGTGTCCTGGGACTTGCTCGCCCCCCGCAGCACCTTCACCGACTGTAGCGGAGCGTTACCGCGCACCACCACGGTGCTGGTGAGCGCCACGCCCTGGGAGCGGTCCGCGGGCGTGATGGTGATCTGCGGTGCCGCCGCGGTCGGCGCGGCCAGGCCACCGGGGGCGGACGCCGAACCCGTCCCGTCCGTCCGCGGTGAGCACGAGGTCAGGGCGATACAGACGAGCAGCGCCGCGCCGACGGTCGATATGAGCGACCGTTGTGAGGAGGATATGCCGTGCGGGCGTGCTCCTCCTGCGCCACGCGTTCCCCCCGCGCCGGGCGGCCTGCGCACACCGTAAGGCCCCGAACGATGCGCCCGTCCGAAGAAGGTGTGGC
>NZ_CAKKTM010000181.1:948-2652 GCF_920888515.1 Protofrankia sp. CiP1_Cm_nod1 | reverse complement strand
TACAACGCGCGAATGCGGAGAGTAACCTTCTCCGCGAGTGCTTCATATCCCCTCCCTCATCGTCCCGTCCGACGCCTGAGTGCTTTCAGAGGTTGCGTCCGCTCGGCGACCGATTTGGCCGGACGAGACGCGAGGCGCCTCGTCCGCGCCGGGAAGTCACAACCAGTGACCCGGAGGCGGCGGGTAACGTCGCCCCGAGCGGGCGCGCCGGCCGGGCCGGCCGGGCCGGCCGACGGACCAGCCCGCAACAGCCCGACACGGAACAGCCCTACACGCGACAGTCCTAAGCACAACAGCGCGACACGCAACAGTTCGACACACAATAGTTCGACGCGGTAAAGACCCCGGACCGACACAAGGGTCCGGCCCCCGACCACGGAGGCGCGATGGCAGTCGTTCTCGGCCCCAACAGGTACGGAAAAGCGGAGATCAGGCTCGTCCACATCGAGCGCTCGACACCGGTGCACCGGATCCGGGACATCAGCGTCACGTCGGCGCTGTGGGGCGACTTCACCAGCGCGCACGTCGACGGTGACAACAGTCACATCCTGGCCACCGACACCCAGAAGAACACCGTCCACGCGTTCGCCCGCACAGGCGGTGTCGGTGAGATCGAACAGTTCGGCCTGCGGCTCGCCCGGCACTTCACCACCGCCACCCCGTGGGTCACCGGCGCGCGGCTGGAGATCGCAGAATACGGCTGGCAACGGATCGAGGTGGACGGCCACGGGCACGACCACGCGTTCCTCCGCACCGGCGGCGAATACCGGACGGCGACGGTCACCGTCGACCGGGACACCGCGCATGTCGTTTCCGGGACAGCCGGCCTGGTCGTACTGAAGTCGACCGGTTCGGCATTCCGGGGATTCATCCGGGACAACTACACTACACTGGCCGGAACGGACGACCGCGTCCTGGCGACCGAAATCACCGCCCGCTGGCGCTGCACGAGCGCCGCCGTCGATTTCGGCACGTTGTTCCCGAGCATCCGGGCGACATTGCTCGAGACGTTTGCCCAGGTCCCCAGCAGCGCGCTGCAACAGACCCTGTACGCCATGGGACGAGAGGTCCTCGCCGCCCATGCCGAAGTGGCCGAAATCCGGCTGTCCATGCCGAACAGGCACCATTTCCCGGTCGACCTGACGCCCTTCGGGCTGGACAATCCCGACGTCGTCTTCCAGGTGGCCGACCGGCCATATGGAAAAATCGAGGGGACTGTCCTGCGGGACGACGTGCCCGCGGCGGAGTCAGCCTGGTAGACGTTCCCCGACGACGACGGCGGCCGGCCGGCTGCGCGTCATCCCGGCTGGTGGGCTCGGACTCGTGGTCACGAGGGAGCCGGGCGCGCCGCTGACAGCCGGAGGGGATCCCCGGCCGCGGCCGCCAGGCGCTGTGCGGCGCTGCCCCGGTTGACCGCGAGCGCCACCAGGCCCGCGGAGTCGACGTAGACGACAAGCTCGCCGGGAGCCACCGAGGCGAACGTGATCCCGAACACGGCCGTGGTCACCACGGTGCCCACGACGACGCGGAGCAGATGGCCGGGCCGCATCCCGGCCGAGGCCAGCAGGGCCGCGTCCGCGGCCACCTGCACGTTGCCGTAGGTGTCGACGGTGACCACCTCGGCCTCCACCTCGACCCCCACCGGCGCTGCCCCGCCGGTCACGCCCGGCTCTCCGGTGCGCACCTCCCCAGCGGCGGGGCCGA
>NZ_CAKKTM010000181.1:0-553 GCF_920888515.1 Protofrankia sp. CiP1_Cm_nod1 | reverse complement strand
CGGGCGGGCATGTACCAGGCGGGAGACCGGTGGTGCCAGCCGCAGCAGCCCATGCGGATCAATCTGTTCCCCGAGCGTCGCCGGATCCCGGCCGGCCGCGACCGCGGCGGCGGCGGGGGCGAACACGTCCCGCCCGTGGAAGGTCGCCGGCACCCCGTGCGGGACGGCCAGCGCCACCGCGGCGCGCACTCCCCCGAGCACGTCGGCCGCGGGCGGCAGCAGCCCGTTGTCCGGGCCGACGAGCACGCCCCGCGGGGCGGAGACGACCAGCGCCCGCCGGGAGGTGCCGACCCCCGGGTCGACGACCGCGAGATGTACCGCGGGCGGCAGGTGACCGACCGTCTGGGCGAGCACGACCGACCCCCGCCGTACGTCACCGGCGGGCACCAGATGGCTGATGTCGATGATCCGCACGCCGGGCGCGTGCCGTAGCAGCACCCCGTGACAGACCGCCACGAACCCGTCGCCGAGCCCGTAGTCGGTCAGGAAGCTCACATAACCCACACGACCCACGTGCCCCCACCGCCACCCATGTGATCAGCACCGTCCACCC
>NZ_CAKKTM010000180.1 GCF_920888515.1 Protofrankia sp. CiP1_Cm_nod1 | reverse complement strand
ACGCCCCCATCCCAGCCCAGCTCCAACCAAACGTTCATGACCAAAAATCGTCGGACCGCGAGAACGAGGGAACAAGTGGTCGCTGTAGCAGCCACTTACGTACTCATTATCCCGATCAGAACGGAACGCGCGGCTGTCTGACCGGGGTGGTGGGGTGGGGGCATCGGCCGGCCGGGTGCGGCGATGCTTGCCAGCCGTACCGGCACTGGCCGTCAGCGGGCCGCCCTCGTAACCGGGCCCCGGGGCCGTCTCCGCGTGATCTCACCTGCGCCAGCGCCGTAGGTCACCCTCGTGAACGAGCCGCGGAGCTGACCTGCTCGGCGGCGCTGGTACCGCGGCTGGCGCCGCCGGCCCCCCAGCCGTCGCCGGCCTCACGGCTGCCGCCGGCCTCACGGCTGCCGCCGGCCCGGCCCATGCGACCGCCCTGCTCTCCCCCACCGCCGGCCCGGCTCCCGCCAGCGGCCCGATCCCCGTCGTCAGCCCGGTCCGAACAGCCGGCCTGCCATCCCCCACCGCCAGCCCGATCCCCGCCATCAGCCCGGTCCGAACGGCCGGCCTGGCTCGCGTCGACGGTGTCCTGGCCGTTCCGTCCTGCGATGTCGCCGTTCCGTCCTGCGATGTCCTGGCCCTCCCGGCCTTCGTCGCCAGCCGCCCGGCCCGCACCAGCCGTCCGGCCCGCACCAGCCGCCCGGCCCGCGCTGGTGGCCTGGCCCGCGCTGGTGGCCTGGCCCGCATCGTCGACGAGGCCGTCGACGACCTCGTGGCGGACCGGCTGAAGGGCCGGGGGCAGGTCGTCCGCGGAGCGGGGCGACGCGACGTACAGGGACGGGCGCTCCCGCCTGAGCGGCGGGCCACCATTGGCGACGACCACCGCCAGCCACGGCAGGACCACAGCGATGACGACGGCGGCGAAACGCGGCCAGCCGTGTAGCGCGACCACGGCGAGCACCAGGCAGACGGTACGGAACAGCATCGAGATCACGTATCGGCGCTGGCGTCGCTGGATCTCCTCCGGGCGGGACAGCACCGCACGTGTGATCAGAACAGCGTCGCTCTTGCGCCTGATCCGCACTGGTCCACTTCCCGTCGTCAGGACAAGCCCCGGATGCCTGCCCAGTGTGCGCCGTACCAGGCCGCACCGCCCATACAAGCATGACCGCCCGTACCAGCATGACCGCCGGCCGCCTGATGGAACAATTCTCGGCCGCCCGGCCACTTGCAGCCACATTCGGCGACACGCGGCGACTTCCCGCAACTCCCGCGGCCGGCCGTGAAGCCTGACGGCTCGTTCATGCGTTGAAAAGGGGTACACCGCACCGCGCCGGACGCGGGTCGCGGACACGAGCGGCCAGACGCGCACGACCGGACGCATGCGGCCTCGCCGGTGCCCGCGAGGATGTCAGCACAGGCAGGAGAACCATAGATGATCGGAAAAGCCGGCCTTCACCAGGACGCCCGGTGGCATCCGTCGACCTCGGCGCGCTCCGGGCCGCCCCGGGAGACCCCGCCCAAACCCGCGCCCACGCCCCCGCCGAAGTGGCGTCGCTGGCTGCTGCCCGTCGGCTTTGTGATCACAGCGGCCCTGCTGTTCGCGCCCAGCCTGTTCCCGAAGCAGGCCACCTCGTACAGCTTCACCCGGTTCACCCAGCAGGTGGACGCCGGCAAGGTGCAGGCCGTCACCGTCAACGACAAGGGCGGCGTCACCGGGACACTCAAGGACGGCGCCAGCTTCACCTCGCAGGTGCCGACCGCGCTGGACACCCAGGGCGTCCTCGAGCGCATGGAGGCGAAGAACGTCGAGGTGAAGGCCACCCGGACCGGGACGTCCTTCCTGTCGGTCCTGCTGAGCTTCCTGCCGCTGCTCCTGCTGGTCGGGTTCTTCCTGTGGACGGGCCGGCAGGCCCAGCGTTCGCTGGCCGGCGGGCTCGGCGGCATCGGCCGGTCCCGCACGAAGATCATCGATGCGGAGCGCCCGACCACCCGGTTCGCCGACGTGGCCGGCTACGAGGGCGCGAAACAGGAGGTCAGCGAGATCATCGACTTCCTGCGCGACCCCGGGCGCTACCGGCAGGCCGGCGCGAGGGGGCCGGGCGGGGTGCTCATGGTCGGCCCGCCCGGCACCGGCAAGACGCTGCTGGCCCGCGCGGTCGCCGGCGAGGCCGAGGTGCCGTTCCTGTCGGTGAGCGGCTCCGGGTTCGTCGAGATGTTCGTGGGGGTCGGCGCCTCCCGCGTCCGCGACCTGTTCGGCGAGGCGCGCAGGCGCGCCCCGTCCATCATCTTCATCGACGAGATCGACGCGATCGGCGGCAAGCGGGGCTCGGGCCTGCTCGGCGGCAGCCACGACGAGCGGGAGCAGACCCTCAACCAGCTGCTCGCCGAGATGGACGGGTTCGACCCGGCCGAAGGCGTGGTCGTGCTCGCCGCCACCAACCGGCCGGAGACCCTCGACCCGGCGCTGCTGCGCCCCGGGCGTTTCGACCGGCAGGTCACCGTCCCGCTGCCGGCCCAGAGTGAGCGGGCCGCCATCCTCGCGGTGCACAGCCGGGGCAAGCAGCTCGCCCCCGACGTGGACCTGTCCGTGGTCGCCCGCGGCACCCCGGGGTTCTCCGGCGCGGACCTGGCCAACCTCGTCAACGAGGCTGCGATCAACGCCGTCCGGGGCGGGCGCAACATCATCACAGCCGACGATCTCGACGCCGCCCGGGAACGGATCATCCTGGGCCGCCGGGACGCGACCAACGTGCTGCTGCCCGAGGAGAAGCAGTCGGTGGCCGTGCACGAGTCCGGGCACGCGCTGGTCGCCGCGCTCTCCGCGCACGCCGACCCGGTTTCGAAGATCACGATTCTGCCGGCCGGGATGGCGCTCGGTGCCACCCAGCAGCTGCCCGAGGACGAGCGGCACCTCTACACCGAGGGCTACCTGTACGACTCCCTCGCGGTGCGGCTCGGCGGGCGGGCCGCGGAGCTGGTCGTGTTCGGCCAGGGCTCGACCGGGGCCGCCAACGACCTGGCCGGCGCCACCGCGCTGGCCACCAGGATGGTGCGCGAGTTCGGCCTGTCCCCCGTCCTCGGGCCGGTGGGCTACGCCTCGGGCAGCCCGCAGTACCTCGGGGCCGAGGAGATCGTCTCCCGGCCGTACTCGGAGGAGACCCAGCGGATCATCGACGCGGAGGTGGCCCGGCTGGTGCGGGAGGCCGAGGAGCAGGCCGTGAGCCTGCTGCGCGCGCATCGCGAGGCGCTCGACGCGCTCACCGGCATCCTGCTGGAGCGGGAGACCGTGGACGGCGCCGTCCTCGACGACGTCCTGCGCGACCACGCCCCCGTCGCCGCTCCCGTCGCAGCCCCCGTCGCCACCTCCGCCGCGATCCCGGACGCCGCGGGCGCCCCCGGCACGGGCAGCCCCGGCAGGGGTATCCCCGACACGGCCGCCGACGCCCGTGGACAGCGGAAGCGGTAGGTGAAAACCGTCATCCCAGCAACGTTTTCCACCTACGGGTTCCGCGCCCGTAGGTGGAAAACGTTGTACTGGTAGCGGTTTCCACCTACAGGGCCGGCCGAGGGGTACCGGTCACGGGTGCGCCGTTCGCTGTTGATCGCACCGTTCCGCCGTAATCGATCGTCCGGCGGGCGGTTCACAGATCGCACGCCGGAACGGCAACGACCCGGAGTCGGTGAGCCAACACCCACTCCAGGTCCTGATACCCGCGGTCTCAACCCTGCGGGCACAGGAATTCGAACGTCACAGGCTACGTTCCGGCACCAGCAGCATCGCGTCATACACGGGGGATTGCGGGGTGTGCTTGATGCACCCCATGATCCGGTAGCCCCAGCGCAGGTAGGCGCCATGCGCGGGTTCGTTGCCGACGATGCAGGTCAGCGTGGTCCAGGGTTCACCACGCCCGGCAATGACGGCGTCATGCAACCGACGGCCGATGCCCTGGTTGGTCGCGTCCGGGCGGACCATGAGCTCGCGCAACCAGAAAATTTTCCCAGCCTTGGCTGCGGCACGGGCGGCTACTGGTCGGGCCTCCCCGAGGGAGAGCCACCAGGACATGGCGGCAGGCAGGGTGACTCCGTGGACGTAGCCGACGAGCCGGCCGCCCACACGGGCCGTGACGCTTTCGAAGCCGCTCATTTCCAGCGCGGCGCGGAGGCGGTCGGCGTAGGCGTCGACAGAGAAGAACGGATCACCCGCGTACGACGGCACGCTGTAGACCTCAGCATAGACGTCGAGGAGTTCTTCGACAATGACCTTCACCGCGTGTGCATCATGGTGCCACAATTCGATGTCCGCCACGGTGGTGGATCTCCTTCTCTTTCACTGCCATCAGGCGGTGTACAGGCTGAGCCGTTCGGCCATTTCCCTGGCCGGGTCATGGGTCCGGTGGAGCGTGAGGCCGTTGCGGACGAGTACAAGCTGCTTCATGTTCCGAGTGGAGCTCATACCGCCGTCGACGAGCCGCAGTGATTCCTCGGCGGCTGCCACGGTGTGGTCGAGGTCGCGGTTCTGCAGGGCTGCATAAGCCAACCGGGCCAGGCACATCCCTCGGTTGCGGGAGTGCTCGATGTCCTGGAGTTCGGCGGAGCGGTCCAGCAGTTTCACCGACTGGTTGTGCTGACCGAGGTCAAGGCGACACATGCCTTCCAGACAGGTGAGTTCGGCCTGGTTGAGGAAGGCAGTCCAGTCAGGATCACGCTGACTGGAACCATGCTCGAAGTGGGTCCAGGCACGTTTGATCGCGCTTCCGGCGGAGACGTCATCGCCGAGCCGCGCGTGGCCCTGGGCCTCGCGGATGGCCAGCAGGGCTGCGACCCGCGGCGGGGCGGACCATTCGGCTGCGTGAGCCTGGGCGATGCGGGCGAAGCGCACGGCTTCGCGGGCCTTACCCAGATCCACGGACTGGCGGGCCATGTTGGACAGGGTGCGGGTGGCCAGAGCGTCGTCGCCGGCGAGCATCGCGGTGTTGAGCGCCTCGGAGAAGTACACCCTGGCCTCGGTCTGCCGGCCGGCGTCGTAGCAGAACCAGCCCAGCGATGTGGTCAGTTGACCGGTGATGCTGTGTAGTTCCTGGCTGATGCCATCGGTGTAGGTGCCTTGGTCGAGCAGACGGTGAAGCCACAGCAACTGAGCGCGGGCTGATCGCCACAGCCGATCACCGCCGAAGCGCTGGTCGATGGCGTCCAGGTCGGCGGCGGCGGACCGCAACAGTTCCACTTCCTCGCTGCCAACCCGAAGCTCTGCATCACCCAGCATGGCGGAGGCGCTGGAGGACATCCAAGGCAACGGGCCACCGGCGGCGGCCAGTCCTAAAGTGGCGGCCCCGGCGGCGAGGGCTTGACGACGGTTCTCGGTAAATCCAGCGGGCCGAACGCTCTCGGCCCGCCGTCTTCGGTAGAATCCGAGTTCGGAATCCGTTTTAGCGCCGAAGATAGCGCGCAACGCGGAACGGTAGTCCTCCTGAGGCCATCTGACTACACCACGCTCGAGTTTTCCGATATAATGATCGTCGATAGGTACAACTCGACCGTCCTTTTCTTGGAAGATCCATGAAGCGACAAGATCCGCTAGTTCTTGACGACTAATATTTTCACCTGGTGAGCGCATTGAATCGAGCCTCAGACGGGCATGGCGAAGCAGGTCGTTGGGCTTGGGATCTGGCATGGGGCGTACCTCCGATAGCTGACGAAGAAATTCTTGCACAGCCAGCAGCAGCCAGCCGGTCGGACTGTCCTGACGTTCCGCAGGCGTCGTAGCTGCCCCCAAACTGCCCCGAGAACTGCCTTGACGAACCAAAGTGCCCCTTCACAGCCCCGCCGGTGCCCTCGTCCTGGCTGAACGATTCCTGTGAACTTGCGTCAGTGGTTCCGACCGGGCTGACGATGTCCCCGGTGGCGGGCCGGCGGCGGGGTGACCGAGGCCGAGGCGCTGGCCTTCGCCGCCGGGCAGAACGCGGCGTTGGAAACGGTCCACATCGCGCTGGCCCGCGCCTGGGGCGCGAACGGGCCGCCAGGCCGGAGCGGGCCTGACGGTCGGCCATATTCCCAGAAACGGAGCGGCACGTGATCCCTGAAGCTACTTTTCCGGCCCGGTTCCTGTGGCTGGAGATCACCGGGCGTTGTCAGCTCGCGTGCGTCCACTGCTACGCGGACGCATCCCCACGCGGCAGCCACGGAACAATGACCGCCGCCGACTGGAGGCGTCTCATCGAGGACGCCGCCGGCCACGGCATTGAGATGGTTCAGTTCATCGGCGGCGAGCCGACCATGCACCCGGCCTTCCCCGCGCTGGTGACACACTCGCTGGCGGCCGGCCTGCGGGTGGAGGTGTTCAGCAACCTCTACCGGGTCACCCCCACCCTGTGGGAGCTGTTCTCCCGGCCGGGCGTCCGCCTGGCGACGTCGTAC
>NZ_CAKKTM010000179.1 GCF_920888515.1 Protofrankia sp. CiP1_Cm_nod1 | reverse complement strand
CTCCGACGCCCCGGCCGAGCATGAGGCGATCACCGGCCGGCCGGGCAGCCACGCCCGGACCAGAGCGAACATCGCCGAGGCGGTCCGCCGGGAGATCCCGCTGCGGGTCGGCGTCATCGGCGTCGACGACGCCCAGCGCGTCGACCAGGCACGCGCGGACCTCGCGGCCCTCGGCGTCACCGACATCGGTTATGACCGGGTGCGGGCGTTCGGCCGCGGGGCTCCGGCGGTGGACGAGGCGGATACCTGCGGGCAGTGCGGGCACGGCACCGCCGCCATCGGCCCGGACGGTACGGTGTCACCATGTGTGTTCACCCGGCATGCGGTCGCTGGCAACGCCCGACGGGAACCGCTGCACAGCGTCCTTGACGGCGACGCCTTCCGGGCACAGGTGGCGCGGCTCGACCAGGCCCGCCGGCCCACGGAGACCACCGCCTGCATGCCCAACATGAAATGCACGCCGGATTCCAGATGCGTCCCGTCGTGCACGCCGATCTGTAGCCCCCTGCGAAAGGTACGCGAGTGAGGCGGCGATGGTTGCCGGTCCGCGTCGATGACTATGACGCCTGGCTGGCGGGAGTGTTCCTGGCCGCGACCGAGCGACTGGGCGTCGAACCGTGCACGCCCGCTACCAGCGTCGCGAACAGCATCAGCGGCCCGGTGCTCCACCAGGGCAAACGGGCATGGCTACGGGTCGCCCCGTTCCGCGAGGACGGGATGGACCGGGAGGCGTGGACGGGCATCCGCGACGCCGCCGCCCTGCGCGGCATCCACAAACCGACACTGTTGGACAGCGTGGAATGGACCCACACCCAGCCGGTGGACATCCCGGTGTGCGCCGACCTGATGACCCTGGCCCCCGACCCGGTCGCGGCGCCCGGCAGCCAGTACCTGGCCACACCCATCACCCTCGCCCCCCAATGGCTGAATGATCTACGTGCTTCCCTGGAGACGTTGGCCACCCACCCCACCGACCGGACCTTCTGGGTGGACAGCGCCGAACGGCACCGCTACCTGCTGCACGCCGTCTACGGCCGGCCGCTCCCGCCGGGGATCGCACCGACCTGGGGCAGCACCGAACACCTGGATCTGCATTGGGGCAACGTCACCATCCCCAACCTGATGATCCTCGACTGGGAACACTGGGGTACCGGCGTAGCCGGCTCCGGCGCCGCACGCCTGTACTGCACCGCCCTGGCCGCCCCCGAAACCGCCAAACAGATCTACACCACGTTCGCGGACGTGCTCGACAGCCCGTCGGGACGCTATGCGCTGCTGGTCGCCGCCGCCGACATCCTCGTCAACGTCGCCTACTACGAGGACACCGTCAACCTCTGCCCCGCCCTCCACCAGCTCGCCAGGAAGATCCTGGACCAGCCGGAGACGTTCTAGTTGATCGTGGAGGGCCGACCCAGAGGGAAAACCTTCTGATCTGCCCCGGGGCTGACATCTCCTTGACCTGCGAAGGAAAAGCCGATCATCTTGATGGGCTGGTGGTGGGACCTGGTGGGACGAGGACGCCGGGGTTGAGCAGGTTGGTGGGGTCGAGGGCGTGTTTGACGGCCGCGAGCACGGCCAGCTCCGCCGGTGAGCGGGACAGGCCCATCCACGCCGTCTTCGCCCGTCCGACGCCGTGTTCGGCGCCGATGCTGCCGCCGTCGGCCGCGGCCCGGGTGAGGATCGCCGTGGCAAGCGCCTCCCGGCCGCTGGTGTCGCCGCGGTCCAGCCCGGTGACGTTGACGTGCAGGTTCGCCTCGGCGAGATGCCCCCACAGGTGCAGCCGGGCGGACGGCGCCACCGCCGGCACCAGGGCGCGCAGATCGTCGACGAAGGCGGAGATACGGGCGAGCGGGACGGCGACGTCCAGCTTGAGCGGGACGTCGAGCGCGTTCACCGCCGCCGTGTGCCCCTCCCGGTAGGCCCACAGGCGCTCCCGGTCCGTGGCGGTGGTGGCGACGACCGCGTCCAGCACGCCGGTGGCGGTCTCCACCGCCGCGGCGAGGTCGCCGGTCGGGTCGGTGGGCCCGACGCACTCCACCAGCAGGTACGGGGTGTCCGGCGGGAACGGCCGGCCGGGGAACGGGGCCGGCCGGCCCTGGTGGGCGCACACCAGGTCGACGCCGTCGCCGAAGACCAGCTCGACGGCGTCCAGGGAGGGCACCGTGGCCCGCAGGGTGGCGACGAGGCCGACCGCGGCGGGCAGGCCGGTCACGGCGAGCAGAGCGGCCGTACGCGCCGCGGGCAGCCCGACCAGCCGCAGCTGGACCTTCGTGATGACGCCCAGGGTGCCTTCGCTGCCGACGAACAGCGATGGCAGGTCGTAACCGACGTTGTCCTTGGGCAGGCCGGACAGCCGCCGCAGCACGCTGCCGTCGGCCAGCACCACCTCCAGCCCGGCCACCTGGCCGCGGGTCATCCCGTGGCGCAGCACCCGCTCGCCGCCGGCGTTGGACGCGGCGATGCCGCCGACGGTGGCCGAGCCGCGGGCGGCGAAGTCGACGCCGACGCCGTAGCCGGCCGCGCGCGTGTGCGCCTGGACGTCGGCGAGGGTCGCCCCGGCACCGGCCGTCACCAGCCCGGCGGCGGTGTCCACCGGCTCGAGCGCGG
>NZ_CAKKTM010000178.1 GCF_920888515.1 Protofrankia sp. CiP1_Cm_nod1 | reverse complement strand
AGCCGGCGCAGGCTGAGCAGCACCGCCCCGGCCGCCGCGCCGGCCGGCACCGAACCGCCGACCAGGCCGGTGTTGCCGCCCTGGGGCACCACGGGCACGCCGTGCCGGGCGCAGATCCGCAGCACGGCGGCGACCTGTTCGGTCGTCGCGGGACGGGCCACGGCCGCGGCCCGCCCCCGGAAGGCGCCCGTCCAGTCGGTTTCGTAGCTCACGGTCACATCCGGGTCGGTGAGGACGTGAGCGGCGCCGAGCACGCCGACGAGATCTGTGATCAACACCCATCCATCATGCTGGGCCGTGCCGTCGGGTCCAGGCCCCGGGGCCTGCCGCGGGGGGCCGGTGGCGCTGGTGACCGTCAGCGACCAGTGCCGCCGGGCCCGCGCCCGGCCGGGCCGCCGCGTGCGACCTCCGCGACGCCGGCCGGGCAGGCCGCAGCCGGGAACGGACACCGATCGGGGGGGACCGGGCCGGGGAGACCGGGCCGGGGACATCCGCCTCCGGCGCTCTTCCGACGTCTCCGCGGTGCCGGCCGGTCCGGCATCAGCCGCCATCGGTCCGTATCGGTAGGTGGCGGCCGGCAGCGGTCGTGGCGTCGTCACGGTACGGCGTCGTACCACCAAGCTGTGTCACAAAGTTCATGTCGTGGACGAGCGGGCGTCCGCGCTGCCTCCCCGGGGCTTGGGACCGTGTTGTCGTGCGCGTCGCAGTGATCACCGAATCTTTTCTGCCGCACGTCGACGGCGTGACCAACTCGGTCTGCCGGGTGCTGGAGCATCTGCGGCACCGCGGCCACGAGGCGCTCGTCATCGCGCCCGCGGCCGGGACGCGTACGCCAGCGGCCTGCCCCGACGTCTACGCCGGTGCCCCGGTGCTGCGGGTGCCGTCGGTTCCGCTGCCAGGATATCCGGAGTTCCGGGTGGCGACGCCATGGCCCCGGCTGGTCGGCGTGCTCGCGGGCTTCCGGCCGGACGTCGTGCATCTGGCGGCCCCGGCGGGGCTGGGCGCGCAGTCCGCGTTCGCGGCCTGGCGGCTCGGGCTGCCGAGCGTGGCGGTGTACCAGACCGACTTCGCCGGCTTCGCCGCCCGCTACGGGCTCGCCCAGGCCGAACGGTCCATCTGGCGGTGGGTGGCCGCCGTCCACCGCCTCGCCGGGCGGACGCTCGCGCCGTCGTGGCCCGCGGTCGACATGCTGCTGCGCCAGGGCGTCCACCGGGTCGCCCGCTGGACGCGCGGGGTCGACCTGGAGCGGTTCCATCCACGCCACCGCGACCCGGCGCTGCGCCGCGGCCTCGCCCCGGGCGGGGAGGTGCTGGTCGGCTACGTCGGCCGGCTCGCCCGGGAGAAACGGGTGCACCTGCTCGGCGCCGTGCAGGACATCCCCGGGACGCGGCTGGTCGTCGTCGGTGACGGCCCGCTGCGGCCGGCGCTGCAACGCAGGCTGCCCCGGGCGGCCTTCCTGGGGTTCCGCTCCGGGGCGGAACTGGCGACGATCTTCGCGAGCCTGGACGTGTTCGTCCACACCGGCTCCCACGAGACGTTCTGCCAGGCCGCTCAGGAGGCCAAGGCCAGCGGTGTCCCGGTGGTGGCGCCGGCCGCGGGCGGCCTGCTCGACGTCGTCGACGACGGGCGCACCGGGCTGCACTTCACCCCGGACTCCCCGGCCGCGCTGGCCGGCCGCGTCACCGCCCTCGTCACCGACACCGGCCGGCGGACGGCCATGGGCCTCGCCGCCCGCCAGTCCGTCAGCGGCTGCGGGTGGGGCGCCATCGGGGACGAGCTGATCGGCCACTACCAGGACGTCCGCGGCCTGGGGACGGGGTACGGCGGCGGTGTGGCACCGCGGTCACGGGCCGTTCTCGCCCGCCGGACGGCGCGCTGCCACCACGGTGCCGACCGGGCCGGGACGTGTCACAACGAGGACGGGAGCACCCGGTGAAGATCGTCCAGGCGGCCAACTTCGTCGCGCCGCGCTCCGGTGGCATCCGCACGACGCTGCGGCACCTCGCCGCCGGGTACACCGCGGCCGGGCACGACGTCGTCCAGATCCTCCCCGGGGAACGCGACGGCGTCCGCCACACCCCGGACGCGACCGTGATCACCATGCGGGCGCCGCTGGTGCCCGGCACCGACTACCGGGTGCTGGCCGAGCCGTGGCGGGTCGCCCGGCTGCTGGCGGCCGAGGCGCCCGACCGGCTCGAGGTCCACGACCGGGCGACCCTGCGCCCGCTCGGCCGGTGGGCCCGCCGGGCCGGGGTGGGATCCGTCGTGGTCAGCCACGAACGCCTCGACCGGCTGCTGAACCTGTGGACGCCCCGCCCGCTGCGCGGGGTGCTGCCGGTGCGGGCCGCCGCCGACCGCTCCAACGCCGCGCTCGCGCGGTCGTTCGACACGGTGGTCGCCACCACCGCGTGGGCGGGCGAGGAGTTCCGCCGCGTCGGCGCCACCAACCTGCGGCGGATCCCCCTGGGGGTCGATCTCGACCGCTTCCGTCCCGACCGTTACGACACCTCGCTGCGGCGGGCCTTCGCCCGCGACAGCGAGGTGCTGCTGGTGCACGCCAGCCGGCTGTCGCCGGAGAAACGGGGCGACACCGCCGTGGACGCCCTGGCGGAGCTGGTCCGCCGCGGCGTCCCCGCCCGGCTGGTGATCGCCGGGGACGGCCCGAGCAGGGGGCGCCTGACCCGGCGCGCCGCCGGCCTTCCGGTGATCTTTCTTGGTTTCGTCGCGGACCGTGACCGGCTCGCCTCTCTGCTGGCGACCGCAGACGTGCTCCTCGCCCCCGGCCCGGTGGAGACGTTCGGACTGGCCGCGCTGGAGTCGATGGCCAGCGCGACCCCGGTCGTGGTCCACCACGGCAGCGCCCTGGCGGAGCTTGTCGTGCCCGGCGCCGGGGTCGTGGCCGCGGGCAGCGGCTGGACCTTCGCCGACGGCGTGGAGGATCTGCTCGCCCGCGACCCGTTCAGCCGCCGGCAGGCCGCGCGGGCCCGCGCGGAGCAGTTCCCGTGGCAGGTCACCGTCGACGGGTTCCTCGCCGCCCACGGGCTGGGCCCGGCCGCCGGACGCCCCGGCCAGCACCCCGCGCGACGGCAGCCCGCGGACGGACGTGACCGCGGCGCCGGCCGCGCCGCCTGACCGTGCCGTGGACACCACGATGATCGGCACGACGACCGGTCCGAGCACGACGACCGGTCCGAGCACAACGGCCGGTCCGAGCACAACGGCCGGTCCGAGCACAACGGCCGGTTCCGGCACGGTGACCTGCTTTGTCGCGCTCGGCGACAGCATCACGGCCGGGCTGGGCGACGGTGTGAGCATGGGCGGCTACCGGCGGGCCCACGCGGCGCGGGCGCTGGCCGGACGCGGCTGGGCCGCCACGCTCGCCGCCTGCCTGGCCCCGGCCGGGCAGGCCCGGTTCACCAACCTCGCGACCACCGGGGCGACCAGCCGGGACGTCCGCGAAACCCAGCTGCCGGTGGCCCTCGCGCTGCGCCCGCGGATCGCGAGCCTCATCGCCGGCATGAACGATCTGCTCTCCCCCGGCTTCGACCCGTTACGCCTGCGGCGCAACCTGGTGTGGAGCGTCCGGGACCTGCGCGCGGCCGGCGTCCTGGTGCTGATGGCCCGGCTGCACGACCCCGGGCGGCTGCTGCGCCTGCCCGCGCCCGCGCGCCGCCTGCTCACTACCCGGATCGGGCAGCTCAACGCGGTGGTGGACGCCGCCGCCGCGGGCGATCCCGGGGTCCTGGTCGTCGACCTGGCCCGCCATCCCGAGGCCTACCGGCTGTCGACCTTCGACGTCGACCGGGTGCATCCTGGCCCGCGGGGCCATCAGCTGATGGCCCGTGCCTTCGCCGAGGCGCTGTGCGACGCCGGTGTGCCGCTGCCGGTCCTGCCGGTGGTGGAGCCGCCCACCACGCCCGGCCGGTTCGCGCACGCCCGCTGGATGATGTCGGTGGGCGTGCCGTGGCTGCTCGCCCGCCCGGCCGTGCCACTGCGCCGCCGGGCCCGGCG
>NZ_CAKKTM010000177.1 GCF_920888515.1 Protofrankia sp. CiP1_Cm_nod1 | reverse complement strand
CCCGTGCCACTGCGCCGCCGGGCCCGGCGCGCCGCGGCGGACCGCCGGGCCCGGCACGCCACCACCGGTGACGAGCCCGCCCGCGCCGGCCGGCTGGTTGCCAACCGTCGACTGGATGTGACCCCCAGCAATATCCGCTGAGGACCGTCGCAGGACATGGCAGTCATTCCTTACCGTAGGCATCGTGATTTGCGGCCAAGCTGCCTCACCTCGCTCAGGGGCACTCACCGGATGGGGTAACGCGTGGCTTGCCGGGCTTGTCAGCACCGATGAGGCAATCACCCGAATCCTCGTGGGTTCGGGTGGGCCGGGCGCCCCCCACAGCATCGACGGCGAAGGGCTCGCGCTGGGCCTCGGCCGGCTGCGGACCGGCGGCGCACGGCGGCTGCGGCTCGTCCTGCCCGTGCCCGGCGACGTCAGCGGTCTGCCCGGGCCGGCGGAGGTCAACCAGGAGGCGCTGGCCGCCGGTGAGGCGGTGGTCGTGCTGGGCCCGCTGCCGCCGCTGGTCCTGATACCGTCCGTGACCGCGCACGGCCCGGCCATCGAGGGCGGCCTGGAGTCGGTGCACTGGCGTTCGGTGACGGGCCGTCACCTCCCGCCCCCGCCGTCCCCGCTGAACGCCGCCGAGCACGAGCTCAACGACGCCATCCGGACCGCGACGGCCGCGCTGCTGCACCTCGACCGGGCCAAGGTCGGTCCGGACACGCTCGCCGTGCTGCGCGAACGCCATGAGGACGAGCCGACGCTCCTGCTCCCCCCGGGCTATCCGCCGCCCGCGCACGCGCTGCTGGCCCGGGCGGGCCGGATCGCCGGCCTGATCGACCTGGCCGCCCGGGACGACGGGGCGGCGGTCACCGCCGAGGAGATCGAACGCCGTTCGACCGCGCTGCGCGGGCTGTCCGCGGCGGTCCGCCGGGCCTGCGAGTCGGCCTACGACGCCTTCGACCCCTCCCAGTCCCTCGCCCGGTAGGGCTCTCCCAGTTCCTGGAGCGCCGGTCAGGTAACCATACGTATCCCCCTGAACGATGGCACACTTCGATGGACGTCGACCACCGGAGAAGATCGGCATAATTTTGTCGTTGTGTACGCTTTTGCGGCCAAAAAGCGTACACAACGACAAAATTTTCTGGATCATGGCCTGTGCGGGTGGTCGTGAACGGGATCCCGCGCTGCCTGACCGGGACACTAGCCCGGTAGGGGGCTCCCAGCCCCCTACCGGTAGGGCACCGTGCTGGCGGGTGGGCGGGCGTCGCGGCCGGGACGGCGAGCTTCTTCCCGCCCGGCGGGGCGGCGTCCCGACACGGATGGCGGCCGGGAGGCGCGGCGGGCGCGCGCCTCCCGCCCCGGGAACGCTCACCGGCCCTCCGAACGCCACCCGCCGGGCAGGCCCTCACCGCGCGGGGCCCTGGCTCAGGACGCGTCCGACGAATACCTGGCCGCGCAGGCGGCGCCCGGACGACCGGCATCCATCAGGCGCACCCCAGGCGCACCCCGCGGGCGACGCCTGGACTGCGATCAGTTCAGGCGCGGACAGAAATGCCCGGACGGCCCGTCCGGGCGGCCGCAGAGCACACACGAGGGACGGCCGGCCGCGACGATACTGCGGGCACGCTGGACGAACGCCTGCGTCTGGCCGAGGGACAGCGAGACCTCGAGCGTGTCGAGCTCGGCGTCCGCGTCAGGCCGGCGCGCCGCGCCCCCCGCGAGCCCGGCGGCCTCGACAAGCACCCGTTTACCGTCCCAGGACACCGTGAGCCGGCCGAGATGGAAGTCCTCCTCGAACGGCGCCTCCAACGGCGCGAGATCGACGTCTACCTCGTGGGACTCCGGCAGCTCGCCGCCGGCCGTCCGGCGGACCTGGCCGAGCAGCGTCGTGAGCCCTTCGGCAAGAGCGTTGACCTCGGCTTTCTCCAGGCCGACGGTCACGACCTGCCCACGCGAGCAGGCCTGTAGGTAGAAGTCGCGTTCACCGGGCTGGCCGACGGTTCCGACCACGAAACGGTCTGGTGAGTCGAACACGTGCCGCTGCCGCTGATACACCTCGTCCCTCCTGGCAGTCCGTTGTACCGGTGGGTGGCCGGGCCGCGGCTCCGGTCATCCACCGATTCCCCCGGTCGACGGCCGGCATGCCGGCGTCACCCACGGGGCCTGGCCGTCTTCCCCGTCATGAAGCTGCTGTGTGAACCTTGCCGCGTCGTGAACCCGCTACGTCGTGAACGTTTTATCCCCGGGGATTCGTCCCCGACGACATCATGGACGTCCAACCTTATGGACATCATTGTGAACCGTAGCGCCACCGCTCACGTCGTGGCGTCACAGATGTCGCGTCGGGCACCCTCGGACGCCTCCAGAACAGGCCCGCTACCAGGGACATCAGGGCCAGGCACGTCGGAACCAGACACGTCGGAACCAGACACGTCGGAACCAGACACGTCGGAACCAGACACGTCGGAACCAGACACGTCGGAACCAGGGGCGTCGGAACCAGACACGTCGGGGCCAGGGGCGTCGGGGCGCTCGTCCGCGGGGACGCCGGCGGCGGCCGGCAGCCGGCGGCCCGGCCCACGCGGGGCGCAGCACCACAGCGGGCACACGTCGTGGCCGGGGCCCAGCGGACTCAGCGCCGCCCGGGGGCGGTGCCCGTACCTGCGCTCGTCGAGAAGCTCCCGGACCATGGTGACGAACCGGGGGTCGACACCCACCGTGGACGCCCGGCGGAAGATCAGCCCGGCCTCCCGGGCCCGCTCCGCCGCCACCACGTCGAGATCGTGGACAACCTCCATGTGGTCGCTGACGAAACCGACCGGCACCACCACGACCGCCTGGGCCCGCCCGGCCGAGCCGAGCGCCGTCAGATGGTCGCCGACGTCCGGCACCAGCCACGGCACGCCCGGCGGGCCGCTGCGGCTGGCGTAGACCAGGTCGTGCGGGTGACGGCGGCCGGTGCGCAGCGCCACCCGCTCGACGATCACCTCGGCGGCGGCGGCCAGCTGCCGGGGGTAGGCGTCCCCGTCCGGGCCGCTGTCCGCCGCCTGCGTGAGCGGGATCGAGTGTGCGACGAAGACCAGCCGCGTCTGCGCCCGCGACCCGGCCGGGATCGTGGCCAGCTCGCCGACGACATGGTCGACCATGGGCAGGACGAAACCGGGATGGTCGAAGTACTGCCTCAGCTTGATCAGTTCCGGCGCGTCCGGGCCGAGGTGGGCCCGCGCCCTCGCAAGATCCTCACGGTACTGGCGGCAGCCGGAGTAGGAGGCGAAGGCGGACGTCACGAAGCAGGCCGCCCGGCGGACGCCGTCCCGCCGCATCGCCTCGAGCGCGTCGACGAGGAACGGTGACCAGTTGCGGTTGCCCCAGTAGACCGGCAGCGGCGCGAGCTCGGCCCGCAGCGCGGCCAGCAGCGCCCGGTTCTGGTCGTTGATCGGGCTGCGGCCGCCGAGGCTGCGGTACTGCTCGGCGACCTGGGCCAGCCGCTCGTCCGGCACGCCCCGCCCGCGGGTGACGTTGCGCAGGAACGGCATGACGTCGGACGGCGACTCCGGGCCCCCGAAGGAGACCAGCAGCAACGCGTCGACGGGCACCGGCCCGGTCCGGCCGGGCGCGGTCCCGGCCGCGGTCACGCTCCCGGGCACGGTCACGCTCCCGGCCGTGCCCCCGGGCGCGGTCACGGTCCCGGGCGTGGTCATGGTCCGGTTGTCACTCGACACGTCCGTCATCGTCCCCTGTGCTCGGGGCACAACACACCCCGCCCCCGGCCCGAACCGAGGACGCGCCACCGCAAGAGCCGCGCGGCCCGGCTCACCGCCCAGTCCCGCGATCCGGGCCGGCCTGACCGGCGATCCGGGCCGGCCTGACCGGCGATCCGGGCCGGCGAATGGGAGCCGTGACGCCGGAAACGCGGGATGAACGAGCGTACAGGCCACGCCAACGCTCCGTCCGCTCTGATCCGTGCGGTGTGCGCGGCAGGCTAGAGCGCCGGCCGGGTAACCATACGTGTCCCCCGAACGGTGGCACGCTTCGAGGAGCGCCAGCCGCCGGAGAAGATCGGCACAATTTTGTCGTTGTGTACGCTTTTGCGGCCAAAAAGCGTACACAACGACAAAATCGCCTGGATCATGGCCTGTACGAGTGGTCGTGGATGAGATCCGCGCTACCGGACCGGCAAGTTAGAGGCCCATGCTCAGGCCGCCGTCGACGGGGATCACCGCGCCGGTGATGTAGGAGGCCTGGGGGGAGGCCAGGAAGGCGACCAGGGCGGCGATGTCCTCCGGCTCGCCCATCCGCCGGATCGGGACCTGGTTGACCAGGTTGTCCCGCTGGGCGTCGGTGAGCGCGTCGGTCATGTCCGTGCGGATCGGGCCGGGGGCGACCACGTTCGCGGTGATACCGCGGGGGGCGAGCTCCCGGGCGAGAGAGCGGGAGAAGCCGATCAGGCCGGCCTTGGACGCGGCGTAGTTCGACTGCCCGGGGGAACCGACCAACGCCGAGACCGAGGAGATGAAGATCAGACGCCCGCGTCGCAGGCGCAGCATGGGCCGTGCCGCGCGCTTGGCCACCCGGTAGGCGCCCAGCAGGTTGGTGTCGAGGACCTCCTGGAACGCGTCCTCACCCATGGTGAGAAGAAGCGTGTCCCGGGCGATCCCGGCGTTGGACACCAGTATCTCTACCGGCCCGAGTTCCGCCTCCACCTCGGTGAACGCCTTGTCGACGCCTTCCGCGCTGGTGACATCCAGGCGGACGCCGTACAAACCGTCCGGCGCGTCACCGCCACGGCTGGCGACCGCCACCCGGTCACCATTCGCGGCCAGCGCGGCCGCGACCGCGGCGCCGATCCCTCGATTACCGCCGGTAACAAGAGCTACTCGTCCCTCACCGTCCACCATGGGATCGATGCTAGCTGCCGCATCGCACGCTCCAGAGTTATTACCCAAGGTGACACGCTGAATTCTCATTGCATTCAGGGTGCCCGGGCACCCAGCCCGTGATCATCGCTGGGCCACCTGGGCCGGACGACCCCGCAACACCCGTTCCACCGGTCGGCCCCCAGGCCACCGGCAAAGATCACCTGAGTGGGACGAGCCCGGGCCACCCGGACCCGATCGCCCGTCCGGGCGCTTCGCGGGACGATGCAACGGTGCGTCTGACGATCAGAGTCTGCCCCCGCTCGGCCCGGACCTCGGTCGGCGGCGGCTTCCCTGCCTCCGCGGCCGAAGCCTCGGGCGAGCCCTCGACCGAGGAGCCCACCGCGGCGGACGACCCCACCGGCGGCGGCCCGTCGGATGCCACCGCACCCCTCGTCGTCCGGGTGACCGCGCCGGCGGTGGACGGACGGGCCACCGAATCGGCGTTGCGCGCGCTGGCAACGGCCTTCGGCGTGCGCCGCCGCGAGGTCGTGCTGGTCAGGGGCGCCACCAGCCGGATGAAGATCGTTGAAATCGGCGGGCGGCCCGAATCCGCGTTGCGCGGCCGCCTGGCCGAACTCACCACCACGCCGAAAAAATGAAGAAAGGATGAAGAAAACAGGAGGAGTGAGGAAATCAGGTGCGCGGCGAAAACCCGACCGACGCCTAATGGACTGACGAATCCGGGTCCGCCGCCGCCCAGAGACCCGGTTCGCCCGCGCCCATCAGGCCGGATTCCCGGAAGATAAACCGGTGGAAACCACCACAAAAGATATGATCGCGCGGCCTTCGGCCCACCACCCCACCCACCGGCCGCCAGCCCCACGAAAACATCATCGCGCGGCCTTCGGCCGGGTGGGGCGGGCGGAGGCGCGGGAGCACAACCTTTGACAGGGGCTCATCGTCCGGATATGGGACAGATCGTGTCGACGGAGGCCAGGTTGCTTGCGCCGGGTGAGACCCATGCTGCCGTGCACGGACGGCTCCGGACACCGCAGGCGTCCGTGGCCGGCGCCGTGACCGGTCCTGCGGCCGGCGCCACGACCGGTCCGGTGGCCGGCGCACCGGTCACGCCCGCACGCGCCGACAGCCTCCTGCCCGCCCCCGTCACTGTCGAGCCCCTCGACCTGCCGGCCCTCATCGACATCGAGCGACGGCTGCGCGGCCTGGCCGCCGCGCTGATCGACGACATCGCGGACGCGGCGCCGCCCGGCGGGCCGGCCGTCGGCGATGTCGGCGGCGGCGGTGTCGGCGGCGTTGCCGCTCTGCGCACCGCCACGCGTTCCCTGGCAAGCCTGATCACCGTTCTGTGGTTCGACGCGCTGCGTGCGGGTGACCAGCTCCGGGTACCCCCGGCCGCGTTCCCGCTGCTGGACGCCGTCCACCGCCTGCTTGCTCCCCCCGGCTCCGGCCCAGCCGGCCCGCCCGGAGCTCAGCCGCGGCCCGCTTCCGGAGGCCTGGCGGCGGCAGAGCGCCTGCCGTGGCCGCCGGGCCTGGTCGGCGTGACCGTGACCGCACGCTCCGGACCAGCGGTGACGGCCTGGGACGCCCTCGCCACGCGGTATGTCGCCGACCATCCCGGCATCACCGCACCAGACGAGATCATCGGGCATGCCGGTGCCGCCGCGCCGACCGGTACCGGTGAGCATGCCGGCGCCGCCACGACGGTCGCCGCGGGGGCACCCGGACGGCAGATCTGCCTGCTCGACCACACCGAGCTGTTCGACGGCACGGTGTGGGAGCCGGTCACCGATCCGCGGGTGCGCCGCCTGGGCGAGCTGGTGTGGGTGGTCACGGTCCCTGCTCATCCGGGCGCGGCTATCGCCGCCGAGGCGGGTGTCACCGACCAGGCGCGTCTCTTCGCCGCCGCCAACTGGCAGGTACTCACTGTCAGTTATGGACGGACGCTGTCCGCCCTGTTCGGCAGGCCGGGCGGGCAGGCGCTGCGCCGTCGGCTCGACGGGATGGGCCGCGCCGAGTTCCAGGAGCTGCTGCGCTCGTCAGGGGCGGAGCTGCGCCGACGCCTCGCCGGGCCCGGGGCGTCCGGAGCCGGCATCACCCGGCTGCTCGACGAGCTGTCCGACGACGAGATCGCCGCTGCTCTGCGTGACGTCGGCGGCAACGACCTGCCCCTGCTCGTGGACGCCTTCGACGAGGTCGACCCGCACCGGCCCACCGTCCTGTTCGTACACGTCGACGCGGGCCCGGCCGAACGGACAGCGCGATCCGACGTTGACGAGTGGGCCGGGCTGCCCGCGGGCAGCGCCGCCGCCCGCCTCGCGCGCCTCGTCCGACGGCGGCTGGCGGCGAAATCGGTCACGCGGGCGAGCCCGCCGCCGGTCCCGTCCGAGCCGGCGCGCTCCTACCTCGGACGGGTCAGCACGCTGGCCGCCTTCGGCGCCGTCATGCGCGATCTCGCCGACGTCCAGCCGCGGGTCGCCGCCGGCATCGTCACCGCCACCACCCCGGAAACCGCCACCGCGCTGGCCGGATGGCGCGACGCTGTCGGCACATGGTCGCCGTCGCGGGCCGCCGCGCCCGGGGAGCCGCGCCGGCGCGCCGGCGGGCAGCTG
>NZ_CAKKTM010000176.1 GCF_920888515.1 Protofrankia sp. CiP1_Cm_nod1 | reverse complement strand
GGGGTGCTCGCGGGCGGTTACCGGCTACGCGACGGCACAACCGGCGCCGGCGGCAAGCCCGGCAACGCGCCCGACGGCAAGCCCGGCGACGGGCTCGAGGGCGAGCTCGTCGCCAGGTCTGGGGGGAGACCCGTCGACGGACCCGACAACAGGATCGGCAGCGAGCCCGACAACCGGGCCGGTATCGGATCCGGGCCGGCGGTGACCCTGGTCGGGGCCGGCTCCGTCATGGCCGACGTCCTCGCCGCCGCCGACGAGCTCGGCGCGGGGCTGGGCCGCGGTGTCGCCGTCGTCTGCCTGACCTCCCCCGACCTGGTCTGGCGCGCCCTGCAGGCCCGCCGCGGCCTGCTGCCGGGTGACGTGTCGATCCTCGACGAGCTCTTCCCCACCGACCGGCGCAGCCCGCTGGTCACCGTGGCCGACGGGGACCCGCGTGCGCTGGGGTTCCTCGCCGGCGTCCACGGCGATCCCGTCTCCACCCTCGGCGCGGGCATGATGGTGCCGGTCGACGTGGCGACGATCGTCGGCGCGGCCCTCGACCTGCTGGACGAGGTCGAGGGCTACCCGGCGTAAAGCCATCCCACGAAATTACTCATAGTAACAATTAGGATGGACGGTCGGGGCGAACACCAGGCACCCGCTCGTCCGCTCGGCGAGGCCTCGCGGGCCCTGGTGGCGGGTCAGGTCCCGATCGCGTGCACGCCGCCGTCCACGTGGATGATCTCTCCGGTGGTGGCGGGGAACCAGTCCGACAGCAGCGCCACGCAGGCCCGGGCCGTCGGCTCGGTGTCCTGGATGTTCCAGCCGAGCGGCGCGCGCTCGTCCCAGACACCCTCGAACCGCTCGAAACCGGGGATGCTCTTGGCGGCCATGGTGCGCAGCGGCCCCGCCGCGACCAGGTTGACCCGCACCCCGCGCGGCCCGAGGTCTCGGGCGAGATAGCGGGTGGCGGATTCCAGGCCGGCCTTGGCCACCCCCATCCAGTCGTAGGAGGGCCAGGCCACGCTCGCGTCGAAGTCGAGCCCCACGACCGAGGCCCGCTCGCCGAACAGCGGCAGCGTCGCCCGGCACAGCGCGGCCAGCGACCAGGTCGAGATCTGCACCGCGGTCGCCACCTCCGGCCAGGGGGCGTCCACGAAGGGCTTCCCGCCGAGTACCGACTCGGGCGCGAAACCGATCGCGTGCAGGACGCCGTCCAGCCCGTCGGTGTGCTCGAGAACCCGGTCGGACAGCGTGCCCAGATGTGTTTCGTCAGTCACGTCCAGCTCGATCACGGCGGCCTCGGTGGGCAGCCGCCGGGCGATCCGCCGGGTCAGTGACAGGCCCCGGCCGAAACCGCTGAGCACCACGGTCGCGCCCTGTTCCTGCGCGATACGGGCAACGCCGAAAGCAATGGACGCGTCCGTCAGAACGCCGGTGACAAGGATGCGCTTACCTGCGAGGAGTCCGCTCACAGGCCCGCATCCTGCCAAACATCGGCCGGCGCTGGCGAGGCGGCACACCGACAAAGCCACCCCCCTCGCAGTGCCGGCGCACCGACAAAAACACGCCGGCCGGCACACTCCGGTACACCCGGTACACCCGGTACACCCGGCGCACCTGCGTCACACCGGGAAGGCGCTCATCAAAGCGGCGGGCCGAGGACGCCGGCCCGGGCGAGCCAGCCCGGCCGTATCCTCCGGGCCGCATCCCGCCCGAACCGCATCGCCCGGGCCAGTATCTCGGATGCCTTCGGCATCACCCCAAATGGGGGCAAGCCGGGCGGCTTACGAATCAGGACAGCCGGACCGCGGTCACTGCGCCCGCGCCCGGCCGGCCCCGGACAACCGCAGGAGGAGCACCGCGAGCACGCCGGCGAGCGTCGACGCGACGAGCACGGCGGTGGCCGCGCGCCGCTGGGCAACAGCGTCGTCGAGGGCGAGCCGGGACATCAGCAGGCTCACGGTGAAGCCGATGCCGCCGAGCAGCCCGACCGGCGCCACCGCGCGCCAGCCAAGGCCGGCCGGCAGCCGCGCCACCCCGGCCCGCACCGCCAGCCAGGCCCCGCCGACGATGCCGGCGGCCTTGCCGACGACGAGCCCGGCGACCACACCCTGGGCGACCGGATCCTCGGCCACGGCGAGCAGTGCCGTCCCCGTCACCGGTACCCCGGTCGCGGCGAGCGCGAACAGCGGGACCACGAGACCGGCCGAGAACGGGTGCAGCCGGTGCTCCAGGCGCAGCGCGGGCGCGGCCCGCTCGCCCGGGTCGGGACGCACCCGGGTGAGCAGGGCGAGCGCGATGCCGGCGACGGTCGCGTGCACCCCGGAGGCGTGCACGCACACCCACAGTGCCAGCGCCAGCGGCACGTACAGCGCCGGGGAGCGCCAGCGCCGCCACTGCGCGCAGGCGTACCCGGCCGCCAGCACGACGGCCGCCAGCAGCCAGAGCGGCGCGAGCCCCCGGGTGAACAGGACGGCGATCAGGACGATGCCGCCGAGGTCGTCGACGACGGCGAGGCTGAGCAGCAGCACCCGCAGCGCGGTGGGCACGTTCGCCCCCGTCAGGGACAGCACGCCGAGCGCGAAGGCGATGTCGGTGGCTACGGGGATCGCCCAGCCGCCCGCCGCCCCCGGCGCGCCCCGGCTGACCGCGAGGAACACCAGCGCCGGAACGATCATGCCGCCGACGGCGGCGGCGACCGGCAGCGCGGCGGCCCGGCGGCCCGCCAGCTCCCCGACGACCAGTTCGCGTTTGAGCTCGAGACCGGCGACGAAGAAGAACACCGCGAGCAGCCCGTCGGCCACCCAGGCCCCGGCGGTCAGGTGCGTCAGGCGTAGCCAGGACGGGCCGAAACCCAGGTCGGCCCGCCACACGTCGTGGTAGCTGCCACCGGCGAGGTTGGCCCACAGCAGGGCGAGCGCGGTGGCGGCCAGCAGCAGGAGCCCGCCGGTGGTCTCCCGGCGCAGGAACTCGGTGAACGCGCCACGGGCGGACAGCGCCTGGCTGACACGTCCGGCGACCGCGGCCCGCGCGTCAGCCGCCGTTCGGGTGCGCACCAGCGGGAGGTCCTTCCAGGAGCAGCCGACGTCGGACGCCGACCAGACTTCCCGGCACACCTGTTGAGCGGTTCGATCAGTTCGAGTGGTTCGATCAGTTCGAGTGGTGACGTGTCGACCAGCGCTGGGCGCTGCTGGCCAGTGCCGCCATCGTGGCACAACAAGCCGCGGATTTCCCGGTCATGACGTTCCCGTCCGGCGCGGGATCCGTCGCGGGCGGGATTCCCCGGCCGTGGCCCCGGCGGCCATCGCTCAGCGGTGCGGTGCGGTACGGCCGCCGCACCGCCCGGCCGGGTGCGGTGTGCCCGGCCGGGGCCGTGCCGTGCTGGCTGGTTCAGCCACCCGACGGGCTCGTCATGGTCTTCCTGCGCAGGCGCCTGGTCGTCCTGCGGACGACCGGTTCGACGACGCGCGCGGCCACCGGGCCGAGAATCGCCATGATCAGTACATAGCAGGCGGCGAACGGGCCGAGCTCCGGCTCGATGCCGGCCACGACCGCCAGGCCCGCGATGACGATCGAGAACTCGCCTCGCGCGACCAGCGCGGCCCCGGCCCGGTAACGGCCCATCGTCCCGATCCCGGCCTTGCGCGCCGCCCACCAGCCGGTGAACACCTTCGTCGCCACCCCGGCAAGCGCCAGCAGCAAGGCGGGAAGAAACACCCCGGGGATCTCGGCGGGTTCCGTCTGCAGGCCGAAGAAGACGAAGAACACCGCGGCGAAGAGGTCCCGCAGCGGGGTGAGCACCTCCCGCGCGCCCTCGGCCACCGGCCCCGACACGGCGATGCCGACCAGGAACGCCCCGACCGCGGCGGAGACCCGGACCTGCTGGGCGGCGCCGGCCACGAGCAGGGCCAGCCCCATCAGGCGCAGCAGCAGGATCTCGCTGTTGGGGTCCGCGTCCGGGTTGTGGACCAGCCGGCTGACCTGCCGGCCGTACCGCAGTGCCAGGACCAGGACGAAGACCAGCGCGCCCAGCGCGACCAGCAGCGTGACCGACCCCTGGGCGAGCGTCTGGTGGGCCAGCAGTGCGGTGAGGATAGGCAGGTACACCGCCATGGCGAGGTCCTCGAGGACGAGCACGGACAGCACCACGGGCGTCTCACGGTTACCGATCCGTCCCAGATCGGCGAGGACCTTGGCAATGATCCCGGAGGACGAGATGGCGGTGACCCCGCCCAGGACGAGCGCGGCCAGCGGCTCCCAGCCGAGCAGGAACGCGGCGGCCACACCGGGCAGGGCGTTGAGTGTCAGGTCGAGCGCGCCCGTGGGCGCCTGCCGGCGCAGGCCGTCGATCAGTTCCTGCGCCGTGTACTCCAGGCCGAGCGTCAGCAGCAGCAGGACGACCCCGATCTCGGCGCCGACCTCGATGAACTCCTCGCTGGCGCCCAGCGGGAACAGCCCTCCGTGCCCGAAGGCGAGCCCGCCCAGCAGGTAGAACGGGATCGGGGAGATACCCACGGCGGTGGCACAGTGGCCGAGCATCCCGAGGGTGAACAGGACCGCGCCCAGTTCGAGGAAGGTCGCGGCTATGTCCACGGGCGGCTCTCCGCCAGTGCCGTGTCAGTGCTCCTCGGCAGTGCCGCACCAGCGGCCAAGATCGCGATCAACCGACGCGGAACAGTTCGGCAACGGCAGCCGTGTTCTCCGGCGTACCGACCACCACGACGACGTCACCGGCGACGAAACCGAAGTCCGGGCGCGGGGAGGCGATCACCTGCTGGTCCCGGACGACGGCGACGATGGACGCCCCGGTCCTCGTCCGGGCATGGGTATCCCCCAGCGGCTGCCCGTCGTAGGGGGAGCCGGGAGTGATTTTGATCTGCTCCCCGACGATGCCCGCGAAGGCCTTGCCGAGGTTGTTCAGCCGCTCGACGATGTGCGGGGCGCCCAGCAGCTCCGCCAGGGCGTCGCTCTCCTCCGCGGTCAGCGGGATCGACTCACTGCAGGTGTCCATGTCATCGGTGTCGTAGATCACGAGCTCACGCCGGCCGCCATGATGCGACACCACGCCGACCCGCCGTCCGCTGCGGGTACGGAAGTCGTGCCGCAACCCGATGCCCGGGAGCGTGGTCTCCTCCACGTCCACTGCGACCCCTCCGGTGAACCCGGCATGGACGCCGGGCTCACAAAAGATCGAAATTCTGCTGACCGGAAATCGGTGATCAGATCAGTGACCAAAACCGCGGGGCCCAAACCGCAGGGCCCACCTCTGACGCATCGGCCCTCTCATCATCTAAACATACCCAACGGCCCCGCCAGCCCGGGCCGACAAGCCCGGAGCCGTACACCCGCCCGGGCGGCTCGGGCGGCCCGCCGGACGGACGGTCAGCCGGTCGACAGCGGGCAGAAGCACTCCCCGGATACCGTGACGGGAGCGCCCTGCCCATCCCCGGCCGGACGCGGATGGGCCACGGCGAGGCCGGACAGCGGCCCGCGAGGGTTCGCGAGGGATTTACCGGAAGGCGGTGCCGCGGTGCTGAACAGGAGTGCTCGCATCATCCGCCGGATCGTGGTGAGCGCGGTCGGCGTGGCCGTGCTGGGGCTGGGCGTGGCCCTGCTCGCCCTGCCCGGCCCGGGCTTCCTCATCATCGCGCTGGGATTCTTCGTCCTGAGCCTGGAGTACGAGTGGGCCCGCCGGCAGTTCGAGCAGGCCCGGCGCAGGGCCGCCGACCTCGCCGACCAGGCGGCGGCGAGCGTGTGGTCGTCGGCGTTCACGATCCTGTTCGGGCTCGGGATGGTCGCGGTGGGCATCGCCTGGATCGCCGTGGAGACGCTGCCGTTCTCCTCGCCGTGGACGGGCGGCAGCCTGGTCTTCGGCGGCCTGGTGATCCTTTCCACCATCCTGTTCAGCCTGTGGCAGGCCAAACAGGCCCGTGACGCCGGCGAGCCGACCCCCGCCGAACTGCTCGACCTCAAGGAGGAGGAAGACCACAGGCGCGTCTCCGCCGCCTCCTCGTCCACCTCCGCTCCCCCAGGCGCGCCCCCGACCTCCTCCACCGACGAATAGCCGCCACCGGACCGGCAGATCCCCGAACCGGGCGTCCTCCGCGGCCCGTCTGCCCTCGGCCCGTCTGCCCTCGGCCCGTCTGCCCTCGGCCCGTCTGCCCTCAACTGGTCGCGCTCGACCTGCTGTGTTCAGCCCGTCGCGGCGCCCCGACAGGCCAGCGCCCACGCCCTGCCCTTCTCGCACCGAGAAACCCGCCGGCGACAGCCGTCGCCCGCGGCCCTGACCCGGCACTCGTAGGTGGAAAACTCATCGGGGGATATCTCCGCAGACCCACACCTGCCGCACTTCTCAGGCTATCCCGTACTTTTTGTGTGGCTGGCCTGGCCAAAGGTGGAGTTTTCGCCAATTTTCTCTACGGTTTCAAGACCCGGGGTTGGTGTTGCTGCACCGGCCCCGGGTCGCTGCCGTTCCGGCGTGCGATCCGGGAACCGCCCGCCGGACGATCGGTTACGGCGAGACGGTGAGATCAACGGCGAACGGCACATCCGTGACCTGCGAGACCCACGAAGCGGGGCGATAGGACAGCTGGAACCATCTACTCCTTCGGCCGACGGCGGGCCAGCTGAGGTGGCCTACTGGCCCTGGGTGAACTCGCTGATGCCGATGACGTTCGACTGGGCGTGTACGCACCGGTAGACCGCGGCCCTGTCGGCCGGCGAGGCGAACGTGATGTTGTAGCGCAACGGGTAGACCCGGCTGCTCTGAACCGTGTTGTGGTCGGGGGGCTCCTGCACCGCCCCCCCGCTGGTGGGGCATGCGGCCCGGACGGCGTCCTTCTGGGCATCGGTCGCGGTCGGAGTGAAGTAGACCACCGCCTCGACGCGTGGTGAGGGCCCGGCTACCGTGACGTAGATGCCGAAGGCAATCAGGCCGGCGAGCGCGAGCGCACCCAGCACCACCCAACGCCGGTTATGCCGATCTGTCAGGGCCCGGCGCGTGGCGGCCAGGGCTCGTGCCGCGGCCGGCCGCGGCGGGCGGCGGCCGGCGGCTCGCGCCGCCACGGTCAGCGC
>NZ_CAKKTM010000175.1:2193-7825 GCF_920888515.1 Protofrankia sp. CiP1_Cm_nod1 | reverse complement strand
GGCTCGTGCCGCGGCCGGCCGCGGCGGGCGGCGGCCGGCGGCTCGCGCCGCCACGGTCAGCGCTGGCTCGCCCAACACTTCGTCCGGTACGTCCTGCGAGGTCACGGGCCTTCCTTCGGGTGCGGTGGCGGCCTGCCGCAACGGTTGCGGCCGGCTTGGCGCCGATCGGCACGGCGCCGGCCGACGCACGGCGACCGGTGTCCGCAGTCCGACCGTCGCGGCCGGGCCCACCCCCAACCTAGTGCCGCGAGCGAGGTCGTAGGGTAAGCGCTCTTCCCGCTCGCGCCGACCAACACGTGCGATCTACATCACACTCAGAGTCACACTCAGAGCCACACCCAGAGTCACACTCAGCACCACACCCAGAGTCACACTCAGCACCACACCCAGAGTCACATTCAGACCTGAACCCAAGCCGGCCCAATGCGTTTCGATCACGGGGGGCCAGGGGCGCCGCGCGGCGGCGTCCCTGGCGATCGTCTGTGTTCGTGGTGGCGGAGGGCCCCGAGAGACCCCGGAGAGACCGTGCCCTCCCGCATCGAGGACTACGCGCTGATCGGCGACACACATTCGGCCGCGCTGGTCTCCAGGGACGGTTCGATCGACTGGTTGTGCCTGCCCCGCTTCGACTCGCCCGCGTGTTTTGCCGCCCTGCTCGGTGACGAGAACTCCGGTCACTGGCGGATCGCGCCGGTCGATCCGGTACTCGCGGTGAGCAGACGCTACCGCGGCGACACCCTCGTCCTCGAAACCGACATGACCACGGCGAGCGGGACCGTCCGGATCGTCGACGCGATGTACCCGCGCTCCGGCGAGCACCTGGTGCTACGGCTCGTCGAGGGCATCGAAGGCACGGTCCGGATGCGCAGCGAGACCCGCATCCGCTTCGACTACGGCTCGATCGTTCCGTGGGTGCGTCGTTTCGACGAGCACACGGTGGTCGCGGTCGCCGGCCCCGACGCGGTCACCCTGCGCACGACCGCGCCGATGGAGGGCCACGACATGGCCACCCACGCGCAGTTCACGGTCTCCGCCGGGCAGTCCGTGCCGTTCTCCCTGGCCTGGTGCCCCTCGCACCGCCCGACCCACGCCCGCATCGACGTCCGCCGGGCGATCGACCTGACCGAGTCGTGGTGGGCGGACTGGATGGCCGGCTGCACCTACGACGGGCAGTGGCAGGACGCCGTCCGCCGGTCCCTGATCACCCTCAAGGCGCTGACGTACGCGCCGACCGGCGGCATCGTCGCGGCGGTCACGACCTCCCTGCCGGAGATGATCGGCGGGGTCCGCAACTGGGACTACCGCTACTGCTGGCTGCGGGACGCCACCATCACCCTGCTCGCCCTGCTCGACGCCGGGTTCACCAGCGAGGCCACGGCCTGGCGGGAGTGGCTGCTGCGGGCGGTGGCCGGCGACCCCTCGCAGGTCCAGATCATGTACGGCGTCGGCGGCGAGCGCCGGCTGCCCGAGTACGAGATCCCGTGGCTGCCCGGCTACGAGGGCTCCGCTCCCGTCCGGGTCGGCAACGGCGCTGTCGACCAGTTCCAGCTGGACGTCTACGGCGAGGTGCTCGACGCGCTGCACGTCGCCCGGATGGCCACCGACGTCGACGGCCAGGACGACTCGTGGGCGCTGCAGAGCAAGCTGATGGAGTTCCTGGAGACCGGGTGGCGCAAGCCCGACGAGGGCATCTGGGAGGTCCGCGGGCCACGCCGGGACTTCGTCCATTCCAAGGTGATGGCCTGGGTGGCGGTGGACCGGGCCGTCAAGGGCATCACCGAGTGGGGGCTGCCTGGCCCGCTGGACCGCTGGACGGCGCTGCGGGCCGAGATCCACAACGAGGTCTGCGCCCGCGGCTTCGACCCCGCCCGCAACACCTTCACCCAGTTCTACGGCTCCACCGAACTGGACGCGGCCCTGCTGAACATCCCGCTCGTCGGCTTCCTGCCGGCGACGGATCCGCGCGCCGTCGGCACGGTGGCCGCCATCGAGCGCGAACTCGTCCAGGACGGCTTCGTGCTGCGCTACCCGACCGCGGCGGACGGCGCGGTCGACGGCCTGCCCGCCGGTGAGGGCGCCTTCCTCGCCTGCACCTTCTGGCTCGCCGACAACTACGCCCTGTCAGGACGGGTGCGCGAGGCCCAGGAACTGTTCGAGCGGCTGCTTGCGCTGCGTAACGACGTGGGGCTGCTGGCGGAGGAGTACGACCCCCGCCTCGGCCGGCTGGTCGGCAACTTCCCGCAGGCGTTCAGCCACGTCCCGCTGGTCAACACCGCCCGGACGCTGACCGACGCCCTGCGCGGCCGGCCGCGCTCGCGCACCGACCGGGCCTATCCGCCGGGCCACTTCTTCGGCTGACTCCCCGGCCCGGCCTCCCGATCATCCGCCGGCCGCCCCGCCGTCCGTCATCCGCCATCCGCCACCCGTGCCGAAGCGACCGGGAAGACCGGGAAGACGAAGGCGGCGGGCGAGCGGACGATACGGAGAGGGGCGAGGACAGAGAGGGGCGAGGACAGAGAGGGAGGGGATCATTCGTCTGCGTCGCGTGCCCGCCGGTCCCGTAACATCGCCGACGGACAGGTGCGCGACCACAGCTCTTCCCGCGCTCCCTGCGCGCACGGAAACCATGGCATCCAGGAACCAGGAGCGGGACGCGTGGCGGGTCGGGTCGCGGTGATCGGCGGCGGTATTCTCGGGCTCGCGGTGGCCCGGCGGATCGGGCAGGTCGATCCCGCCGCCACGGTGACGGTCTTCGAGAAGGAGCATGACGTCGCCCGCCACCAGAGCGGACACAACAGCGGAGTCGTCCACGCCGGGCTGTACTACCAGCCGGGATCACTGAAGGCAACCCTGTGCCGACGGGGCGTGGTACTGCTCAGGGAGTACTGCGCCACGCACGGCATCCGCTACGACGAGTGCGGCAAGGTCGTGGTCGCGGTCGACGACAGCGAGCTGGGCAGGCTCGCCGACATCGCGCGCCGGGCACAGGCCAACGGCGTCCCGGACACCACCATGCTGGACGGGCACGACCTGCGCCGCTACGAACCGCACGCCCGCGGGGTGGCCGCGCTGCACTCCCCCACGACCGCGATCGTCGACTACCAGGCGGTGGCCCGCCGGCTGCGGGACAGCGTCCAGGACGCCGGCGGCACGGTGCGCACCGGCAGCGAGGTCGTCACCGTCGAGGAGCGCCCCGACGGCGTCCACCTGGGCCTGCGGGTCCGGGGGAACGTCCGGGTGCCGCCCAACGGCACGCACGCGACCGCGTCTCGCGCCGGTGGCACGGTCACGGCCGTGTCCACGGCGGCCGGGCCGTTCGACCTGCTAGTCGCCTGCGCCGGCCTGCAGTCCGACCAGGTCGCCGCGCTCACCGGCGAGGATCCCTCACCGCAGATCGTCCCGTTCCGCGGCGACTACTGGCTGCTGCGCCCGGAGCGTCGTGACCTCGTGCGTGGGCTGATCTACCCGGTGCCGGACCCGCGGTACCCGTTCCTCGGCATCCATCTGACCAGAAAGGTGGACGGGAACGTGCTGGTCGGTCCGAACGCGGTCCTCGCGACCGCCCGCGAGGGCTACACCGGGCTGACCGTGCGAGGCTCGGAGCTGCGTCAGACACTCGCCTGGCCGGGCTTCCGGACGATGGCCCGCCGGCACTGGCGGACCGGGGCCCGGGAGATCCTGCACACGACGAGCCGGCGTGCGTTCATCGCCGAGGCCCGCCGGTACGTCCCCCAGCTGCGGGCCGCGGACGTGGTCCGGGGGCCCTCCGGTGTCCGCGCGCAGGCGGTCGCGCGCGACGGCGCACTGGTGGACGACTTCGTGCTGTCGATACGCGGGAAGATCGTGCACGTGCGGAACGCGCCGTCACCGGCGGCCACCGCGTCCCTGGCCATCGCCGAGCACATCGTGGACAGGATCGTGGCCGAGCCGGCCGCGTGAGCGTACCGGCGGCTGTCGGCCGACCGCCCAGTCCGGCCACCAGCGCCGCTACGGCAGGGACATCCTGTACTGGCGGCTGTGAGCTGACCGCCTGGGGGATGAGCCCGGCCACGACCGCCGCCCGCATCGGGCGCCCCGTCCGCGCCCACCACTCGCGATCATCTGTCCTGCCCGCCGGGGCCGGGCCCGCCACGGGCCCGCTTCGGCCTTACGGGCAGAAACCGGGCCAGCAGCGCGCCGACGACAGTGAGCAGCCCGCTCAGCAGCGTGATCCACAGGCCTGGCCCCAGCTCGACCGAAAGGTCCAGGTCGATGTCGCCCAGCCGGTCGACGCGCAGCAGGCGGATCATGTCGATCACGGCGAGCAGGACGGTCGCCAGGCCGATCACGGCGGTGAGGATCCACCGCCAGCCCTTCCGGTCACGGCCGGTGAGCATCCCGCCGAGAACAACCGCCAGGACACCGAGCAACGCCGTCGTCCCACCGTAGTAGCGGCCGATCTCGGTGCCCCGCAGCGGGAGCTCCATGACGTCGAAGGCGGTGATGGTCGCCCAGGTCATGACCGAACCGACGACGGCCGCGGCACCGGCGACCAGCACGAGCAGGCCCCCCAGCAGCCCCACCAGCCGCTCCCCGGCACCCGCGGGTTCGCCTGCCGTGGTGCCCGTGCCGTCCGCGGGCCCACCGGCCGCCTCCCCCGGACGAGCGCCGATCGGGGCGCCCCACAGGAAGTCCGGCCCGGTGCCAGCACCCGACGGCCCGGCCTCACCCGGGGCGTCCGCGGCACGGCCCGCGGCGGGAGGCGGCCACGAGGCGCCGGACGCCGACGGTGTGCCGGGAGCGGCCGCATCGGAGGCCTCGCCACCGCCGGTATCCCGGCCGCCGCTGTCCGCGCCCCCGGCACCCGGTCCATGGCCACCGGGCGGCCGGGCCCACCGCGGGTCAGCCGTCAGCGCGTGCGCCGCACGCCGTTCGGCACGCCACCGGCGCAGCCGCTCCGACTCGCCGTCCGCGCCGTCCACGCCGTCCGCGCCGTCCGTGCTATCCGTGCTGTCCGTGCTGTCCGTGCTATCCGTGCTATCCGTGCTATCCGTGTCATCCACGTCGTCCGCGTCGTCCGCGTCGTCCGCGTCGTCCGCGTCGTCCGCGTCATCCGTGTTGTTCCGGCCATCCCCACCGGTCGGCCGGGGCCGCGAGCCGGCACCGCCGGCTGGGCCGCTCATCCGGCCCTTGGACAGATCCGTGCTGGACACCGCACGGGCCTGATCCTCCCGGGCCTGCCCGGGAGGCGGCCCCCAGAGCTGCTCCTCGGAGCGCCAGATCTGCTCCTCCGGCTCCTGGGCCGCCTCGATCGGCTCCCGCAGCCGGGATCCGGCCGGCGGCCCAGCCCCGGCAGTGGCACCAGGCCCGAAAAGAGGATCATCGTGCTGCCCTCGGCCACGCACCGGCCCGGAGTCCCGAGCCTCCGGCAACGCGAAAGAAGCATGATCGCGTCGCCTCCGGCCGGACAGCGACCCGCGGATCCGGGCCTCCGGCAACGCGAAAAAAGCATCATCGCGCCGCCTCCGGCCAGGGGGACCCGCGTCCGCCACAGGCTCGACCGCCGAGCGTCCCCGCGGGCTCGGTTCCTGCTCGGACACGTCTTCCTCCCGTTTCTGCCCGATGACGGTCACCCGGCTCCGGCCGACCGGGG
>NZ_CAKKTM010000175.1:0-1640 GCF_920888515.1 Protofrankia sp. CiP1_Cm_nod1 | reverse complement strand
GGCCGGAGCCGGGGCCCGGAATCCGGCACGCGCAGCGCCGGCCGGCACCTGCCCGGCTCGTGACGTCTTGTCCTCCGTCACTCCTGGTCGTACCACGTGGCCGGACGGCGCGCGCGGCCGCTTCCGCCTCCTGGAAGACAATCACGTCCGGTGGAACCCGGTCCCCGCGGGCATGGCTCCCGCGGGCACGGCCGATCACGTCGGCTCCTCGGTCCGGCCGGGCAGCCGGGCCGGCACCGGCGGGATCATCCGCCATGACGGCCACGCCGCAGCAGCCAACCGCCGACACACGCGAGCGACCCGGCCACCAGGGTCAGGACCAGCCCCGACGCGGGAACGACGCTGATCTGGTTGGCGGAGAGGGCCCGAAAGGACGACAGCGAGGCCGGTCCGGCGACCAGATCCATGACAGCGAACACGGCGACTCCCGCCCCCAGCAGCATCGCCACCGTGCCGCCCGAGCCGCCCGAGCCGCCCGTGCCGCCCGAGCGGCGGCCGGCCACATGCGCCGCACCGATCACCATCAGGACGACCGCCAGCATCAGAGTGATCCTTCCATCACCAACCGTCAGGCCGGTGAACGTACGGCTCTCCTCGCCGTCACTGATCGTGCTCCAGGGCAGGGTGGCGGCAATCCCGCCGAGGCCACCGGCGATGGTCAGGAGCATGCCGGCGAACCGGCCACCGGGTTCCGTACCGACATCGGGCTCCGGCTCCACGGGCGAACGCGGGCGCGAGCCGCCCGGGCCCGCACCGGACGCGGGTCGCGCGCCCCTCGCGGGCTGTGTGACCTGCGGGGGGTATGACTGCGCCTCTTCGGATGGCTGATCGTCCAGCGTGTCCCCGCGGGGTACACCGCTGCCAGGCGAGCGGCCGGCGGGCGATCCTTCCTCGGGCAGCTCGCCGCCGGGGCGGCCGGTGGCAGGCTCGGCGGGCCCGGGCGCCGGGGACCGCCCCGAGGAGGCGTCACGTGGCGTGACCCGCACTGGGGAGAGCACGACTGTGAAGTCGGAATCGGGCCGGACACCGGCATCACCGGTCTCCGGCCGGGGTCCGTGCCGTCCCGGTGCCTGGCGGCTGAAATACCCGGTCGCGCCCGCGCCGGTGGCCGGGTAGACCGACCGCGGTTCGTCGCCGGGCCGTGCCGTCGCCCCGGCCGGCCCGGTGGCCTCGCTCCCCGCCGCGGTCGCCAGACCGGTCAGCGTCCGCCGGCTGATCCGCGATGTCTGCTCCCATGACGCCGGGTCGTCCTCCGCCGGCGGCACCGGCACGTCCGGCGCGGGAGGTGCCGGAGCCAGACCGCTGCGGTCCCCGTGCTGGTGCTGGCCGTGCTGGCCGTGCTGGCCGTGCTGGCCGTCGGTGTCGTCGCGTCCGGGTGACTGATCCGACGTGTCCGGCCGCGCGGGCCGCGGGTGCCGCGGAGAGTCGTCCGTCACCGGCGCCCGACCGGCGGCCCGGTCCTCGGGCAGGAGCCCGCGTGGCCGCGGCTGTGCCTGACCCGCGGCCGATGGTCCCGGGCCCGCCGTCGACTCATGCGTCGACACCCCCGGCGGTGCCGGGGCGAGACGCGCCGCACCCGCGACAGGCGGTTGCGGCGGCCCAGCGGACGGTTGCGCCGACCCGGCGGCCGACTGCGCGGG
>NZ_CAKKTM010000174.1:32360-34067 GCF_920888515.1 Protofrankia sp. CiP1_Cm_nod1 | reverse complement strand
CACACGGCGTTCCACCCGGGAAGGCTCGGCCCGCGAGGGCGGGACGCGCGGCGCATCGGCCGGACGGGCATCGCCTGACCGAGCGGCCGACGGTGCCCCGGCCGCTGGCGCCCGTGAGGCACGCGGCGGCTCGACCGGACGGGAGCCGCCCTGCGCTGGCTGCGCCCGCCCCGACTCGGGTTCACGCGGCGGTGACGGCTGCGCTCCCGAGGGTTTCGGCGCGTCCGCCCCGCGAGAGCTGGCGACAGGCTGCCCGTCGGCGGCGGTCCCACCGAGGAGGCGGTTGCCGGCGGGCCGTGCTGCCGGCCGCACGGCCGGCCCCTGCCAGGGCTGCGCCCCGGCATGTCGACCGCTCGGATCGCTCGCCCGGCCCGCCGTCCCCGCGGGACCGGCCGCCGTCCCGGACGGCGATGAGGCCACCGGACGCTCACCCGGTGCCACGCCCGAGCCGCGGTCCAGCGCTGACCGGCCGGCCGGGGCCGACGACCGCTCCCCAGACGGCCGCGCGCCACCAGCGCCACCAGCGCCACCAGCGCCACCAGCGCTGAAGCGTGGCGGTTGCGCTGGACGATGCCCGGATGCCTGCCGCGTGTCCGGCCCGGCCGTGGCGCCACTTCCTGTGCCACTGCCCGCGGCGCTGCCTGGGGAAGGGTGCGCCATGGAAGGAGCGGGCGGACGCGCCCGCTCGGACGGATCCGACGGACGTCCGACGTCCTTCATCCCGCTGTCGGCTTTCCCTCCGTCCGCGTTCGTGCCCTCCCCGGCGGACGGCCCTGCCGGGCTCGATGACCCCGCTGAGCCTGACGGGCTCGCGGGCGGACCGGATCTGACGCTGTCAGCGCCTTGGTCGGTTCGGCCAGGCCGCTGTGGCGGTTGATCGGTCATTGCGCACGCTCCCGGGTCACGAGGGCCGAGTCAGGCCCAGCGTAATCCGGAGCACGCGCCGCTCCAGTAGTCGTTTTACGACGTATCGTAAGCGGCATTACTGTACGTTCGCCTGACTGGCCGCATACGCACGCGGGGCCCGCGGATACCCGTGCGTGGACCCGGCCTCCGGCTCCACCGAAATCCTCATCGAGGACGACCCTACGGCCCGCCGCTGCCGCACACCGTTCCAGCCGGTCCGCGACAGCGGTGACACAGCCGGTCCGGAAAACCACGGCCGATCACAGTTGTCCCAAAGCGGCCACGGCGTCCGGCCTACACGCCCATTACGGCAGACGACACGAAAAACGGTGCCGCAAATACCGCAAAGCATGCCGACATCCGATCCTCACCAGCGCGACATCCACCCGTAACCCCGCAGGCCGCGGTGACCGAACCGACATACCGACGGGCAGCACCGGATTCACCTCCTTCCTTACAGCCGGCGCCCGTCAACGATGGGCGACACTCATCGACACGGATGACGCCTACCGGGAGACAGGGAGCAGGGGTTCGCGACCTCGGCCTGACCCGTTCGAACGTGGCGGGCCGGGCGGCCAGCCCGCACAAGGGCCAGAACCCCTCACGGCGGCCCCCGGCCAGCACCCCTTGCCCATCACCACCAAAAGATCGACAAGCCCACCACGACGGCCGGCCCACCGCGACGGCCGGCCAACCACGCCAGGGGCTCCCAAACCGTGGCGAAACCCCCAGCCAACCACCCCCTTACCGATCATCACAAGATGATCGGTAAGCCCACCGAGACGGCCAGCCAACCACGCC
>NZ_CAKKTM010000174.1:5502-31739 GCF_920888515.1 Protofrankia sp. CiP1_Cm_nod1 | reverse complement strand
AGGGGCCCCCAAATTGTGGCGAAGCCACAATTTGGGGTCAGACCTCCTCCCCGATCCGGTGCACTCGGATGGTGTTGGTCATACCGGCCACGCCGGGGGGGGTGCCGGCCACGACGACCACCAGTTCGCCGGGCTTGCAGCGCTCCAGCTGCAGCAGCGCGCTGTCGACCTGTCGCACCATCTCGTCGGTGCTGTGCGCGTACGGGACCAGGAAGGTCTCGACGCCCCACAGCAGCGCGAGCTGGCTGCGGACGGCGGGCACCGGGGTGAAGGCCAGCAGCGGGATGGGGCTGCGGTAGCGGGCGAGCCGGCGGGCGGTGTCCCCGCTCTGGCTGAAGGCCACCAGGTAGCGGGCGCCCATGACATTGCCGACGTTGGCGGCGGCCTCCGCCAACGCACCACCGACGGTACGCGGACGGGTACGCAGCGGTGGGAGCCGGCCCAGGTCCGTTTCGGCCGTCTCGATGATCCGGGCCATCGTGGACACGGCTTCGACCGGGTATTCACCGACGCTGGTCTCGGCCGACAGCATGATCGCGTCGGCGCCGTCGAGGACCGCGTTGGCGCAGTCGCTGGCCTCGGCCCGGGTGGGCCGGGGCGCATGCACCATCGATTCCAGCACCTGGGTGGCCACGATCACCGGCTTCGCGCGTTCGCGTGCCCAGGACACGCCACGCTTCTGGACCAGTGGCACGACCTGCAACGGCAGCTCCACCCCCAGGTCACCCCGGGCGATCATCAGACCGTCGAACGCCTCGACGATCTCTTCGAGCTGGTCGACGGCCTGCGGCTTCTCGATCTTGGCCAGGACGGGCAGGCGCACCCCGGCCTCGTCCATCACCGCCCGGACCTTCTCGACGTCGGCGGCCGAGCGGACGAAGGACAGGGCGATCATGTCGGCGGGCAGCCCGAGCCCGAAGCGGAGGTCCTTGGCGTCCTTGTCGGTCAGGGCGGGCACGCCGAGGGCCGCGCCCGGGATGTTCATCCCCTTGTGGTTGCTGACCGGGCCACCGACGATGACCGTGGTGTGGACGTCGGAGCCGGCGACCTCGACGACCTCGAGCACCAGCCGGCCGTCGTCGACGAGGATCCGGTCGCCCGCGGTGACATCGGAGGTCAGCCCGGAGAAGGTCGTCCCGACCCGGTGCTGGTCGCCGAGGATGTCGTCGGTCGTGATCGTGAACCGGTCGCCGGGGGCCAGGGTGACCGGGCCGGAGGCGAACTTCCCAAGCCTGATCTTGGGGCCCTGCAGGTCGATGAGGATGCCGACACTACGTCCGACCGCGTCGGAGGCGGCCCGGATCTGTTGGTAGGTCTGCGCATGCTGCTCATGGGACCCATGGGAGAGGTTGAGACGGGCGATGTCCATGCCGGCCTCGACCAGCTCCCGAATCTTCTCGGGCGAGCTGGTGGCCGGACCAAGTGTGCATACAATTTTCGCGCGGCGAGACACGAGACAAGCCTAGGAAATGACTCCGGTGGTCCGTACACCGCCCCCACTATCCGCTGGCCGACACCCGGAAAGTTTTCCATCCGCGGGAAAAAGGCCCTATTCCGTTTACCGGGGACGCCATGCGCACAGGTGGGCGTACCGGCACACCCGCCCCGCGCCGCCGCGGGAGGCGGGTGTGCCGGCCGGGCGGGCCCGCCCACGGCCGTCACGGCCGTCACGGACGGTGGGGCCGGCCGGGCCGAGCCGGGGAGTTCCCAGCTCACGGTGGGCGGGCGGCGGAGGGGAGCCCGGCGGCTCATCGCCGTCCCGCCGGTGGCATCGCCGTCGCGCCCCGCCGGGCGGGGAAGCAGAGACGAGCACGGACAGTAACTTAACAAGTGCCACGAGGATACCGGCTGACAGCTGGACGAACACAGCCTGTACGAACCGGCACGCGGCCGGCACCCGGCCGCCGCCCGGGCAGGCGTGCCGAACGGCCCTGGACGGCGGGCCGGAGGACCTGTGCGGGCAGCCCGGCCGGCTTCACCTGCCAGCCATACCTACCAAGCCATCCCAGCTGATGCCCCTGTGGGACGTGGGTGCGGGCTCCGGCAGCAGCGCATGCCTCCTACCAGCCATCCCGGCCGACACCCCCGACTACGGTGACCGGACGGTCACCATCCGGCGTTCCTCGGAACTGGCCGCATCGGAGCTGGTCTCGCTGTGGCGGGCCACGTCCTGGGTGGCGAACTGGGTGCGGTACAGCTCGGCGTACAGGCCGCCGCGGGCCAGCAGCTCGTCGTGCCGGCCGCTGTCGACCAGCCGGCCGTCCTCGATGACGAGAATCCGGTCGGCGTCCCGGACGGTCGACAGCCGGTGGGCGATCACGAGTGACGTCCGGCCGGCCAGCGCGGTGGCCAGAGCCTGCTGGACGGCGGCTTCGGACTCGCTGTCGAGATGGGCGGTGGCCTCGTCCAGGACGACGATCGACGGCTCCTTGAGCAGCAGCCGGGCGATGGCGAGGCGCTGCTTCTCCCCACCGGAGAGCCGGTAGCCGCGGTCGCCGACGACCGTGTCGAGGCCGTCGGGCAGCGCTCGCACGACGTCGCCGATCTGGGCGGCGTCCATGGCCGCCCACATCTGCTCGGGCGTGGCCGCCGGCCGGGCGTAGGTGAGGTTCGCCCGGATGGTGTCGTGGAAGAGGTGCGCGTCCTGGGTGACGACGCCCACGGCGTCCCGCAGCGACCGCAGGGTGAGCTCCCTCACGTCGTGGCCGCCGACCCGGACGGTGCCGCTGACCGCGTCGTACATCCGGGGCACCAGCTGGCTGATCGTCGTCTTGCCGGCTCCGGACGGCCCGACCAGCGCGACCATCTCCCCGGGCGCCACCCGGAACGACACCTGGTGCAGGACGGTCTCGGACGGCCGGTGGTCGAGCACCGCCACCGACTCCAGGGAGGCTAGCGACACCTCGTCCGCGGCCGGGTAACGGAAGCCGACGTCGTCGAACTCGACCGTGGCCGCGCCGGGCGGCAGGTCGGCCGCGCCCGGCCGGTCGGCGATCGCCGGGGTGAGGTCGAGCACCTCGAAGACCCGCTCGAAGGAGACCAGCGCGGTCATCACATCGACGTTGACGTTCGACAGCTGGGTCAGCGGGCCGTAGAGCCGCGACAGGTACGAGGTCAGCGCGACGACGGTGCCGACCTGAAGCGTGCCCTCGGCGGCGAACCGCCCGCCCACGCCGTAGACGATCGCGGTCGCCAGGGAGGCGACCAGGGTCAGCGAGACGAAGAAGATCCGGCCGTACATGGCCTGGGTGACGCCGATGTCACGGACCCGGGCGGCCCTGGCCGTGAAGCCGTCGTTCTCCCGGGCCGGGTGGCCGTAGAGCTTGGCGAGCATCGCCCCGGAGACGTTGAACCGTTCGGTCATCACCGTGTTCATCTCGGCGTTGAGCCCGTAGCTCTCCCGGGTGAGCGCGGCCAGCTTCGGCCCGAGCAGCCGCGCCGGGACGACGAAGACCGGCAGCAGCAACAGCGAGACGACCGTGATCTGCCAGGACAGCACGATCATCGCGGCGAGGACGAAGCCAACCGAGACGATGTTGGACAGGACCGAGGACAGCGTCCCGGTGAAGGCCGACTGGGCGCCGAGGACATCGTTGTTCAGCCGGGAGATCAGGGCACCGGTCTGGGTCCGGGTGAAGAACGCCAGCGGCTGGCGCTGGACGTGGTCGAACAGCCTGGCCCGCATGTCGAAGATCAGCCCTTCGCCGATGCGGGCGGAGAACCACCGTTGCGCGAGGGCCAGCAGCGCGTCGACGACGGCGATGAGCCCGACCAGCATGGCCAGCGCCTCCACGACGCCCACCCGGCCGGGGACGATGCCCTCGTCGATGATCGCCTTGTAGACCAGCGGGGTCGTCGCGCCGAGCGCGGCGCTGATGACGATCAGGATGAGGAAGCCGACGAGCATCCTCCGGTAGGGACGCGCGAACCCGACGATCCGGCGCAGGGTGCCCGGCCGCAGCTTCTGGTGGACGACCGAGCGGTCACGCTGGAAGGCCCGCGTGCTGACGCGCGGCCCGTCCTCGGCGAATCTCATCGGTGGACCCCCACATTCTGCTCATGCTTACATCGCAACACTGTAAGCGAAAGCAGACGAGGATCGTTCCCGTCACGGCCTCGGCCGGACGCGTCAGCCGGCTGCCCCGGCCGGTGCCGACGAGCAGCGCACCTGGGCGTCGCGCTCCGCACGTAGCTGATCCGCCACGGAAAGCTCGCGTCCGCGCAACAGCAACGCCTTGACCTCGACGGCCGTCTCGCGAGGGGCCGCGAGCAGGGCGGCGGCCAGTTCCTCCACGGCCCGGTCGAGTTCGGCGGGGGCGGCCAGCCGGTCCACCAGCCCCACCGCCTGCGCCTGTGCGCCGGAGAGCATACGTCCGGTCACGCACAGGTCCAGCGCGCGGCTGTAGCCGACCAGGTCGACCAACGCCCGGGAAACCCCCAGCGCCGGAACACCGCCATGACGCAGGCCGCCGAAGGACAGGTACGCGTCGTCACAGGCGATCCGCAGATCGCAGGCGAGCGCGAGATGCAGGGCGTCGACGGCGTACCCGCTGACGACCGCGACGCTGAACAGGTCAGGGCGCGACAACCAGCCGAGCGCGGCCTGCCATCCGGCGGCCGTCCCCGTGTCGCGGGGCGCCGCGTCGAGGCACCTCAAGTCGTGACGCGCCATATCGTGACACGCGGTGTCGCGGGACGCGGTGTCGCGGGACGCGGTGTCGCGGGACGTCAGGTCGCCCGTGGCCGGCCGTCGCGCGGCCACCCCAGCGTCGGACGGCCGGCCCGCGGGCCCGCCGTCGGCCGGCCGCTCCCCGCTCGTCCGGCCGCCAGCCGGTTGATCATCAGATGGCCGCTCCCCGGCCGCCGCGCGGTGGCCACCGCTGGACGGCGACGAGCCGCCAGCGATCCGAAGAATCACCAGCCGGACGCTGCCGGGCAGGGAGCGCCCGATACCGGCCAGCACGGTGGACAACGCGGCGGACGGGCTGGGCACGCGCCCAGCCGGTTCGCGCGCGACTGGTTCACGCACGGTTGGCTCGTGCGGTTCGCGCACAGTTGGCTGGCGCTCAGTTGACGCGTGCTCAGTTGACGCGTGCTCAGTTGACGCGTGCTCAGTTGACGCGTGCTCAGTTGACGCGTGCCCAGTTGGCACACGCACGGTGGCGTGGTCCTGACGATCGACGGCGATGGTCGCCCTCGGACCGTCGATCGTCAGCGCCAGACCGACCGCCGCCTGGTCGGCGACGGCCGGCACCGACATGATCAGGCGCTCTTCTTCTTGCTGCCCCGGGTGGCGCCGCCACGACCCCGCAGGGTCGTGCCGGACTCCGAGAGGATGCGGTGAACGAACCCGTACGAACGGCCCGACGACTCGGCGAGAAGACGGATGCTCTGCCCTGCCTCGTACTTCTTCCGAAGCTCTGATGCAAGCTTGTCGCGCTCCGCGCCGGTGATCCGGGTTCCTTTCCTAAGCTCGGCCAATGTGGCCCCCTCCGTGATAGATGATCTGCGAACCGATCTTCACTCAGTTGCGGTGAACGCGCCACTCGAAGCGCATGTGATCCATCACACGATCTCCTCGCAAGCTCGATCCCCCCAGGCGGATCTGTCAAGTCTTTCCCATCCACTCACCACAAGAACAACAACGACCACGCACCGGATCCGACCCATTTCCCGACACGACGGAGAGAAGCCGTGCTTATACCAACATCATGACAACGTCCACACTCTCTTGCCACTACCAGGCTCGACGGAAACTTTGGCGCGTAACGTCGGGCAGCGCCCCGGACCAGCGACGAACCAGCAGCGTGACGGTGGCGCGGCGCTGGCGCTACGGTGACGCGGGCGATGGCACGGACGATGGCGCGGTGGCGAAGTGGCACCGGCACCGCCGGACGCCACACTCGCTGAACGGCGTCCGCCGAACGGCGCCAGTGGCATCGACGAGCCTCTCGCGCGCCGCTCGAACAGCATGCCGCCACCCTGGTTACGGTGCATATGTGGTCATCACGCCGGAGGACCGGGCTCACCAGTCGGCATGCCCGCCGCCGGAAATGCCTCCGGCCGGCACCGGCACCGGGCGGCGCGCCACTTCCGCGCCACCCGTTCGTCCCCCGTCAACCGGGATCCGCCCGGCGGGCCGGCAACGATATGACCGTTTCTTTCCCACGCCCTGTCCGGCCCGCGTCCCCGGGCCACGCTGAAGGTGGCCGACGTTCCGATCACCGCCGCGCCGTCGGGCAGCGGGACGGGTGAAAACGGACGGCCGGGTATGCGGGAGCGCATGCGGAACCGGCCGTCCTCCGGTGGCGATTCCGCCCAGCCCGCGGAAATCGCGCTGTGGATCGTCACGATCGCCGGCTGCCTGGGGCTGGCCGCGCTGGCGCGTGCCACCGCCGGCCAGGGATGGAACCCGCTGCCGGCCATGTCCGGCGGGCTGCCGTTCACCGCGGGCCGGCGCCCCGGCGTCTCCCCGGCGTCCCTGTCCGCCCCGGCGGTGGCGGCCGTGGTCGCTGTCGCGGCCTGGCGCGGCGTCCACACCTGGCTGCGGTGGGTCCCGCTCCTCATTGCCAGCTATGTGGCCGCGTTGGGCTGGGCCGTGGCGCTGGCGGTGGGCAGTGCCCACCCGGGGGCGCTGGCGGTGGGCACTGCCCACCCGGGCCTGGCCGGCGCGCTCGCGGTCGGTGCGTCCACGGCCAGCGACGGGCACCTGCCGGACGGGCCGGCCGCCGCCGACGCCGGCCTGACGGCCCTGCTGCGGACGTTCACCGAGCACACCGGTGCCGGCGGCTACGGCGCGCGGGCCCACCCCCCGGGGCCGACGCTGCTGGTGTGGCTGCTCGCCCAGCTGGGGATCACCACGCCGATCGCCCTCGGTGCCGTCCTGACGGCGCTGGGCGCGGCCACGGTCCCGCTGGTGGCGGTCGCGGTCCGGTCGCTGTGCCATGAGACCGCCGCCCGCCGTCTCGTCCCGGTTCTGCTGCTGGCGCCCTGGGCGCTGTGGACGGCCGCGTCGGTGGACGCGGTGACCGCGGCCCTCGGCGCCGCGTTCGTCACGCTCGGGGTCGTCGGCTCCGAGCCGGGACGGCGGCTGTGGTGGGCGGCGGCGTGCGGCCTGCTCCTCGGCGTGGCCACGCTGTTCGACTACGCGATGCCCTGGCTTGGCGCGACGGTCGTCGCGGCGTACTTCGTCCGCCGCCGGCCGCTGCTCAACGTGATCACCGGTGGCTGTTTCCTGGTGCCGCTGTCGCTGCTGTCGCTGTGGGGGTTCTCCTGGCCGGACGGGCTGGCCGCGGCCCGCGCGCAGGCCGCCCACACGGCCGCGCAGGCCGGCCTGGCCGGCGCGGCGACACTTCCGGAGCCGCTCGCCCGGCTGCCGGTGGGGTTGGCGGTCGTGCTGGTCGCGTGCGGGCCGGTGATCATCCGGGCGGCCCGGCGGATCCGGCTCACGCCCGGCTGGCCGTTCCTGGTCGGCGCGGTCCCCGCGATTCTCTTCGGCATGCTGACGGGGCTTGCCGCCACGGCGCCGGAGCACTCCTGGCTGCCGTTCTACTGCTGGCTGGTGGTCCCGGCCCTGGCGCCGGACCCACGCCCGAACGGCCCGGGCGACACCGCCCGCGCCGGCCCCCTCCCGCTGGCCCTGACCACTGCCGGCGCCCTCACCGCGATCATCACCCAAGCCCTCCTCCCCACCACCCCACCCGTCCCGTGAGCCGCCCGCCCACGAGAACGAGGGAACAACCGGCTGCCAGAGCAGCCACCTACGTACTCGTTCCCACGGACGGGATGGGGGCGCGGGGCTGGTCAGTGGGCTGGCGGGGTGCTGGCCTGTGCCCTGGCGGGCTCTGCCGCGGCGGGCTCTGCCGCGGGTGGACGGAGGTCCGGCTCCAGGTAGATGCGGTGCGCGATGGGGACCGCGGCGCGCAGCCGGGACTCGGCGTCGTTGATCACGGCCGCGACAGCGGGCACGGTCAGCTCCACGTCCAGCACGATCTTCGCCGCGACGAGCAGCTCCTCCGGCCCCAGGTGCAGGGTGCGGATGTGGATGACGTCGGTGATGTGCGGGGAGTGCCCGAGGACGTCCCGGATAACCGCGACCGTCGCCGGGGCCGCCGCTTCCCCCACCAGCATCGCCTGGGTCTCCGCCGCGACGATGACGGCCACCACGAGCAGCAGGATCCCGATGGCGAGGGTGCCCGCGCCGTCCCAGATCGGGTCGTCGGTCACGAGGGTCAGGCCCACACCGCCCAGGGCGAGCAGGAGGCCGACCAGCGCGGCGAGGTCCTCCAGGAGCACCACCGGCAGCTCGGGGGCGCGGGCCGCGCGGATGAAGCCCCACCACGACGCGTCCCCCTTGACCTGCCGGGTCTCGTGGATCGCGGTCCGGAAGGAGAACGCCTCCAGACCGATCGCCACCAGCAGGACGACCACCGCCACCACGCCGTTGTCCAGATGGTGCGGGTGGCGCAGCTTCTCCACGCCCTCGTAGACGGAGAACAGCCCGCCCACGCTGAACAGCACGATCCCGACGAGGAAGCCGGCGATGTAGCGGGAGCGGCCGTAGCCGAAGGGGTGCTCCTCGTCGGCCGGCCGGGTGGCGCGCCGCCGGCCGAGCAGGAGCAGGCCCTGGTTGCCCGAGTCGGCGAGCGAGTGGATGGACTCGGCCAGCATCGACGACGACCGGGTGATGAGGAACGCGACGAGCTTCGCCAGCGCGATCCCCAGATTGGCCGCCAGCGCGGCTACGACCGCCCTGCTACCACCTTCCGCGCTCACACGACCACCTGACCCACCACTCCTCGACAGCTTCTCGACGATCTATCAACGATCTCCGGACGCTTCCCGGACGGTTATCAGATGGTGACGGCGTCCGATACGTCCCCGGCCAGTGTGCCAAGCCGGGCCGGTCACCCGCCCGCCGGCCATGATGACCGCGACCCGCGAGCCAGGACGATCACTGCCGCCGGCCCGCGCCGGACACACCGCCAGCCCACGCCGGACCGCGCCAGCCCCGGCCGGACTACGCCGGAGCTCCGCCGACCGGGCCGGACACACCGCCGGAGCGGGCCGCCCCGCGGGCCGCCGGTGACGTCTCAGGCCAGGGTGATCAGTTCGGCGAGGTCCGCCGACCAGGAGTCCTCGACGCCGTCCGGCAGCATCAGGACCTTGTCGGGCGCGAGCGCCTCGACCGCGCCGGGGTCGTGGGTCACCAGCACCACCGCCCCGCGGAAGGTGGCCAGCGCCGCCAGCACCTCGTCGCGGGACGCCGGGTCGAGGTTGTTGGTCGGCTCGTCCAGCAGCAGCACGTTGGCGGCGCTACACACCAGCCCGGCCAGGGCCAGCCGGGTCTTCTCCCCGCCGGAGAGGGTGCCGGCCGGCTGGTCGACGCTGTCCCCGCTGAACAGGAAGGCCCCGAGGATGCGGCGCAGCTCCACGTCCGAGGTGCCGGGTGCGGCCGCGCGCATGTTGTCCAGTACCGAGCGGTCGGTGTCGAGGGTCTCGTGCTCCTGGGCGTAGTAGCCCAGACGCAGCCCGTGACCGGGATGGACCTCGCCGGTGTCGGGGGTCTCGGCGCCGGCGAGGATCCGCAGCAGCGTGGTCTTGCCGGCGCCGTTGAGGCCGAGGACGACGACGCGCGCGCCGCGGTCGATGGCGAGGTCGACCCCGGCGAAGACCTCCAGCGACCCGTAGGACTTCGACAGCCCGGTGGCGGTCAGCGGCGTGCGCCCGCACGGCGCCGGGTCGGGGAAGCGCAGCTTGGCGACCCGGTCGGCGACGCGCACCTCGGCCAGGCCGGCGGCCAGCCGCTCGGCCCGGCGGTCCATCTGGTGGGCCGCGCGGGCCTTGGTCGCCTTGGCCCGCATCTTGTCCGCCTGGGCCTTGAGCGCGTCGATCTTCTTCTCGGCGTTGGCCCGCTCGCGGCGGCGGCGGCGCTCGTCGAGCTCCCGCTGGGACAGGTACGTCTTCCAGTTGACGTTGTAGACGTCCAGTGCGGCGCGGGTGGCGTCGAGGTAGAAGACCTTGTTCACGCAGCGGTCGAGCAGGTCGACGTCGTGGCTGACCACGACCAGCCCGCTGTCGTGGGAGCGCAGGAAGTCGCGCAGCCAGACGACCGAGTCGGCGTCGAGGTGGTTGGTGGGCTCGTCGAGCAGCAGGGTCGCCTGGTTGTCGCCGGCCCCGGCGAAGAGGATGCGGGCCAGCTCCACCCGGCGGCGCTGGCCACCGGAGAGCGTCTCGAGCTGCTGGGCGAGGACCCGGTCCGACAGCCCGAGCGCCGAGCAGATCCGGGCCGCCTCGGCCTCGGCCGCGTACCCGCCGAGCGTGCCGAAACGCTCCTCCAGCCGGCCGTAGCGGCGGATGGCCGTGTCGCGGGCGGCCTCGTCGACCAGCTCGGCCATTTCGACGTGCAGCTTCTCCATCTCGCGCAGCAACGCGTCGAGACCACGGGCAGAAAGAACGCGGTCGCGGACCGTATCGGACGGGTCGCCGCTGCGGGGATCCTGCGGCAGGTAGCCGAGCTCGCCGCGGACGTCCACCGTGCCGGCGAACGGCAGGGTCTCGCGGGCCAGCGTCTTCAGCAGCGTCGTCTTGCCGGCCCCGTTGCGTCCGACGAGCCCGATCCGGTCGCCGGGCTGGATGCGGAACGACACCGCCTCGATGAGGGTGCGGGCGCCCGCGCGCAGCTCGAGATCGGACGCAATGATCATTGGTGTACGTGGCCTTCCGGGAACGTCGACGAACGTGGAGCGATCGGCTACCGCCCTACCGGCAGCCGGTGACCGGCAACCGATTGCCGGTCACCGACCGACTGGTGCTGGCAACCGACAGCCGATGACAGCGAGGCGGCACCGCGCCGCCAGACCCATCGTCTCAGACTACGATCGCCCGATCTCGGACTACGGTTAGCCGTCTGGTACACATCTGTATCCATCCTGCAACCGACAGCCGGCGGCATGGTGATCATTTTTGTGCCACCAGGGCCGAAACGCCGTCATACGGCGGTAACACAGGCAACTTAGGCTCTCCGGATGTGGCGGACCTCTTCGAAGGGTATGCGTCCCAGGCCACGCAGGCCTGGGACGAGGTGTTCGAGGCCCCGGACACCCCCCGCCCGCTGTACGCCTCGCTCTACGACGCCCTCCGGCCGCTGAGCAGCAGCGACCTCGCCGCCCGCAAGGCCGCGCTCGACCGGGCGTTCCGGGACGCCGGGATCACCTTCAACCTCTTCGGCGAGGAGCGCCCCTTCCCGCTGGATCTCGTCCCCCGCCTGCTGGACAACTCCGAATGGGACGTCATCGAACGCGGGGTCACCCAGCGTGTCCGGGCGCTGGAGGCGTTCCTCGCCGACATCTACGGGCGGGCGGAGGTCCTGGCCGACGGGATCGTCCCCCGCCGGCTGGTGCTCTCCAGCGCGCACTTCCACCGCGCCGCGCACGGCATCGACCCGCCGAACGGGGTCCGCGCGCACGTCAGCGGCATCGACCTGATCCGCGACGAGCGGGGCGGCTTCCGCGTCCTCGAGGACAACGTGCGGGTGCCGTCGGGGGTCAGCTACGTGGTGGAGAACCGGCGGGCGATGACCAGGGTCTTCCCCGAACTGTTCGCCACCCACCGGGTGCGCCCGGTCGCGGACTACGCCACCCATCTGCTGCACGCGCTGCGGGCCGCCGCCCCGCCCGACGTCGCCGACCCGACCGTGGTCGTGCTGACACCGGGGGTGTACAACTCGGCGTACTTCGAGCACGCCCTGCTCGCCCGGCAGATGGGCGTCGAACTCGTCGAAGGACGGGATCTGACGGTACGCAACAACAACGTCACCATGCGCACGACAGAGGGCGACCGGCCCGTCCACGTCGTCTACCGCCGGATCGACGACGACTGGCTGGACCCGCTGCACTTCCGCCCCGAGTCGGTGGTTGGCTGCGCCGGGCTGCTCAACGCCGCCCGGGCGGGCCGGGTCACCATCGCCAACGCGGTCGGCAACGGGATCGCCGACGACAAGCTGATGTACACCTACGTCCCCGACCTCATCCGGTACTACCTCGGCGAGGAACCGGTCCTGGCCAACGTCGACACCTACCGGCTGGAAGACCCCGACCAGCGCGACCATGTGCTCGGCCACCTCGACGAGCTCGTGCTCAAGCCGGTGGACGGCTCCGGCGGCAAGGGCATCGTCATCGGCGAGCAGGCGTCCGCGGCGGAGCTCGGCGTGTTACGGCTGAAGATCGAAGCCGACCCGCGTGGCTGGATCGCCCAGCGGATCGTGCGGCTGTCGACCTCGCCCACGCTCGCCGGTGACCGGCTGGGGCCACGGCATGTGGACCTGCGCCCGTTCGCGGTCAACGACGGCCGCCGGGTGTGGGTGCTGCCGGGCGGGCTGACCAGGGTCGCGCTGCCGCGCGGCAGCCTCGTGGTCAACTCCAGCCAGGGCGGCGGCTCCAAGGACACCTGGGTGCTGGCCTCGCCGGAGTCCAGCCGGGAGAGCATCTCCCCGCGCACCCGGCCGCCGGGCAACGTCCCGCAGGTCGCCGACGGCCCCGACGTCGGCCCGTTCCCCTCCTGCGACCAGCAGCAACAACAGCAACAACAGCGGGAGGGACGGCAGCCGCAACCACCCCCAGGGCGGCCACAACACCGGCCGGGGCAGCCACGGCGACAGGAGCCGGGGCAGCCATGGCAGGGGCAGCCATGGCAGAGGCAGGAGCGGCAAGGGCAGCGGCAGGAGCCGCGGTGGGACCAGTCGGAACACGGACAGCCACGGCCGGAGACCATCGGTGACCAGGCCCGCCGCCTGAACGGGCCGGCCGCATGCTGAGCCGCATCGCCGAGTCGCTGTTCTGGATCGGCCGCTACTCCGAGCGCGCCGAGCACACCGCCCGCATCCTCGACGTCCACGTCCAACGGGTGCTGGAGGACCCGTGGCTGGACGAGACCTCGGCCGGCCGGGAGCTGCTGGCCGTCATGGGCATGCCCGCGCCCGACGACGCCGCCGCCGCGGACTCACGGCAGGTCACCGAACTGCTCGCGTTCGACCCGGCCAACCCGTCCAGCATCACCGGCGCGGTCGGCGCGGCCCGGGAGAACGCCCGCGGCGCCCGCGACGTCATCTCCAGCGAGGTCTGGGAGTGCCTGAACGCGACCTGGAACGACCTGCCGCACTCCGAGGAGCTCGCGCGCCGCCTCGGCCCGCACGTGTTCTTCCGCTACATCAGGGAACGGACGGCGATGCTCGCCGGCCTGGTCGACGCCACCCTCGCCCGCGACGACGGCTGGCGCTTCCTCATCCTCGGGCGCAGCCTGGAACGGGTCGACATGACCGCCCGGCTGCTGTCGTCGAGCATCAGCGAGGATCCCGCGTCCCAGAGCTGGGTGAGCCTGCTGCGCTCCTGCGGGGCGCACGAGGCGTACCTGCGGACCTACCGGCGGGCCGTGGACGCCGCGCGCGTCGCCGAGTTCCTGCTGCTGGACAGGCTGTTCCCACGGTCGGTGTACTGGTCGCTGTCGATGGCCGAGCAGATCCTCGCCGAGCTCGACGGCACCCGCCGCGAGGCCCGGTTCACCGTGGACGACATGGCCCGCCGCATCGTCGGCCGGGCCCGCACCGAACTTGAGTTCCGCAGCGTGGACGAGCTGGTCGACGACATGCCCGACCTGCTGGTGTCGCTGCAACGCACCTGCTCCACCGTCAGCGAGGCAGTCACGCACCGCTACTTCGCCCGCAACGCCCCCCGCTCCTGGACGATCGAGGTACCAGCATGACGACGGGTGAGAGCGGAGCCGGCATGATGGCTGGCCGGGGCCGGGCCGGTGTGGCGGCGGGCCGGGGTGGGGCCGGCGGGCGAACGGAGGCGCGGCGGTGAGCTGGCAGATCCGGATCGAGCACTCCACCGGCTACCGGTACGCGGCCCCGGTGATCTCCTCGTACAACGAGACCCGGATCATCCCGCAGACCGCCGCCGGCCAGCTCACCCTGGAGGCCACCGTGCGCACCGAGCCGACGGCGGCCACCTACCGTTACTGGGACTACTGGGGCACGCAGGTCACCGCGTTCGACCTGCACACCCCGCACACCGAGCTCGTCGTCACCGGCCGCTCGGTGGTACGCACCGCCCCCGCCCGGCCGGGACCGAGCGACGGACCGGACTGGCAGGCCCTCGCCGACGGGTCGATCACGGACCGCTTCGTCGAGTTCATCCGTCCGAGCCGCTTCACCACGGACCATCCGGAGCTCGCCGAGACGGCCCGCGAACTCGCCGCGCGCCACACCCCGGCCGAGTTCGTCCCGGCTGTCGGCGAATGGGTCCGGCAGCGCCTGACCTACCGGCCCGGCACGACCGGCGTGCACACGTCCGCGGTGGACTCCTGGCAGCAGGGCGAAGGCGTCTGCCAGGACTTCGCCCACCTGGCTCTGGTGCTGCTGCGGGCCGTTGGCCTACCGGCCCGGTACGTCTCCGGCTACCTGCACCCGTCCACGGACGCCACGATCGGCGAGACCGTCGTCGGCCAGAGCCACGCGTGGGTGGAGGGCTGGCTCGGCGACTGGTGGGGCTTCGACCCGACCAACGGCGTCCCCGCCGGGCAGCAACACGTGGTCGTGGCCCGCGGCCGGGACTACAACGACGTCCCGCCCCTCCTCGGCGTCTACTCCGGCGGCGCATCGACCTCCCTGGGCGTAACCGTAGCCGTCACCCGCCTGAGCTAGCCCGCTTCGCTTCCCGTGGGCATCTTCACCCACACGGACCAGCCCCCAGCAGACCCCCTCCCACACCGCCGCCGGCACCCCCACCAGTCAAGATCCAAAAAGACCCCAACGCCGCGTCAGATCACACGATTGAGTGTGTAAGTGGCTGCTGTGGCAGCCACCTGTCCCCTCGTTGTCATGATCGTGTTCGTGAGTGGGCTGGTGAGTGCGAGGGCTATGTGGGCCACGACGTCGTCGGGGTGGTCACGGACGGCGAAGGACGGGAAGCGTAGGACGCGGTCGCCGGCGAGGGTCAGCTCGTTGCCGCGGGCGAGGTCGGCCAGCCAGGTGCGGGGGTCGAGATGGCCGGTGCCGTCGATCTCCACTGTCAGGCGGGCGTGTTCCCAGTGGGCGTCCAGATACCAGCGTCCGCTCGCTCGCTGCCGGGCCACCTGCCGGTCCGGCAGCGGTATGGACGCCGCGCGCAGCGCGCGGACGAAACGCAGTTCGGGCAGCGAATGGGAGCCGCCCTCGACGTCGGCGAGGGTTTCACTGATGAGACGCCGCCATCTGACCCGGACAAGCCGGTCGAGGACGGCCCGCAGCCGTGCGGCGGTTGTCAGCCGTTGCTGGACGCCGGCGGCCAGCAACGCTCTGGCCGCGTCCTCGCTGGTCGCGGTCGACGCCATGTCGAGCAGCGCGTGTTCGATACGCATGCGGTGTGGACGCACGGCCGGGAGGATGCCGTCGGCGCCCAGGCCGCGGCGGCGATGGACCCGTACGCCGGGGACGGCAGGCGCCTGGTGCGCGTTCGGCACGCTGACGTGGATCGTTCTTGACGGGAAGCCCTGCAGCCCGCCCAGCTCGGCGGCGGTGGCATGGCTGAGTACCGCATCGGCTCCCGCGTGCAGTACGGCCGCCCACCGCGTCTGCGGTGGGGAGAGCGGGCCACTGTGGGTGACGAGCACCCGTAGGTGCACCCGTTGCCAGGCGCCGGTCACGAGCCGATGGCGGACGGCCGGCCGGCCGAGGGCACGAACCGCCACTTCCAGCCGTACGACACCATCCTGATCAAGGAGGATGTCTCTCCATGTGTCGGGCATTTCCTGACTGTGCATCTCGGCCACCCCTGTGGATAACATTCGTCCACAGGGGTGATATCTACTAATATAGAAGGTTTTCAACTGGTGCCATGTCGGCCTGAACTGGCCCTGGTCGTCGTGTCCGGGCGATTCCGAGGCAACGCCGCCGGACCGCTTGAGCGCGGCGGACGGGCGGACGGGCCGGCGGACGGGCTGACGGGCTGACGGGCTGACGGGCTGACGGGCTGACGGGCTGACGGGCTGACGGGCTGACGGGCTGACGGGCTGACGTTGGCCGGCGTGGCACCGTCTGGCCAGTTTTGGCTGGCGGCTCAGTCGGCCTGTGCTGTGTCGCTGGGTGGGAGGGCGGTGACGAGCCGCAGGGAGCCATGGAATTCGGGCTGGTGTCGTAACGCACCGTAGTGGCGATCCCAGGTGCCTGACTCGAGGTCGTGGCGCAGTCGGGCGACCGCGCGTTCGGCGATGTCGGCGTCGACGAAGCCCCACACGGACTGGGAGCGGCGCACCGCCGGGTCGAGGAACGCCTCCGGGCGGGCGTAGTACGCCTCGGTGAACCCGTCCACGCAGTCGATCGGCACCGGGACCGGGGTCACCGTGCTCGCGCCGCCGAGGACGGCACGGATGTGCCCGATGGCCGGGTAGCGTGGCCGGTCGGCCGCGATGAGCTGCGGAATGTAGTCAGCCAGCCAGAACTGGTCGAGGGTGTCGCCGTCGAAGGTGAGCACGACGACCGGTCCGCGGCTGACCCGGCGCATCTCCCGCAGCCCGCGGTCGGGGTCGGCCCACTGGTGGACCGTCACGGTGGCCATGGCCGCGTCGACGCTGCCGTCGTCGAACGGCAGTTCCTCGGCGGTCGCGTCGATCGCGGGGGCAAGGTGACGCGGCCGTTGGGAGCGCATCGCCGCGGACGGCTCGACCGCGACGACGTGGCGGTCAGCCGGTTCGTAGGAGCCCGCGCCGGCGCCCACGTTGAGCACGGTCCGGGCATCGCCGAGCGCAGCATGGATCAGGGCCGCGATACGCGGATCGGTACGGCGCCGCCGAGCGTAGCCGTCACCGTGCGCCTCATAGTCAAAATCCCCTGCACCCCCCGCAGCCCGAGTACTCCCACCAGAATCTCCCGCCACGTCGCCCCCACCCACGAGCCCGATCACACATCCTGACCTGATCAGGATATTGAGATCGAGGGAGCAGCCACTCACGCACGTGCTGTCATGATCCCTTTTCCCTCGCCGGTCAAGGAGTGGCGGGAAAAGGAAGCCTGGGGAAAGGGAGGGGGCTGCGCCGGCGTCGGCTTCGGCTTCGACGCCTCGAGACCGAGGCGGTCACAGTAACGAGAGAGCAAGTGGCTGCTACAGCAGCCACTTACATACTCGTTACCCGGCGCGGGCGGGACATCGGGAGGGCCTGCCAGGAGACGGAGGGCGGCGGCGACAGGGGCGGGGGCTGCCGGGCGGGGGATGATCGCGGGAGACCGGAGCGAGCAGGTCGAGCTGATGAGCAGGGCCAGGCCGAGCAGGGCCAGGCCGAGCAGGGCGAGCCGGTGAGAGGGTGGGAGCAGGGGGATGCCGGATCGGGAGTAGCGGCACTCAGCGAAGTGGGAGTCGACGAACCCGCACATGGGTCGCGCTGAGCGATACGACGACGCCCTGTTCGAGGTCGGCTTCTAGCGCAGGCAGGTTGGCCAGCAGCAGGGCGGCTTGCGCGTCCGGCTTGAGCTGGTCGCCGGACCGGAGCAGGACGAGCGAGGGAGCGGTGCCACGACTGAGCGCGAGCAGAGTGGTGAAATCGCTGTCGGCGGAGATGATCGAACGCCCCTCGGTGACGGCGAACGCGCTGACCTCGGTGTCTGGAGAACCGCCAAGCTCGTGCTCGAGGACGTGCGTCGCGTCGATGCCCTTGTCGCGCAGCAGCTCGGCGACCCGTGGCGAGAGGTTCTCGTCGACGAGGATCCTCATGCGGCGATGAACGGGCGCTCCTGCGGCATCGTCTCCGCGGCGAACGCGAGAGCCGCGAGCACGTCGTCGCGCGTGAGTGACGGGTAGTCGGCGAGCAGCTCATCGACCGTCGAGCCAGCCGCGAGCTGGCCCAGCACCGCGGACACGGTGATTCGGGTACCGCGAATCGTCGGTGCGCCCGCCATGATGGCGGGGTCGGCGGTGACGCGGCCGGCGGTGGTCATGGCTGGGAGTCTACCGGCGGACCTTCCGAGCCGGTGGCCCGATGATCGTCGGGCTGTTCAGCCCGGACGGGAGACCGCTCGCCGGTGGCGACGGGGCGGGTGGGGTCGGAGGACCAGGCTGACCAGGAGCCGGGGAAGAGGGCGGCGTCGATGCCGGCCACGGCGAGCGCGGCGATCTGGTGGGCGGCGGTCACCCCGGAGCCGCAGTAGACCCCGACCGGCCGCGCGTCACCGGCGCTGGCACCGGCACCGAGCGCGGTGAAGCGGGCGCGCAGCAGGTCCTCGGACAGGAAGCGCCCGCCGCCGTCCAGGTTCTCCCCGGTCGGCGCGCTGACCGCGCCGGGGATGTGCCCGGCGCGCGGGTCGACCGGCTCCACCTCGCCGCGGTAACGCTCCGGCGCGCGGGCGTCGAGCAGGACGCCGGTGCCGGCCAGGTGGGCGGCGGCGTCGGCGTCGAGCACCGGCAGGTGCCCGGCGGTGAGCTCGACGTCCCCGGGCGCCGGGACGGTCTCGCCGGTCTCGAGCGGGAAGCCGGCCTCCCGCCAGGCGGTCAGGGCACCGTCGAGGATGCGCACGTCGGTCACGCCCGCCCAGCGCAGCAGCCACCATGCCCGGGCCGCCGACTGCCCGCCGTTGTCGTCGTAGACCACCACCGGCCGCCCGGCGGTCAGCCCCCAGGCCCGGGCCGAGCGTTGCAGCGCGGCGATGTCGGGGAGCGGGTGCCGGCCGGCGGTCCCGCCCGGCGTGGCGGCGAGCTCGGTGTCGAGGTCGACGTAGACCGCGCCCGGCAGATGACCGTCCCGGTGGTGCTCGCGGCCGTGCGGATCACCGAGAGCCCAGCGGACGTCGAGCAGCAGCGGTGGCGCGGCCGACGACAGTTCGTCGTGCAGCTGCTTGGCATCGACGAGCACCACCGGCCGGCCGGAGCGGCCGGACTGGTTGGAGCGGTCGGAATCGCCGTGCCGGGAGCCGGACTGGTCGGCGGGTTCGCCGACCGTCCCGCCAGTTTCACCGATCGTCCCCGTGTGTTCGCCAGCCGTCACAGTGGACTCACCAACCGTCACGATATCTTCACCTTCCGCAATAGACTGTTCGCTGAATGCCACAGAAGGTTTATCGGTCGCCCCGGCGGCTTCGCCCGCGCTTGCCGGGGCGTGGCCCGCCGACGCCAGCAGGGCGGCGAGGTCGGCCTGGCCAAGGCCGCCGGGAGGTGTCCCGGTCAGCGACGCCGTGGCGATCCGCTGCTGCACCCCGGCGTTGACCGGCGCGTCCAGGCCGTGCAGGCGGGCGAGCAGCACGATCTCGCCGTTGAGGAAGTCCGACTCGACCGAGCCGCCGCGGGCCAGGCTCTGCCAGGTGGAGCTGCCCTGCCGCTGATGGCCGGGGATGTCGTGCACGACCAGTTGGGACAGGTCGAGGCCACCGTCCGTCTGCACGTCGGCGGCTTCGATGCCGGCGGCGGCGAACACCGCCCGAGCCTCGTCCACCAGCGCGGCCGACGCGGTGTCGCGCAGCTCGCTGGGCGCGTAGAGCGCGTCGAGGTTGTAGGCCAGGTTGCCGAGCAGCTTGCCGGCCTTCCAACGGGCGATGTCCGCGACCACCTGGACGGCGAAGGAGGCCCGGCGCAGCTCGGCCGCGACGCGCTCCACGGCCGGGTCCACCACCGGGTTCGTCACCGTCGGGCCCGGCTCGACCGGGTCGCTCCCCCGCGGCACGCGGCCGGCACGGCCGAGGTAGAAGGCGCCGGCGATCGGCGCGCCCGGGGAGATCACCTCCGCCGGCCGCAGGTGCGAGGACGGGATGATGACCACCGCGTCGATCACCGTGGCGAACCGCCGCAGCGCCGTCCGGGCGTTGTCCAGGCCGTTCTGCAACAGCAGGACCGGCAGCACCTCCGCGGCTGTGCGCACGCTGCCGTGCACGTCCACCGGGCGCCACGCCCACTGCTGCAGCAGCGCTTCGGAGTCCTGCGACTTGCTGGCGAGCACCAGCACGTCGTCCGCGCGCAGGTCGACCTCGTCCGGGCCGCCTGCGACCTCAAGCGCGACCCGCCGGTCGCCGTCCGGCCGGATGTAGCGCAGGCCCTGGGATCGCAACACCTCGAGGTTCGCACCCCTGGCCACCGCGACGACCGCGATCCCGGCGCCGTCCAGTTGCGCGGCAACGGTCGCGCCCACCGCGCCGGCCCCGATGACTACGTACCTGCCGCTGATGGCACTACCTTCCTTTCGCACGGGCCCTTCACGAGCCTGTCACAGGCCTGTCGCAGGCTTTTCGTACGGGCATTCGACAGGAAGCCCGAACGGGAATCCGCCCGGGAACCTCCGATGGACACCTGTTGCCGTGCCTGACGGATGTTCGGTCGGACGGATGTTCGGTCGGACGGGCGGCGCCCGGACGACCACCAGTCACCAGACCAACCACCATCCATCAGACACGGCCTACGGTGTCAACGGGGTCTCCGCCGATCCCGGACGGATCCTCTCCGGTCCCGGTGGGGCCGGAGCTACTCCGGTCCCACCGGAATCCCGTCCGTTCCCGGCGGCGGGATCCTCGCCGGTGCTCCCTCCGGTCGGGCGGCCGCGGCCAGCGCGGCGGCGAACCGTTGCCCGGGGATGGCGCCGAGCAGCTCACGGGTGTGCTCCTGCTCGGGCGCGGCGAACACGGCCGCGGCCGGGCCGCTCTCGACGATCCGGCCGCGGCGCAGCACGGCGACCTCGTGCGAGAGCTGGGCGACGACCGCCAGGTCGTGGGAGATGAAGAAGTAGCTGACCCCGAGCTCCCGCTGAAGCCCGGTGAGCAGCCCCAGGATCTGGTCCTGCACGGAGACGTCGAGCGCGGAGACGGGCTCGTCGAGGAAGACCAGCTCGGGCCCGAGCGCGAGCGCCCGGGCGATCGCCACCCGCTGGCGCTGCCCGCCGGAGAGCTCCCGCGGCCTGCGGTCACGGAAATCCGCCGGCAGGGCGACCTGGTCGAGCAGCTCACGAACCCGGACGGCCCGGCTGGCCCGGTTGCCGACCCGGAAGGAGACCAGCGGTTCGGCGATGCTCTCCTCGACGCTGAACCGCGGGTCCAGCGAGGAGTACGGGTTCTGGTGCACGAGCTGGAACCGCCGGCGCAGCGGCCGCAGCTGCGACCAGCCGGCGGCGGTGATGTCCTTCCCGTCCAGGAACACCCGTCCGCTGGTGGGCTTGTCCAGGGCCATGGCGATGCGCAGCGCGGTGGTCTTGCCCGAGCCGGACTCGCCGACCAGGCCCAGGGTCTGCCCGGCCCGCACCGAGAGCGTGACGTCCTCCAGCGCCCGGAAGACCCGGTCGCCGCCGGACGTCCTGGGCAGGCGGAAGTCCTTGGTGACGGCCTCCAGCCGTAGGATCTCCGGCGCCGGGGCGACCTCGGTGAAGCGGGGGACGACCTGCCCGGAGTGCGACAGCGCCGGGGCGGCCTCGATGAGGTGCCGGGTGTACGGGTCGCGGGGGGCGAGCATGATCGATTCCGGATCGCCGCGCTCGACCACCCGCCCGTGCTGCATGACGACCACCCGGTCGGCGCGGTCGGCGGCGACCCCGAGATCGTGGGTAATGATCAGCAGGGAGGTGCCCGTCTCGGCGACGAGACGCCCGAGATGGTCGAGGATCGTGCGCTGCACGGTGACGTCCAGCGCGCTCGTCGGCTCGTCGGCGACGATGAGGCGGGGATGCCCGGCCAGCGCGATGGCGATGAGCACCCGCTGCCGCATGCCACCGGAGAGCTCGTGCGGGTACTGCCGGGCGCGCAGCACCGGCTCGTCCAGCCCGGCCCGTTCCAGGGCCTCGACCACCTCGGCGGGCACCAGCCGCCTGTCCACGCCGCGCCGGCGGACGGCCTCGGCCACCTGGCCGCCGACGCGCATCGTCGGGTTGAGACCGACCATCGGATCCTGCGGGACGAGCCCGACGACGCTGCCGCGGACCGCCCGCAGGGTGCGTTCCCGGGCCGTGGTGATGTCGGTGCCGGCCACCCGGATCGAACCCGCGACGACCTGCCCGTTGGCCGGCAGCAGCCCCAGGATGGCGTTGGCGGTGGTGGTCTTGCCCGAGCCGGACTCGCCGACGATGGCCACGGTCTCGCCGGGCGCGATCGTAAGGTCCAGGCCGTCGACCGCGAGGGCCGTCCGCCCCCGGCTGCGGTAGCCGACCGACAGCCCGGCCAGCTCCACGATGTTCGCGCCGGCCCCCTCGCCCGCTGCGCCCCCGGTCCGCCGCGTCGCTCCCTCGGCTCCCCCGGCTCCCTCGGCTCCCTCGGCTCCCTCGCGCGCCTCATTTCCGGTCCGCTGCGTCGCTCCCTCGCTCCGCAGCTGCCCGGCTGCGCCGGGCGACGACTCCGCTCGCTCGGCTCCCTCGCTCACGGGCGCACCTCCTCGAGAGTCCGGGCGACGTGGTTGAGGCCGAACACGACCAGGCCGACGAACAGGCCCGGCAGCAGCGACAGCCATGGGCTGGTGACCAGGTAGTTACGGCCGCTGGAGATCAGCGTCCCCCACTCGGCGGCGGGCGGCGGGGCCCCGAAGCCCAGGAAGCTCAGCGAGGAGATGCTCAGCACGGCGGTGCCGAAGTCGAGGATGGCCAGCACCATCACCGGGCCCCACGAGTTCGGCAGGACATGGCGCCACATCACCCTGAGCCATGAGGCGCCGCCGGTGCGGGCGGCCTCGACGTACGCCTGCCCCTTGACCCGGAACACCTCCGCCCGGGTCGTGCGCGCGAACCCGGGCACGATGCCCACCGAGACGGCTATCGCCACCGGCAGCGTCCCGAAGCCCAGCGCGGTGACAATCGCCAGCGCCAGCAGGAGCAGCGGCAGCGCGAGCGCGACGTCGACCGTGCGCATGAGCAGGCTGTCGATCCACCCGCCCAGGAACCCGGCTATGACCCCGATGGCCAGCCCGGCCACGACCGCGATCAGCACGGCTCCCCCGGTGGCCCTGATCGTCAGGGCCGAGCCGTGGAGGACCCGGGAGAACAGGTCCCGGCCCAGTTCGTCGGTGCCGAAGAGATGCTCCAGCCCTGGCCCGCGCAGCTTCTCCGCCGGCGCGGTCGCGGTCGGGTCGTACGAGGTGAACAGCCCGGGGAACAGCCCCGAGACCACGACGAACACGATGAACGCGGCGGCGAGGACGAACCCCGGCCGGCGCAGGAACGGCCGTGCCACCTCGTATGCCGCGGCCGCGGGCCGCCGGAGGCGCCCACCCGCCGGATGCCGTTCGCCAGGGCGGCCGTCGCCGGTGTCCGTCCAGCCAGGGCCGTTCCCGGCGTCGGGGCCGCTCCCGGCATCGGGGCGGGAGCCGGCGCTGGCGCTGGCATCGTCCGCGGCCGGCACCGGGAGCACGGCGGACGCGGGTACCGGGGCCGAGGGGGCGCCCACGGCAGCCTGCCCCGGGCCTTTGACCAGGATGTTCTCGGACATGATTCCTGCCTCAGTGACCCTAGGTGACCCGGGCCGTGTGGGCGACGCGAGGGTCGAGGAACGAGTAGAGCAGGTCGACGACCAGATTGACCGCGACGAAGATCGCCGCTGCGATGACGATGACGGCCTGGACGACGGGCACGTCCTGGCCGAGGACGGCCTGCTGGGCCAGCTGGCCGATCCCGTTGCGGGAGAAGACGGTCTCGACGACGACCGCGTTGGTCACCGTGTAGCCGACGAGCACGCCCAGCAGGGTGAGCGCGGGCAGGGCCGCGTTGCGGAACGCGTGCCGCAGCTGGACCGCCCAGCGCGACAGCCCCTTGGCCCTGGCGGTGACGATGTACGGCTCCTGCCAGGTGTCGCCGAGGCTGCGGATGAGCACCTGGGCGAGCATCGCCGACCCGGGAAGCGCCAGGGTGACCGCCGGCAGCACCACGCTGCGCCATCCTTCGGTGCCCCTGGCCGGCAGCCAGCCGAGGGAGAAGGCGAACACCTGGATGAGCAGCAGCCCGACGAAGAACGTCGGCAGCGAGATGCCCACGGCGGGCAGCCGCCGCAGCAGCACCCGGGCCGGGAGCCACTGGACGTACGAGGCCAGGTAGGCCAGCCCGACGCCGAACACCAGGAACAGCCCGACGGAGACCAGGGCCAGCACGATCGTCGAGGGCAGCCGGTCGGAGACGAGGGTGCCGACGGAGACGTTCTGGGTGAGCGACATGCCGAAGTCGAGGTGCAGGGCGTCCCACAGCCGGCCGAAGTACTGCGTGAGCACGGGCTCGTCGAGCCCGTACCGTGCCTCCATGGAGTGCAGCTGGCCCGGGGTGAGCTGGCTGACGTCGACCCCGCCGGCGGCGAGCTGCAGGGTGACCGGGTCGCTCGGCAGCACGTGCAGGATGACGAAGGTGACCGTGTAGGCCGCCCAGAGCACCAGCAGTGCCTGGGCGAGCCTACCGGCGAGATATCTGAACATCACGGCCGTCGGGTCACTTCGACAGCCAGATGTCGTTGGCGCGCAGGAAGCTCTCGGAGGTCCAGGCGAACCCGTGGACCTTGTTCGACAGCCCGGCCACCTGCACCCGGTCGTAGGTCGGGAAGACGACCCCGTGGTCGATCAGGTAGTCCTGCAGATCCTTGTAGGCCGCGGCGCGCTGGGCGGGGTCGATCGTGTTCAGCCCGCGGGCGAACAGCTTGCTGACCTCGGCGGCCGTGGCGTCGTCCTGGGAGTACACGGTGGCGTAGTTCTTCGTGACGGCCCGGTCGAGGGTCGAGCCGAGCACGCTCGGGTCACCCCGGGTCAGGTAGCTGCCCGCGAGGTCGAACTCGCCGGCGGTGGTCAGCTGGGTGAGCTGCGCGCTGGTGACGACCTTGAGCTGCAGGTCGATGCCGCTCTTCTTGAGCTGGTCCTGGAGCAGCTGCTCGCCGGGGGTCGAGGCGGTGATGAGGTAGGTCAGCGTCAGCTTCCGGCCGTCCTTGTAGCGGTAGCCGTCCGGGCCCTTGGCCCAGCCGGCGCTGTCCAGCAGCGCGGCCGCCCCGGCCGGGTCGTGGGCGAGCTTGGCGGACAGGTCCGCCGCGTACGGCGTCGTCGAGTCGTACGGCCCCTTCACCACCGGGTAGCTGTCCCAGTACACGGTGGACGCGTAGCTCTTCAGGTCGATCGCCTTGTACAGCGCCTGGCGCACCTTCAGGTCGGCCAGCGGGCCGCCCCTGTTGACGTTGGGCACGATCTGCGCGCTGATGCCGGGCAGGGAGCGGGTCTCGATGACGCCGTTCGCGGCCTTGATGATCTCCTGGTCGGCGGAGGTGATCGGCAGCCGCGGCCAGGCGACGTCGATGGTGCCGGTGGTCAGGCTGCCGACCCGGACGCTGTCCTCGGTGATGTAGCTGACGTCGATGCCGTCGAGGTACGCGTCACCCTTGTTCTTCACCAGCGCGCTCGGCCACGCGTAGCCCGCGCGCCGGCTGAGCCTGGCCGCCTTGGCGGCGGTGTAGCTGTCGAGCACGAACTGCCCCGAGCCGATGACCTTGCCCGCGCAGCGGGCCTCGGCGGTCTCCTTGTAGGTGGCCGGCGAGAGGACCGCCAGGGTGGTGGTGGACGTCGCCTGCAGGAACGCCGCGTTGGGCACCTTGAAGTTCACCTTCACCGTCTGCGGGTCGACGACGGTCGACGACTCGTAGCCGGCGAGGTAGGTCACGCCCAGGGTCGACTTGGCGCCGAGGTCGCGCACCCCGTCGAAGGCCGTCTTCACCGCGGACGCGTCGAGCGGCGTGCCGTCGCTGAAGGTGACGCCCTTGCGCAGGGTGAAGGTGTATTCCCGGGCGTCCGGGCTGACCGTCCAGCTCGTGGCGAGCCACGGGACGATCTCACCGGTGGCGGGGTCCTGGTCGGTCAGCGAGTCGGCGAAGTTGCGGTCGATGCTGCGGCTTTCGATCCAGTACACCTGGTTGGGGTCGATGCAGCCCTGGAAGTCCGCCCAGAAGGCGATCTTCAACCGGCCGCCCGGCACGGGCTGTGCGTTGTCGGCGTTCGTGCCGCTCCCGCCGTCCCCGCCGCCACAGGCGGCCAGGAAGGCGACGGTGAGGAGGGAGACGGTCGCCGCCCGCCAGCCGTGGCCACCGCCGCTCCTGTTGTTCCCGCTGGTGTTCCCGTCGGTGTTCCCGCCGGCGTCCTCGCCATTTCGGCGACGCCACAATATGGCCATCAGGTCGTGACTCCCAGAGTTGTTTTCCGTGAACAGGCCGGGTGGATTCCAGAGCTCCTGGAACCGGTCAGAAAAGAACGTTCGTTATGGCAGCGGCGCCGGGAACGGGGACGCGGATGCCGGGTACCGGG
>NZ_CAKKTM010000174.1:0-5314 GCF_920888515.1 Protofrankia sp. CiP1_Cm_nod1 | reverse complement strand
TACCGGATGCCGGATGCCGGATGCCGGATGCGGTGTACCGGATGCCGGATGCCGGTCAGGCGTGGCCCGGGCCGCCGGCCAGGTGCCCGGCGGCACCCGCGGCGGCTCCCCGGCCGGGCTGACGTGGCCCTGAAGGTGGCCCTAACAGCGCTCGGCGGTGAGCGTCTGACGCCCGGCGAGCAGCAGGGCGGAGTCCTCCTGCGGCGGATGGACGCGGGCACAGTAGACGTCACGCAGGTGCCGCTCGAGCGGGTTGTGCCTGGTCAGGCCCGGGTTGCCGATCGCCGCCACCGCGGTCTGCACGGCTGTGACAGCGGCGCGCACGATCAGCGGCTTGGCGACGAGGAACCGCCGCGGCGCGCTGGAGTCGCCCTCGTCGAAACGGCGGACCACCCCGTAGGCGATCTCCTCAGCCTGGACCAGCTGCGCCTCGATCTCGCCGGCGATGGTCTGGATCCGCTCGGTCGTGGCGATGGGACGTCCCAGCGAGGTGGGTACGCGCTCGTTGGCGAAACGCAGGAAGAACTCCTGCGCGGCCCGGGCCACCCCGATGTACAGCGCGGGCACGCCGATCCCGACGGCACCCAGGCCCGGGTCGGCGCGCTGCTCGGAGAGGGGCACGCCGCGGAAGTTCCCGAAAGGGATCTCCACGTCGGTGTAGATGACGTCGTGCGTGCTGCTCGCCCGCAGCCCGAGATGGTCCCAGGTGCGCACGATCTCGATACCGGGGGTGCCGGCGGGGACGACGGCGTGCGCCAGCAGCGGGTCGGGGTCCTCGGTGGCCGCCCACACCAGGTGGTAGGCGAGGCCTTCCGAGCTTGTCGCGAAGCCCTTGTGCCCGTTGAGCAGCCAGCCGTCGGCGGTCCGCCGGATCTTCGTGGCCGGCAGCCCGCCGCGGGCGGGCGCTCCCCACTCCGGCTCGGCGCGGACGGCGTTGAGCAGCACCGGCCGCCGGCGGGAGTCGTCGACCACGGTGCGGTAGAGATCCGCCGGCCACCACGGGTCGATGTCCTCCAGCACGTGCTGGAGGATCGTCATCGCCGTGATCAGGGCGACCGATGGGTCGCCCCGGCCCAGCCACTGCAGGACCCGGACGCTGTCGGTGGCGCTGAGGCCCTGGCCGCCGTAGCGGGGCGAGATCCCCAGCCGCAGCAGGCCCGCGTCGTGCACGGCCTGGATGCCTGCCCAGGGGAACTCCGCGGAACGGTCGTACTCCTCGGCGGTGAGCGCGATCCGCGCGCTCGTCCGGGCGAGCGCGTCGTCGGAGATGTCCACGACCGGCAGCGCGGCCACCGGAGGGCCGGCATCGGCATCGACATCGGGACGGCCGCCGGCAGCGGCAGCGGGACGGCCGCCGGCGGCGGGATCGGCGGCGGGCAGGCCGGTGGCGGGGCGGTCGGCCGGGCCGGTCCGGGACCGTGACGGCACGCTCACGACGCCACCTGCTGCCCCGGCCGGCCGGCCCGCGCGGACGACGTTTCCCGCGCCCCCGCTCCCCCGACACCGTGCGGGCCACCGGCCGAGGCCGCCGAAGCGGCGGAAGTGGCCGAGGTAGCCGCCGAGGTGGCCGAGGTAGCCGCCGAGGTGGCCGGGCGGCCGCGCCCGGCGTCCTCCCGCACGATCTCGCCACGACGGCCGGTCGCCGCGCGGTGGGCCAGCTCCTCGCGCACCAGCGGGAGAAGGTAGCGGCCGTAGTCGATGACGTCGTTGAGGTTGTCGTACCCGCGGATCGAGATGAGCTCGGCGCCGATGTCGACGTAGTCGAGGATGGCGGCGGCGACGGTCTCGGGCGTCCCCACCAGGGCGGTGGACGCGCCGGCGGCGTTGGTCGCGGCTGCCGTGGGCGTCCACAGCGCACGATCGTGCAGGTCACCGTCGCGGGCCACCCGCAGCAGCCGCTGAGAACCGACGTTGGGTGGTTCCTGCACGCCGGTGGCACGGAACGCCGCGTGCGCGAGCCCGTTGTTGCCCCGCAGGACGTCGAGGATCCGGTGGGCCTTCTCCCAGGCCAGTTCCTCGGTGGGAGCGATGATCGGGCGGAAGGTGACCCAGATGCGGGGGGTGTCCGCACGGCCGGCGAGGCGGGCCTGCTCGGCCACCGCGTCGATCTGCTCCCTGGTCTGCCTGAGCGGTTCGCCCCACAGCCCGAAGATGTCGGCCTGCGCGCCGCCCACCTGGTAGGCCTGCGGCGACGACCCGCCGACCGACACCGGGATGCCGCCGTTGACCGGCCGCACGACCGAGACGAAGTCCTCGAAGGAGTAGTAGGTCCCGGCATGGTCGAACGGCGCTGTCGAGGCCCATACCCGGCGGAGGATGTCGATGTACTCGGCCTGTCGCGCGTAGCGCTCGGTCTTGCCCAGCCGGTCGCCCTCGCGGGCCTGCTCGTGGTCGTCCCCGCCCGCGATGAAGTGCACCACCGCGCGTCCGCCGCTGAGCTGGTCGAGGGTGGCCAGCTGTTTGGCCGCGACCGTCGGGTAGATGGTGTTGGGCCGCAGCGCGACGATCGGCCGGAGCCGCTCGGTGACCTGTGTGATGGCCGTGGCCAGGGTGAACGGGTCCTGGAAGGAGGAGTGGTAGGGCACCAGGGTGTAGTCGAAGCCACCGTCCTCCAGGACCCGCGCGTAACGCCTGAGGAAGGGCACGTCAACGGCCGGGAGGCGGAGCCGGTTGAGCTCGTTGGACGGGTTGATGTTTATGCCGCTGATGAATTCGACGGTCACGGATCCTCCGGATGCGCCGGACGGTGGCTGATCGGTGCGCCAGCCGCGGCTTGGCACGGCCGCCGCGGCTGGCACGGATGGCGGCGGCTGGCATGGATGGCGGCGGCTATGACCAGGGTGTCCAGCGCGCGATCGCGGGCAGGCCGGTGCCGGTCCGCAGCCGTTCGAGGAACAGCACGACCACGGCCGCGGCCGTCCGGTGGGTGGCGTCGTTGAGGGCGTCGTGCTTGCCGCCGTCGATGGTGACGAACTCGGCGACGGGCGCGCCCGCGTACCGCTCGCGCGCGGCCGGCAGCGGGCTGAGCAGGTCGGCCGTCCCATGCAGGCCGAGCACCGGCACGGCGACCTGGCGAAGATCACCGTCGACGATCCAGGACCGGGGTATCGGGACGGTCAGCGCGCCGCGGCGCACCGACACGTCGGCGTCCAGCCGCGCCTGGTGGGTGGGGCAGGCGGTGCGCTCACCCAGCTCGGTCTCCCACTCCCATTCCCCGATGCCGGTGGTGGCCGTCTCCCCGCCGGGGAGGCCGACGAGGATGAGGCCGTCGGCCCGCACCCGCCCGGTGGCGACCAGCGCCGCGGCGAACGCCGCGCCCGCGTCGGAGCCCGCCAGCACGCGCGGCGCGGGCAGGTCCGGGTCGGCCAGCAGGCGGTCGATCTCGGAGGTGACCGTCCGCTCGTGCGCGGTCGGGTCGCCGACCACCCGGACCCGGTAGCCGTCGAAGGCGATCCGGTTGCCGAACCGCTCGTAGAGCCCCGGGTGCTCGCCCCGGCCGGCGATCAGGATCACCGTCCCCCGCGGCGCGACCGCGGGCGGGTTGTCCCAGGCCGCGAGAGCGGGCGCGTCCGCGGCGGTGGTGGCGAGCTGAGCTGACGTCATCGATCTACGTCCTTATGTGCGGGCGGGCAGCTGATGTCCGGTAGCCGGAAGCGGTACCGGTGGGCGGGAGCCGGCCGGGACGACGGGCGCATACCGTACCGGTACGCACCGGTACGGACAGGTGCGTACAGCTACAGACAGGTACGGACCGACGGCGTAGCCGACAGCGGGCGGCGGTGTCGAAGCCGGAAGCCGTCAGGGGCCGGCACTGGCGCGTCACCGGACGAACAGGGACGAACCAGACGACCGTGGCGATCCGGATGGCCTGGTGATCCCGATGGCCTGGTGATCCCGATGGCCTGGTGATCCCGATGGCCTGGTGATCCCGATGGCCTGGACGAGCTGCCGTGGCTCGGCGACCGGCAGCCGGATCAGGCCGGGCAGTGACGCGCCGACGTCACCAGCGGGAGCCCGGTGTCACCAGAGGGAACCTGGTGTCACCAGCGGGAACAACGCACGGGACAACAGGCGGAGGTGATGGTCCCGAAGTCAATGACTCGTCTGCGGGTCAGGACGTGCCGCGCGATCCGGCACCGCGCTGGATGACGGAAAGCGGCACGGAATGTAAGCGGTCCGTGTTGCCGCACATCCCGTTTCCCGACCATGGGCATCAGGATGGTGCTGTTTTCCGTGGATGTCCAACGCGGATCCGCGATCAGACCTATTACGAAATAAAATCAGTTGCGCTATCGTGCACTGTGCCTCCCGTACTGGACCTGACGGCTCTGCGCAGCCTCACGGCGATCGCCGACCACGGCGGCTTCCGCCGGGCCGCGGAGGCGCTGTGCATCTCGCAGTCGGCGGTGAGCCAGCATGTGCGCCGCCTGGAGAAAGCGGTCGGCCGGCCGCTGGTCACCCCGGACGGCCGCGGCACACGCTTCACCTCTGATGGTGAACTACTCATCGCCATGGGGCGACGGATTCTCACCCTGCACGACGACGCCCTCGAACAACTGGGCGTGGACGCGGCGCTGGCGGGCCAGCCGACCATCACCATCGGGTCGACCGAGCATGCCGCCGACCACCTGCTCCCGCTGGTGATGTCCGCGCTCACCGCGGAGTTCCCCGACGTCCAGGTCAGGTTCCGGCTCGATCGGGGGGCCCGCCTCGACGAGGCGCTCGACCGGGGCAGCATCGACGTCGCCGTGCTCATCGGGGAGGGGAACACCCCCCTGGCCCGTCCCGCCGGCCGGCTGCCGCTGGCCTGGTTCGCGGCCACCGACTGGGTGCCGCCCCCGCCGGAACGGCCACTGCCACTGGTAGCTATCGACGATCCGTGCACGATTCGAAGCCATGCGTTACGAGTGCTGGCCCAGGCCGGGCGCACGGCCTCGGTCGTCGGCGAGGCCGGATACCTCGCCGGTGTGCTGCACGCGGTCCGCGCCGGTGTCGGTGTCGCGCTGCTCGCCGATGTCGGGGCGGTGCCGCAGGGGCTGGAACGCCGTGACGATCTGCCACCGGTCGAGCCTGAACCACTCCACGTCCGCGGCCGTCGCAGCGCCCATCCCCGGCTGACGCATCTGATCGGCGACGCGGTGCGCACGGTACTGGACGAGCGTCCCCGCCCACCGTCCTCGAACCGACCGGCGTCCTGACCCGGCGTCCTGGCCCGGCGTCTCCTGGCCCGGCGTCCCGAGCCGGTACCGCTGCCAGCCGCCGTTCGCCGCGACGGCCGGCGGGCGACGGCCGGCGGGCGGCGGCCGGCGGGCGG
>NZ_CAKKTM010000173.1:4107-5288 GCF_920888515.1 Protofrankia sp. CiP1_Cm_nod1 | reverse complement strand
ATATACACTCGACTAGTCGTCGGCAGCGTCAGATGTGTATAAGAGACAGGGGCGGTGATGATCGGCGTCATCCGGCCGTGAGAGGCTGGCGTGGATCGGGGCGCCGAGGCCGCCGATCCCGATCTCTTACGAAGGGGGACGTACGACACATGTCGACGCTGCTGGTCACCGGGGCCGCCGGGTTCATCGGGTCGAACTTCGTCCGCTACTGGCGTGAGCGGCACCCCCGGGACCAGGTGGTCGCGCTGGACGCGCTGACCTACGCCGGCTGCCGGGACAACCTCGCCGACGTGCTGGCGGAGATCACGTTCGTGCACGGGGACATCCGCGACCGCGAGCTCGTCGAGTCGCTGCTGCGGGAGCACACGGTCGACATGGTGGTCAACTTCGCCGCCGAGTCGCACAACAGCCTGGCGATCATCCGTCCCGGCGACTTCTTCTCCACCAACGTCATCGGCACCCAGACGCTGCTGGAGGCGGCCCGCACGGTCGGCGTGGCGCGCTTCCACCAGATCTCGACCTGCGAGGTCTACGGTGACATGGACCTCGACGACCCCGGCGCGTTCACCGAGGACTCCCCGTATCTGCCGCGGACGCCGTACAACGCGGCCAAGGCCGGCGGCGACCACGCGGTGCGCGCCTACGGCCTGACCTACGACCTGCCGGTGACGATCACGAACTGCTCGAACAACTACGGGCCGTACCAGTTCCCGGAGAAGGTCATCCCGCTGTTCGTCACCCGGGCCCTGCAGGGCGAGAACCTGCCCCTGTACGCGTCGGTGCGCAACCGCCGGGAGTGGCTGCACGTCGCCGACCACTGCCGGGCGATCGAGGCGGTGCTGGAGCGCGGCCGGCTCGGCGAGACCTACCACGTCGGCAGCGGGGTCGAGGCCGACATCGAGACCATCGCCAACACCATCCTCGCCGAGCTGGGCCTGCCGGAGTCGCTGAAGACGATCGTGCCGGACCGCCCGTCCCACGACCGGCGTTACCTGCTCGACTCCACCAGGCTGCGCACCGAGCTCGGCTGGGCGCCCGAGATCGGCTTCGCCGACGGGATGCGGGAAACCGTCGCCTGGTACCGCGACAACGAGGCGTGGTGGCGTCCGCTGATCGGCCGCTCCCCCGTCTCGGAGACCGCCTGGCGCTGACCCGCCCACGGCTCGCCCCGGGCCGGCCGC
>NZ_CAKKTM010000173.1:1454-3646 GCF_920888515.1 Protofrankia sp. CiP1_Cm_nod1 | reverse complement strand
CATGGCCGCTCGCGGCAGGCCCGGATGCCGGGCCCGCCGCGGGACGGCCGTCCACGACTCAGAGCGTCAGGTCGTGCTCCCGCTCTGTTTCCAGGCGCGGGCCCGGACGAGGAAGGCCTGGACGCCGTCCGCGTTCGCGTGACCGGCCCGCAGCGCGAACAGGGTCGCCGCCAGCGGGCGGCCCACCGCCCGGAACGGGCGGGGCGCCAGGTCGAAGGCGGTGCCGGCCCGGTCGAGCGCGGATTCCACGTCACCGCGGCGGGCGTCGGCGGCGGCCAGATGGGCGAGCGCGACCGCGACGAACCCCGGACGGTTCATCGCCGTCAGCGCGGGCAGGGCGACGTCGGCGTAGTCCGTGGCGGCGCTGTGGTCACCGGCCGCCGCGGCGGCGATCACTCCGTGGTAGGCGACCTCCACCGGGTGGACGGCACCGGGATCCTCCCCGCCGGGGGTCCCCCGCTGCTCGGCCGGCAGCGCGAACGCCTGGCCGATCGCCCGGTCGGCGATCCTGGCCACCTCGTCGGGACGCCCACCGGGCAGGACCGCCATCGCCCGCGCCTGCAACGCGAGCGCGGCGATGGCCACCGGGGTGCCGTCGGCCCGGCGCTGGCCGTCCATGGCAAGCCGCAACGCCGACTCCGGATGCTCCTCGTACAGCTCGATCATTCCGGCGATCTTCCGGGCGTAGCCGACGGCTAACGCGTCGCCGGCGGACCGGCCGTGCCGGTAGGCGGCCTCGGCGAGCCGCCGGGCCTGGTCGATCCGGTCGGTGTTGAACAGCGCGTCGGCGCGCAGCGCCTCGACATGGGCCAGGGTGGCACCGGCGGCCCGGCGCTGCGCCGGGGCCACCCGGCGCTCGGAGAGGCGGACGACCTCCGCGTAGAGGGCGTCCAGCCGCGGCAGGGATTCGGTCAGCGGAATGTCCTCGTACTCGCAGACCAGTACTCGGAAGCGCGTGTCGACGTCCGCCAGCTCGTCGACGAAGGGCGACATCGTCACTGCGCCGCCAGCGGCGAGAGTGGCCAGAACGGCGAGCTGACGTCGGCTCGGGGCCCCTGTATCCACCGTGATGACCTCCCTGACCTGGGCTTCTGGCCAGTGTCGGGCCATCGTCTCTGATCGTGCTGTTGATTGAGCATGCTTACTCCCCGTGTCGCTACGATCTGTACATATAACCGTAGCGACACGAGACGCTTGCGGTAAGTAAACAGGAAGGCATGTCTCGGGCCAGGTGTGTTCTCCGTCCCGTCCCGATGCGCTCTCCCCGGCGCGCTCCCCTCGGCGCGGCGGTCCTCAGGGGCGGGCTGGCGCGCTCGCCCGAGAACGCAGCACAAGGGAGCCCGCGAACAGACCAACGCTGATCGCGAGCTGCGCGAACCACCAGGCCGCCACATCGTGATGGCCCGAGGCCGGGCACAGCGCCGAGAGCGCCACGAGCCCGGCGCCCGCGTAGGTGGCCGCCCCGAGCCCCCAGCGGCGGCCGGCAAGCAGCGCGCCAAAGGCCACGAACAGCAGCACCAGGGTGACGTCACCGATGGCCCCGATCAGGACCGGCGTCCGCTCCACCGCCTGCGGGCCATCGGGAACCGGCTCGATCATCGTGGCGACGACGGTCCCGACGGCGAGAACGACAGCCCACCAACGCAGCACAGCCGACCGGACAGCACCGGCGGCAGCCGGCCCCACCCGCGACCTCGACCCCGCCGGCACCGACAAGGGGGACGAGCGCAGGGCATCCGGACGCCCCTGCCAGCCCTCGGCTTCCCGCCCGGCCAGCCGCACACCCCCACCAGCCCCGCCGCTCCCGCCGGCCTCACCCGCTCCGCCAACACCACCAACGCGGCCGACCCCACCGGTTCCACCGACCTCACCGACCTCACCGGCTCCACCAACGCCGCCGGCCCCGCCAGCGCCGCCCGCCACAGGCGCATCAGCCCCGCCGCCTGGCGCACCTCCGCCATCGGCGCCCGTACGGCCGATGACAGCGCTGTCGATATTCAGGGCGTCGACGTCCCAGCCAGCCCCGCTCACAGACGTCTGCCAACGGGCTGTCCCGGACTCCAGCTCAGTAGTGATCGTCATATTTCCACGATAGGCCAGCCCGCCACTCCACACGCCCTCGCGCCAACTTCCCGACACCTCCCCCAGCGCCACCCACCGACAAGAAGACAACATGCCCAGACACGCTGGCA
>NZ_CAKKTM010000173.1:0-1008 GCF_920888515.1 Protofrankia sp. CiP1_Cm_nod1 | reverse complement strand
GACCGCTGTGAACGCTCAATTCCCGCTTCAGTCCGGTCGTGCCATCAACAGCCATCTGGTCGCGCCGAGTTCGGCGAAGCGGAGCTGAACACGATCGGCTACGTCCTCAGCCGCTACGGCGCCCTGACGGGCCGCGACCTCGAAGTGCTCAGCCACGGCGAACCACCATGGCACGCGGCCAGCCTGGAACGTCGCCCCGGCGCCTCCGCCCCGATCACACTGGAATCCACGCGGGAGTACTTCGCGACAGCCGGCGCACCGGACCGCACCGAGGACGAGCCACTGCTCGACTCCGGCCCCGCCGCCCAGTGGCTCAGCCGCACGGCCGGCCGCCGCCACGGCCCCGAACACCCCGACAACCTCGACGACCTGCGCACGCGACTGAAGCAGAGCGCCTGACACCCGTGTTTCAATCCCTCCAGGGATGATCACGGACCACAACCCGGGCGGGGGAGGGAGTGGATCGGCCCCCGTTTCAATCCCTCCAGGGATGATCACGGACGCCGGCCCACTCCAGGTCCGCCGGGATGGTTGCGGGTTTCAATCCCTCCAGGGATGATCACGGACCGACGGCGTACTCGTACTCGGCTGCGGTCCCCGCCGTTTCAATCCCTCCAGGGATGATCACGGACGATTGCTCAGTATGCCTACGGGGCCGGATTCCGTGGGTCGTTTCAATCCCTCCAGGGATGATCACGGACAAGACAGGAGACAGACCGTACTGCTGAAAAAAATCCTGTTTCAATCCCTCCAGGGATGATCACGGACGTGCTGGAGCTCCTTCTATTGGCAGCGGTCGGAGCCGTTTCAATCCCTCCAGGGATGATCACGGACCACGTACGCGGAAGATCCGGCCGGATGGGTGACAGGTGTTTCAATCCCTCCAGGGATGATCACGGACGAGATATTGAGCGACCGAGACGGATACCAAGCACGTTTCAATCCCTCCAGGGATGATCACGGACGTCCAGCAGACCCAGCACCCCGTTGGCCACCTGGGGTTTCAAT
>NZ_CAKKTM010000172.1 GCF_920888515.1 Protofrankia sp. CiP1_Cm_nod1 | reverse complement strand
GTGTAGTGGATGCCGCGTTTCAATCCCTCCAGGGATGATCACGGACGATTACCGGAAGTCTCGGAACCGCGATGGCCTCTGAGTTTCAATCCCTCCAGGGATGATCACGGACGTCCTGCCCGCGCGGTTGCTGGCGGATCTCATCGGCGTTTCAATCCCTCCAGGGATGATCACGGACGCCGACCACCGGCAGGCCCTCGCTACCCGGCCACTGTTTCAATCCCTCCAGGGATGATCACGGACGTGAACGTCCTGTCCCTGTTCTCCGGCATTGGCGGGGTGTTTCAATCCCTCCAGGGATGATCACGGACCAACTGACGCGGGAACGGCACATAGCCACGCTGGCGTTTCAATCCCTCCAGGGATGATCACGGACACGATCACGAGGTCCTGCGGGGAGACCCTGTCGTGTTTCAATCCCTCCAGGGATGATCACGGACCCTGATGTTCGACGGCACCGCCCGGACAGTGGAAGAGTTTCAATCCCTCCAGGGATGATCACGGACTCGAGGACCGAATGATCCGCATGTGGGCGGTCGGGTTTCAATCCCTCCAGGGATGATCACGGACATCTGGTACGACCCGACCGGGCTGCTGACCAAACCGTTTCAATCCCTCCAGGGATGATCACGGACCCGAGATGTCCGGGACGAACCGGCCGATCTCGTTCGCGTTTCAATCCCTCCAGGGATGATCACGGACCGGAAGTGATCGAACCGGCCCGGCGTTACAAGCAGGGGTTTCAATCCCTCCAGGGATGATCACGGACGCGTGCGGAAACCCCATCCGCGCCCTCGACGAGTCGTTTCAATCCCTCCAGGGATGATCACGGACCTCGATGGCGGCAATGAGCGCCTCGGCTTCGACATCGTTTCAATCCCTCCAGGGATGATCACGGACGCCACCTGCGTGTGGACCGCGCTCGACCTGCACACGTTTCAATCCCTCCAGGGATGATCACGGACCCTGGCCGTCGTCGCGGCCCTTGACGGCGTCTACATGTTTCAATCCCTCCAGGGATGATCACGGACGTGGGCGCTGGCTCGGCGCGATCGTCCCTACGGAGTTTCAATCCCTCCAGGGATGATCACGGACTCCTGGCGGGCGATGTGCTCGGCGCGTCCTTCATGTTTCAATCCCTCCAGGGATGATCACGGACTCGGCGCGAGTCGTCGCCGGCCATCTGGCCGGCGAGTTTCAATCCCTCCAGGGATGATCACGGACTCGGACACGATCTCGTAACGGGCGTCGTCCTCGACGTGTTTCAATCCCTCCAGGGATGATCACGGACAACATCGCCCGCAGCCGCCGCAAAGCCGATCTCCCGTTTCAATCCCTCCAGGGATGATCACGGACCGGCGACGGACGGATCTACAAGGACTCGGCGGAGGCGTTTCAATCCCTCCAGGGATGATCACGGACCGCCCCCCGCTGGAGCGAAGTGCGGGAGGGAACCGTTTCAATCCCTCCAGGGATGATCACGGACACGAATGCGCGGGCCGCCCATCCATCGGCGGTTGCGGGTTTCAATCCCTCCAGGGATGATCACGGACACGAGCCCTGAACGCCACAGGGCCCACGCCACCATGTTTCAATCCCTCCAGGGATGATCACGGACCAGAGGCAATCCGCGCGGGAGTCCTCCCAATGAAACGTTTCAATCCCTCCAGGGATGATCACGGACTCGCAGACGCCTACGGCTGGCCATACCGCATCACCAAGTTTCAATCCCTCCAGGGATGATCACGGACATCACTCGTATATCGCGGTGACGCCCGACCGGGTGATGTTTCAATCCCTCCAGGGATGATCACGGACTGCCCGCGGAGGCCGATACCGGCCTGTACGTGCCTCCGTTTCAATCCCTCCAGGGATGATCACGGACATCCGCCCGGGCCGTCAACGCGGCAACGGAGGTCAGTTTCAATCCCTCCAGGGATGATCACGGACGCGCCGAACCCAGAACTACCGGCATGACATGCCTGAGTTTCAATCCCTCCAGGGATGATCACGGACTCGAGGAAGCTCAGATCCTCACCATCGGCGAGTGGCGGTTTCAATCCCTCCAGGGATGATCACGGACCCGAGGGTAAACGTGCAGGTCACGGGGGGTTTGTGGGGC
>NZ_CAKKTM010000171.1 GCF_920888515.1 Protofrankia sp. CiP1_Cm_nod1 | reverse complement strand
CGTCGGGTCGTTGCTGAGCTGGTCGTTGGCAACCTGTTTCAATCCCTCCAGGGATGATCACGGACCCGCCCGCCGGGGAACTCGTCCTGCTGCCGGAGCGGGCGTTTCAATCCCTCCAGGGATGATCACGAACGAAGATCAGCCGCGGGTCATTTGGGATGGGACTCGTTTCAATCCCTCCAGGGATGATCACGGACATCAGATCATCGCGCTCCTGGCCGCGTGCAGGACCCGGTTTCAATCCCTCCAGGGATGATCACGGACCCGCTACGGCCGAATTCGCTTCCACTGGACCCGGAACAGTTTCAATCCCTCCAGGGATGATCGCGGACCCTCCATAACTTCGGGTCCGAGTGGACGCACGTCCGGTTTCAATCCCTCCAGGGATGATCACGGACGATCCAATTCCCCTCTCGGTCCTCGTCCCATTCCTGTTTCAATCCCTCCAGGGATGATCACGGACTCCTCCAAGAATCCGCGGAGAAATCCACTACCAACGTTTCAATCCCTCCAGGGATGATCACGGACCAGCGCGCGCCGGCGTACCGGCGAACTCCTCGGCATGTCCAGTTTCAATCCCTCCAGGGATGATCACGGACCGGACCCGGTTCGCAATGGCGTTATAGATCTGCGCTCAGGGTTTCAATCCCTCCAGGGATGATCACGGACTTGAGGTCCCGACGGCCGTAGACAGCCGCGGTACCGTTTCAATCCCTCCAGGGATGATCACGGACAAGCCGGCGGGAAGTCGACAAGCCCGACCAGGAGCCCGTTTCAATCCCTCCAGGATGATCACGGACCGGAGTCAAGCGTGCTAGACGGAGACTTTTTCGGTCGTTTCAATCCCTCCAGGGATGATCACGGACCGGCTTCTCCAGCGCCATCAGGACGCCAGTGCGTAGGGTTTCAATCCCTCCAGGGATGATCACGGACACCCTGGATGGCGGCCGGCCGTGAGTCATTGGGACGCGGGTTTCAATCCCTCCAGGGATGATCACGGACACGCATTTGATCTGCTGGCCCTTGGGCGCCATCGCGTTTCAATCCCTCCAGGGATGATCACGGACCTTGCGTACGACTTCACGCAGTGGCTGAAGTCGTTGCCGTTTCAATCCCTCCAGGGATGATCACGGACAGGAATAGTGCTGTTCCCGAACGTCGCATCTGAAATGTTTCAATCCCTCCAGGGATGATCACGGACAGGCGCTGTTCCGGTCTTCCGGGGGTCTGCTCGTGTTTCAATCCCTCCAGGGATGATCACGGACGAGTTCCTGCTCAACGGCGGTGGCGCACGGCTCGGGTTTCAATCCCTCCAGGGATGATCACGGACACGAGACCGAAGGGCAAGCGGCCTGGCGGGAACGGGTGTTTCAATCCCTCCAGGGATGATCACGGACATAAGCAGTGCGATAACGGTGAGCGCGGACAGCCGCGGTTTCAATCCCTCCAGGGATGATCACGGACTTTCCACCTGGGGCCCGCGGTGAAGATGGGGCCCGTGTTTCAATCCCTCCAGGGATGATCACGGACGGCCAGGCGCACGGCGTGTCGTCATCGCAGCACCGTTTCAATCCCTCCAGGGATGATCACGGACCGGTGATTCGATGACGCAAGCCCAGACCGTCTACGGTTTCAATCCCTCCAGGGATGATCACGGACGCAGGATTTCGGCGTCTGGGGCGGCCTGGACGAGACGTTTCAATCCCTCCAGGGATGATCACGGACCGTGTGCGTGGGGTTGCCGTCAGGATGCGCCTTAGAAGTTTCAATCCCTCCAGGGATGATCACGGACTGGATCTCGCGATCGCGTGGGGCAAGATCAAAGATGGTTTCAATCCCTCCAGGGATGATCACGGACCAGCACGAGCACACCGGCAAGGGGTGACCAGGACAGTTTCAATCCCTCCAGGGATGATCACGGACCCGAGCACGACCGGGTTGCGGTCCGGTCCGCCCAGTTTCAATCCCTCCAGGGATGATCACGGACACGGTCATCCCGCGCTCAGCGCGGACGATCTCGTATGTTTCAATCCCTCCAGGGATGATCACAGACTTCATCCGGATTCATCCAGAGCTGGCCGCATACCGTTTCAATCCCTCCAGGGATGATCACGGACCGGTGCGGGCTGGCGTCCAGCAGATCCAGGTTGCGTTTCAATCCCTCCAGGGATGATCACGGACTCGTCAGCCACTCGTCCAGCCACTCACGCTTGATTTGTTTCAATCCCTCCAGGGATGATCACGGACACGGGATGTCCGCGTGGCCGATGAGTCCCGACTGTCGGACGGGTTTCAATCCCTCCAGGGATGATCACGGACTGGCCCACCTCATTGCCGACGCCGCGACCGGGGAGATCCTGTTTCAATCCCTCCAGGGATGATCACGGACTTGGCGCCCGTGTGGCGCCCGGAGGGGGATCATGAAGTTTCAATCCCTCCAGGGATGATCACGGACCCGCACCAGCTCTCGCCTGGATCGTGGGTCTCCTGACGTTTCAATCCCTCCAGGGATGATCACGGACCCCGGCTGGCGCTGCTCGCGACCAGCACGACCCGGGTTTCAATCCCTCCAGGGATGATCACGGACCGCGGCTGACGACATCATCCGCTGGCTCGGTGACCTGTTTCAATCCCTCCAGGGATGATCACGGACCCTCTAGAGATCAACCCCGATGACGAAAGGTACCACGAGTTTCAATCCCTCCAGGGATGATCACGGACCGGCCGGCTTCACTCCACTGTTCCACCATGAACGCCTGTTTCAATCCCTCCAGGGATGATCACGGACCCTACGGCCCGCCGTCCAATTACCCGGACTACATCCGTTTCAATCCCTCCAGGGATGATCACGGACCGTCAGGCCGTGGCCACGTTCCAGATCGCCACGGTGTTTCAATCCCTCCAGGGATGATCACGGACCATGATCGGCGATCACGAGAACGTGACCGCGCACCGTTTCAATCCCTCCAGGGATGATCACGGACCCCGACATCGCCAGCAAACGGCATCCCGCATCCGCGTTTCAATCCCTCCAGGGATGATCACGGACCTCATGACGGCCACGTGCGTCATCCACGATCCGCGGTTTCAATCCCTCCAGGGATGATCACGGACCCAAGGAAGGCGTGTGGATCTGGGTGCTCATCAAGCTGTTTCAATCCCTCCAGGGATGATCACGGACCCAGGTCTCACGCGAGTACGGGCCTGGGTCAAGAGCGGGTTTCAATCCCTCCAGGGATGATCACGGACCACGGCCGCCGCCATCGGCGTTCTCGTCACCGTCATCCGTTTCAATCCCTCCAGGGATGATCACGGACCGCGGATGGAGCACGGGACGTACGGCCGGTACGGCAAGGTTTCAATCCCTCCAGGGATGATCACGGACCCGGACGACACTCCGCCGACTCCTCCGCGCGGCTTCCGTTTCAATCCCTCCAGGGATGATCACGGACCCCGCGGCAGCGGCGCGGGTGCAGGTGCTCGCGGAGGGTTTCAATCCCTCCAGGGATGATCACGGACCTCCCGGGCCGCAGCATCCTCGGCGCGGCTGAGGTGTTTCAATCCCTCCAGGGATGATCACGGACCCTGCCTGGACC
>NZ_CAKKTM010000170.1 GCF_920888515.1 Protofrankia sp. CiP1_Cm_nod1 | reverse complement strand
AGATGAAATAATATACACTCTCTTTGGGTACCCCAGTTTCAATCCCTCCAGGGATGATCACGGACTGGCAAATGGGAAGCCGGGCCGACCCAAGAAAGTGTTTCAATCCCTCCAGGGATGATCACGGACCCGAGGGTGAACGTGCAGGTCACGGGGTGGTTGGGGGGCTGGGCGGAGGGGGGTTTTGCAGCGGTCCGGCGGTAGTGCAGAGCCCCTGGTCACAGCCATGATCCTTATTCTAGAGGATCGAGTCCTGGTTGCCCGTCTCGCGTCCGAGCCACTCGGTCTCCACGAGGTGCGGGGAGCGCGTCCGGTAGATCCGGATGCTGTCATAGCCAAGATCAAGGCTGGTGCGCAGGGCCGCGAGGAGCGCCCGGTACTGGGCGGCGGACAGTTCTCCTTCGAACACGCTGCGCTGTACCCAGTGCAGGTACCTGCGGCAGGTCTTCAGGACGAGAGGGTTGCGTTCGGCCGCGGTGTCGTAGACGAGAACGACGAACATGACTCACCACCACGGCCGGAAGGGCTTGTACGGCTTGTCCTCCAGGCAGAGGCGGACAATCTTGAGAGCTTCGAGATGAATGATTTCCTCGTAGGAGACCTTGCGGCGCAGTCCCCGGTGCTGAACGGTCGTGGCGAGTTCTTCCCGGATCATTGTGGCGACTTTCCTGCGGCCCTCGCGGCTGAGTGTGGCCGCTCCCACGTCCGTCTCGAAATCGGAGGGGCGCAGCGTCTTCTGTGCTGCCGCGCGGCGCAGCAGGCGCTCGGCGAACAGTGGTTTGAACGGTTCGGCCAGGTCCAGCGCGAGGGTGTTGCGGCGCCGGTCGGTGTCGGCGTGCAGGAACCCGAGCGCGGGATGCAGCGGCGTGCAACGCAGAGCGGTGAGGACGCGGGCGTAGATGATGCTGTTGGCATAGCTGACGAAGGCGTTGCCGGCGTTGCTGGGCGGCCGGCGGGTGCGGCCGGCGAGACGCAGCCAGGGTGGCAGGATCGTGTCGAGTGCGCCCCACGCGGTACGGCGGAAGTTGCCCTCGGCCCCCATGAGCTGACCGGCGCTGTGACAGTCCGGGAGCTGGCCGTTGAGGGTGTCCAGGGCGGGATCGAGCAGGTCGGTGTCGAGCGCCCACCGTACGTTCGCCGCGGTGGTGGCGACGAGCGCGCGGGCGACGGCCGTACGCCGGTCATCGTCGGCGGTGAGGGTGACCTGGCTGCGGACCACCGCCGCGGAGGACATGTCCTCGGCGGGGGTGAGCGCGCCGGCGTAGTTGCCGTAGTGGTCCAGGACGTGGACCGTCACCCCGTGCCGGCCGAGCAGGGAGACGGCCGCCGTGTTGATGTCGACATGGTCGAAGGTGACCAGGTCGCGGACGTCGGTGATCGGGATGTGTACCGGGCTGGCATCGGCTCGTTCGATGCGCAGGCTGTTGTCCTCGCGGCGGATGCGGCAGGGCTCGGTCAGCCAGTAGGTGCGGCCGGCGGCGCTCATGTCTGTCCCCAGCAGTAGTCGGTGTAGGAGCATCCCCGGCAGCGCCGGCGCTCCAGCCGCGGCGGGATCGACGTCGCCTCGATGACGGCGCGGGCCTGCCGTTCGGTGTCCAGGGCGGCGGCGCGGGCCTGGTCGTCCCAGGTCACGGCGGCCGTGCGGCGGATGAGCGGGTAGTGGACCGTCCCGCCGCGTACGTGGACCCCTCGGCGTTCCAGCAGCAGGCAGTAGTGCCGGACCTGCGCCTCGTGATCCGGCGAGGGAGCCCGGGAGGACTTGGTCTCGTGGACGACGGCGCCGGTGGTGACCCAGTCGATTCTCGCCTCGCCGAGGTCGATGTCGCGGCGGCGGGTGTAGGTGGTGGCGTCCACGGCCTCGCCGAAGGCGACCAGGTCGCTGGCCCCCTCCGGGCGGTAGCCGCGCATGTAGAGCCAGAGCTGACGGGGGCAGTGCAGCAGATACTTGATGTGCACGCCGCCGAGGCCGTCCTCCTCGGAGCCGCCGCCCCCGGGAACGCCGGCCCCGGGAACACCACCCCCGAGACCGATGTCTCCACGGCTGTTTTCGCGGCCGCCGTCCTCACGGCCGGCGCGGCTGGCACGACCGGCGCGGCTGGCGCGGCTGGCGGGGCCGGCATCGCTGATTTCGCCCGTTGGGCCGGCATCGCTCACAGGACGGTGTCCTCGAGCGCGGAACACGCACCGGGATCGGCGGGGTCCTGGTCGCGGGCGAGGTCCAGCCCGGTGTCGGGCGCGTACGGCACGTCGACGACGGGCAGGCGCAGCGCGGAGTTCCGCGGGTCGCGCAGGAACTGGACGCGCTTTCTCCCGAGAAGACCGGCGTACTGCCCGAACGCAAGCGGGATGAGCAGCCCTTCGGCAAGCAGCGGGTCGCCGTCGCGCCGGTCGGACAGCACCTGGTATTCCTCGACGTCGTCGGCGTGCAGGACGTGCACGGTGTCGAATCCCCGGTCGAGCCCGTCGGCGAATTCGCCACGGTCCTCGAAGGGCCTGTGGAAGGTCAGGAAAACGGCGGCGAACTCGTCACGGGCGTCGCGGGCGTCGCGGGCCCACCGTTGCCCCCAGGGGGTGGCGTAGACGTCCGCCAGCCAGGTGCCGGTCGTGTGCTCCGAGATCCGGGGATCCCGCAGCACGGTGCGCCGCATGGCGGCCCATGCCGCGTCCAGCGCCTCCTCCTCGTAGGGCAGGTGGGACGACACGGGATGGACGCGGAACTCGACGGGGCCGTCGGGGTGACGTCCGCGGCGGTTGACCCGTCCGGCGCGTTGGGCGACCGCCTCGACCGGCGCGAGTTCGCTGGCTCCCCGGTCGAAATCCAGGCACAGCGACACTTCCAGGGCCTGGGTGGACACGACGAGCCCGCCGCCGCGGAAAACCGGCTGGCCGGGTTCGCGTTCGGGGTGCCGGGCGGTGATGCGCCGTTCGATCCGCGCCCGGTCCCGGGCTTTGAAGCGGGAATGCAGCAGCAGCGCCGCGTCCCCGCCGCCCACGTCCGGCAGGAGATCGCGGGCGACCGGTGCCAGGCTCTCGTACAACCGCTGGGCCGTGTTCACGGTGTTGGCCACGGCGAGGACGCTGCGTCCCTCCGCGAGCCAGCCCGTGATGGTCGCCAGACTCGCGGGCGCGGTGATCGGCTCGTTGTCGAGGACGAGCCGGTGGCGGTCCGGCGCGGTGCCGGCGGCGGCGGGAACCACCTCGACCGGCGCCTCAAGGCTGTCCCGGACAAGTTCGACCATGGGCGGCGCGAGGGTGGCGGAGAGCACCGCGACCCGGCTGCCGAGCCGTTCCCACAGCCGCAGCGCGGCGCAGATCCGGCCGAAGGTGACCGGGTCGTAGGCGTGCAGCTCGTCCAGGACGAACATGGCGTTGGCCTGTTCCAGCAGGACCGAGGAGTACCGGGGCCCCGCGATGGCCGCCCGCAGCAGCTGGTGCGGGGTGGCGACCCGCACCCGTTGGGCGAACAGGCGCATGGCGCCCGCCCGGGCACGGGCCTTGCGCGCGTCGTCCGCGCCGGGGGCGCAGTCCTCCGCCACCGCGCGGGTGAGCAGCGTGCGGGCCGCGGTGGAGTGCAGCACCCCGATGTCGGGCGCGAGGCCCGTGCCCGGCGGCGGGTCGAGATCGCGGGCGAACCGGTCGACAGCCGCGTCGATGGACGCCCGGTAGGGCAGCACCCACACCAGCCGGGGCCCACCCGGCATGCTGGCGAGCTGGGTGGACGCCCAGGCCAGGCCCGCTTCGGTCTTGCCGCTGCCGGTCGGCGCGGTCAGGATCAGATGGCCGTCGACCGCGGCCGCCCGCCGCTGATGATCGTATGGTGTGGGCAGCCGGTCGAGGAACCGCCGCGGTAACGGCATGTGCCGCTGCAACGGCACATGGGCGGAGCCGGCGTGGTCGGCAAGGGTGACCGCGCCCTGGAGCAGCACCGCCAGCAGGCCGGCGTCCGGGCTGACCGGTTCGATCCAGGCATCCCGGGTCGTCATGAACAGATCGCGGGCACGCTGCCACAGCCGCCGGCCGTTCGGCCGCGGCGGCGCCGCCGTGCGCTCGGCGGTGAGCTCGCCAGTGAACCAGGCGAGCAGTTCGGCGTGCCGCGCCGGGGTGACCTGGACGCGCGGTTCGTCGGGGAGGGCGTCCGGGTTGCGGCCGAACCGGCGCTCCCAGCCGCCGTCATACGGGTAGCTGTCGGCCAGGCCGCCGCCGAGGCCACCGCTGACCGTCAGCGGCCGATGATGGAAGGCGACACCGGTGGCGGTCATGAGCCGGTCGCGGTCGGGCTGGCCGGCGGTGAGCAGGTCCACGTAGGCCAGGGAGAGCACCTCGTGCCGCTCGCCCCAGGGCGCCCTGCGCACCCGCAGCTGCCGCTGGAAGCCGGCGGCGGCCTTGCCGGCGTCGTGCAGCAGCGCGGCCCGCTCCACCCATGTCCAGAACCGTGGCTCCGCCGCGATCACCCCGGCCGGGCCGATCCGGTCGGCGACCGCGCGGGCGGCGTCGCGTACCGCCGCGGAGTGCGCCGTGAGCGTTTCGGGGTGCCCGAGCGCGGAGCCGGTGGCGGACTTCGCGAGCACCTGGTCGAGCTCACCGCGGCCCCGGGAGCCACCGGTCCCGCCCGCGCTGTCAGCTCCGCCGGCCCCGTCGGCGGTGCCAGCGGTACCGGCGCTGTGGGCGCTGTCGGTGCTGTCGGCCTCGCCAGCTCTGCCGGCCTCGCCAGCTCTGCCGGCCCCGTCGGCGTCGGCGCTGTCGGCGTCGGCGCTGTCGGGGCCGTGGAGCCAGACCGCCTCGCCGGTCTCCTCGTCACGGTAGGCGCCGTGGACCGGCCGCTTTCCCGCGGACGCCGGACACCACAGATACGATCCGTACGTCGTGTATGTACGGTCAGTACTGATGTTCTCGGCGAGGCGTACGGATACCGCCTGCGGTGCGGTGTGGCCGTCCGGCGGGGCCAGGGCGTGGCCGACCGCGGCCTCCGCGGCCGGGCGCAGCACCGTCCACCGGGGCCGGCCCCGCAGGTGCACCAGGTCCTGGGAACGCCCGAGCCGCAGCCCCCAGACCGGCCGGCGCAACGCGGCCTCGATCCGCCGGCCGGCCGCGCCCGGGATCCACAGGGTCACCCGCACGCCGGTGAGGAACGGCCGTTCCCGGACGGTGGCGCCGCCCTTCCCCGGCGCGACCCGGCCGCCGACGGCGGGATTGCCGCCGTCGGCGGCGATCGGATGGTAGGTCTCCAGGTCGACACCCTCGCCCGCGGCGCTCGCGGCCATGCCCAGCCGCACCGGCTCGCCGGGACGGCCGGTGGCCGCCGCGAGCATCCCCCGCACCGTCGACAGGGCCGGGACCGGGAGGCAGCGGGTGACCCCGGGAAACATCGGATCCCGGAACGAGGCGACCGGCGCGAACAGCTCGACCCGCAAGGCCTCGACCGCGGCCCGGCCCCGGTCCCCGTCCCGGTCCCCGTCCCCGTCCCTGTCCCTGTCCATCGGCTTCACCGCGCCGGGTCGTCGAACCAGGCGTCGTGCCGCCCGGAACGGACCCGTGAGGCAAGCGCGAGCAGCACCGTCCGCGGATGGTCGACCACCAGCTGTCCGGTAGCAATCTCCTCGGCGAGGTCGGCCTCGAACTGCTTGCGCAGGACGTCGCGGAACCCGGGCCGCCAGCCGACGAGCACCGGCGCCTCCCATTCGCCCTGCCAGGCGGCCAGTTCCCGGCGCAGCACCTCACCGCGGACCTGCAGACCGCTGCCGTCCTCGGCCCCGTCTATGACGAAGCCGAGCGGGTTCACCCCGCCGGCCATCGGCACCACGGCGATCAGCGCCGGGAGCCGGTCACCGTAGTGCAGGGCCTTCTTCGCGCCGCCGGCGAGCTCCGCCAGCGCCTCGAACAGGACCGCGACCCGCTCCCGGCGGGCGGCCAGCGGCAGGCGCACCGCCGTGTACCCGCGGAACGCCTGGGTGGTGGCGCCGGCCTGTACCGCCGACGCGATGCCCAGCGCGGTTTTCTCGTCCAGGTAGTTCGGCCGTCCCGAGCCGTTCGCCGCCGGCAGGGTGAACGTGCCGACCCGCGGGACGTCCAGCAGGAAAGGCGCGGCCAGATCGGCGGTGTAGAACTCGTGCGCGTGCAGCACCGGCTCGGGAATGTTCCGGGACATCACACCGAAGTCCTCGGTTGGCCGTGCCGGTTCGACCGCGAGGAACGTGCCCACCATGAACGGGGTGTCCCGTACGGTCGTCGCCTCGTTGTCGGATTTCGCCGTGGCCTTCATGTAACCGAACAGGTCGTCGTCTGCGTACCGGATCGGGTCCGCGGCCGTGGTCGCCTTCTGCGCCTTGTTCTGCGCCTTGCCGACCCGCTCGGTCGGCGACGGCACCGACCCGGCGGCGGTCATCGTGTCCCGCAGCCACCGGCGGAACGCCTGCGCGGACACATACGGGTAGTCACGGCCCCGGATCCGGGTTTTCTTCACCCGGCCGGTCGTCCCGTCACCAGCGCCGTTGTTCGGCGCGCCCGCCTCCACCGCGAGCACGATCTTGCCTGCCAGAAACGCCATCAGGCGTACCCCCCGTCACTGTCGTCATCGTCTTCGTCCGGGTCCGGGCCGAAGCCCACCAGAGACCCGTCCTGTGCATCGGAATCGTCGGAGTCGGCGTCGGGATCGGTCCCGTCTGCGTCGGCGGTGTTTTTCTGTCCGATCTGCGCGCCGCGCGCGACCAGCGCGGCGACGACCTCGAAAAACAGCTGCCCACGCAGCCGCCATCCCTGCGGGCTCGAGGCGAACAGCGCCCCGGTCACTCCGGTTATATCCGACGGGTGGGCGCCGTCGAGCAGCAGCCGGGCACTCGCCTCCATCAGCAGCCGTTGCAGCGCGAACGCCCTGCCGGCCACCCGCCGGTATTCGTTGAACCGTCCGCGCGGATTCCTCTCCGCGGTGATCCAGTCGACCAGCAGCTCGGTGACGGGTTTCAGCTCACCCGCGTCCATTCCACACATCTCCTTCAGATACAGCGCGGACAACGCCCGCCAGTCCCGCAGCGTCGCCGCCGAGGTCTTCTCCACCGAGTCACGGCGGTTGAACAGCTCCGACAGCAGCCGGTCCCGCTGGTCGTTGACCGGCTCGAACAACGTCCGGGCAATGGCGTCACGGCCGTCGCGGGCAACCGTTCCGTCCGCGGCACGCCGGGTCAACGCGCGCTGGAGCTGCCGCCAGCCCCGGTTGGCGCTGGTGTCCGCGGGCAGGGCCCGCAGGAATCCCACGACCGCGAGGCGGGTGGCCGTGACACGGAGCCACGGCTCCTGGTTGTCGTTCTTGAACATCCACAATGTCGTGGTGACCGGCCGGGGCTCCGTGTCGGGCCGTGTCGCGTAAGTTCGCAACGCCCACACCGTCACCGCCTCCGGTGAGGCGTTCGACGGCAGCGAACTGAAGCCGGTCTGCTGAATCCGGGCGGCGCGCTCGCGGTTCTTCGCTACGAAATCCCGTTCGACCGCGTCGCTGTCGCAGGTCAGCACCGTCGCGGACCCGGCTGTCACCGCGGCGCCGTATGGCATCGCCCACACCGCGATCCGGCACGCCCGGCACACCGGCCAGCCCACGGTACGCGGCGGCAGCGTGTTGAGGAACTTCGTCGTGTCGAACATCGGCAGCATCGACTTCGACCACAGCACCCCGGCCGGCACACCGCAGAAAACGCACGGCCGCAGCGTGGCGTCCGCCTGTTCCACAGCGAAGAACCGCTCCACCTCACCGGTGAGCACGGCGGCGTCCCGGGGACGGCTCGCGTGGGTCGGCTTCGCGTTCGGGAAAAGCGCGTACAGCACCTTCCACCAGTCGTAGGCCGGGTGGTTCTTGTCCGCGGTGGAGGCCCGCACGACGTCACGCACCAGCTTCGCCGCGACATCGTCGAGATCCGTCAGCGTCACGTCAGCGGGATGGCCGCGGCCCGCGAGAAACGCCACCGCCCACGCGCCGGTACGTTGAACCGGATGATGCGTGAACGGTAATATGCCCGCCCGCGGTGTTTCCCTGTCGAGTAGACCGGTCATCGGATCCAGCCGAAACCCTGGTTCGTGTTGAGCCCCAGACCCCATTCGTAAAGAGCGTCGAGCAACGTGGACGAGGCGCGCACCCGCAACTGGACGGTGCTCCCGTGCCGCGGCGCACGCTGCACCAGGAACTTGCGCGGATAGCCGTGCGACAGCACCTCGGCCTCGACCTCGCCGGGCAGCCCCAGCACGTCCGCCTTGTGCCGCAGGTTGTGGCACAGCCGCTCCACATACCGCGGATGACCGGGGTGGATGAACTGGTCCTCGAACTTCACCAGCACCGGCGTCACCGTCGAAAAGACGGTTTCCCCCGAACCGTGGTCCGGCACCGGCTCCAACCGCACGCCCCGCACCCGCAGCGGAACCGTGCCCCAGCGGATGTCAGCCCGTCCTGCCACACCCGCCAGCAGGGCCGCGGCCACCCTCGGCACCGGGGAACCGAACCAGACCGAACCGTCACCCGACGCCCCGTACACCCCCGTACGCCGGCCCGCCCCCCGAAAACACGGCGAGGACAACCCCAGCGGACGCAGCGGACTGCCCGCATAGCCATGATCGTGCAGCTCGGCCGCCAACGCCTCGTCCTGGGCGCGGATCAGATCATAGGCAACCCCCCGTGCCGGACTGAACACCTGCGGCCACGGAATGCTGTCCACCTCGGCGGCAACATCCACCCGAAACCTCATACAGCTCCCCCATCCCCTCGCGCCCCGGTCCTGCCTACCGCCGGCGCCGCGACCTTGCGTCCACCGCCGGCGCCGCGCACCCGTATCCCCGAAGCCGTCACATCACATCCATCAGTTACTGACGGACGACGGAGCCGACAGCCCGCTCGAGCTCCGTTCGCCCGATTGTGACGCACGCCACGCAGCATCATGATCTGGGCTGCCCGGAGCGACAACAAGCCAACGGCCGGACACCGAAGATCGACAGTCCGAGGCCGGTGAGATCCGTAAGGTCGAGCTGAACAGGCTCTACTCGCTGCCCCGTGGAGGACGACGATCGATGAGCTGCCTGCGCATCCCCCAGCCGTGGCCATCGGGCAGAACCGGGATTGATACTCCAGCCTTGTACTGTCATCGTGAGTACATGACGGAGATGAAGGCGGACCGCCTCCAACTGCGGATCGACGACGCCTCCAAGCGGCATCTCGAACAGGCCGCAGCAGCGGCGCACCTGTCGCTGTCCGCCTTCGTCCTCCAAGCCGCACAGCAGCGAGCCGACGAGGTACTCGCCGACCGCGCCCTTGTCCACCTGCCACCACGAGCCGCCCAGAACTTCCTCGACGCGCTGGACCGCCCAGCGACGGCGAGCCCTGCGCTACGCGACGCACTCGCCGGCCCGGTCGACGTGACCTGGGCCGACTGACCGCGTGCCCGAGCTGCGCCGACCGGCCCTTCTGGGCAGGCACCACGACCGCACCCAGCTCGACTCCGGCTCGCCCTCCCTCGACGACTGGCTCAGACGCCAGGCATCGCAGAGCCGCCGCGCTGACACCGCGGCGACGTGGGTGGTGGCGGACACCGACGACCGCGTCGTGGCCTACGTGGCGATGTCGATGAGCGCCGTCGACGTCTCTCGGGCGCCGGGCGCACTTGCCGCGCGAGGGCTGACGCAGATCCCCGTGCTGCTGTGCGGCCGTCTCGCCGTCGACCAGCGATACACCGGACACGGTCTCGGTCGGGTCCTCGTCCGGCTCCTGCTCACCAAGACCGTCGATCTCAACCGGACCGCCGCCTGCCGAGCGGCCGTCGTGCACGCCCTCGATGACCGCGCCCGCGCCTTCTGGGAACGCTTCGGTTTCTCACCGTTCAGCGACACCCCCGACGAACGCGACCTCTACCTGCTCATAAAGAACACCACCACAACCCTCGACGGACTCCACCACAACCGCGACACCCCAGCAGCACCACCACAATGATTTCACAACTCCAACTCGACCACAAAAAGCCCAGACGAGCCTTCAGAAATAATCACAGAAACGATATCCAACCCAAATCACCACTCACACATCCAGACCTATTTCAATCCCTCTCCAGAAATGATCACGGACCCGCACCGGGACAGTTGGCCGCCCGCCGATGACCCGGACGCTTCAATCCCTCCAGAAATGATCACGGAC
>NZ_CAKKTM010000169.1 GCF_920888515.1 Protofrankia sp. CiP1_Cm_nod1 | reverse complement strand
TCACGGACGCGGCCGCGGGGGCAGATGCGGAGTCGACCTTGTGTTTCAATCCCTCCAGGGATGATCACGGACCTCCCCAAAAGAAAGCACAAGGTGGGCGGGGCAAGTGTTTCAATCCCTCCAGGGATGATCACGGACCACGCAAGGACGATGACCATCGCCCCGCCGAAAAGTTTCAATCCCTCCAGGGATGATCACGGACGAGGTAGCCTATACCGCGTATGAGATGGGGATTAATCGTTTCAATCCCTCCAGGGATGATCACGGACGGGCGTCATCCCTGTCGTTCGCGAACTCGGACGCGAGTTTCAATCCCTCCAGGGATGATCACGGACTCCAACTTGGCCCAGGCGTCCTTCAGTCGGATCCGTTTCAATCCCTCCAGGGATGATCACGGACCTGACAGGAGGCCCTGATGCCCTCGGTGCCGACAGCTCGTTTCAATCCCTCCAGGGATGATCACGGACCAGCCGATCGGCTACGTCCGCGCACCCCAGACTGTGTTTCAATCCCTCCAGGGATGATCACGGACCGCCGAGTACGGCAGTGCTGGTGCGGCGTAGGCCAGGTTTCAATCCCTCCAGGGATGATCACGGACCCGAGGGTAAACGTGCAGGTCACGGGGGGTTTGTGGGGCTGGGTGGCGGGGGGGTTTGCAGCGGTCCGGCGGTAGTGCAGAGGCCCAGGTCACAGGCATGATCCTTATTTTAGAGGATCGCGCTCTGGTTGCCCACCATCGCGTGTTCGGGGCGGGTGGTCTCCAGTGGGTAGGGGTGTGGGGAGGGTGCCCGGTGGGTTCGGATCAGATGTTGCCACAGGAAAGATCCAGATACCGATAGATGTGCGGCCGGGAGAGGAGGGCCTGGCGCTGGGGGGTAGGCGGCTCTCCTTTGAGCGTGCTGCTGAGCGTGAGCGTGCTGCGCTGAACGCTGTGAAGACACTGCGGCAGATCTTGGAAACGAGGGGTGTGTCACCGCGCTTCCAGGAGGGTCTTGCCGATGGTGGCTCGGGACTGGATGGCTGTGTGTGCGTCGGCTGCGCGTTCCAGGGGGAAGCGTTGGCCGATCACTGGGCGTAGGCGACCGGCCGCCGCCTCCGCCAGTGCGGTTTCGACGAACTCGCGTAGCTCCTCCGGCGTCGGCCGTGGGCGTATCAGCGTCACCGCGCGATCCGCGGCGGTCTCGTCGGAGATGTCCGTCCAGGCGCCGCTCGCGAGACCGAAAACGACCATTCGGCCGCCGCGGTCGAGCAGGTCGAACGACGATCGGCCGATGGTGCCGCCGACTCCGTCGAAGACGACGTCCACCCCGCCGACGGCCTCTCGGACGCGCTCGGTCCACCCGGGCTCCCGGTAGTCGACCGTCACCTCGGCGCCCAGCTCACGGGCCAGTTCGATTTTGCGCCTCCCGCCGGCTGCCGCGACGACTCGGGCGCCGGCCGCCCGTGCGAGCTGAACGAGCAACGTGCCGACGCCGCCGGCCGCCGCCTCGACCAGAACCCGTTCCCCGCCGCGCAGCCCGGCCGCGCGGATCAGCATCACCGCCGTGCGCCCGTCGGCCATCAGCGCCACCGCACTGTCAAGACCGAGACTGTCGGGAACCTCGACGAGGCCGCCGGCATCCACCACCGCGCGTTCGGCATAACCACCGGAACCGCCGGTGGCGCTGACCACCCGCCTGCCGACCAGGGCCTTGTCGACGTCCGCGCCGACCGCCGTGACCACACCACCCACGCCGTTACCCGGGATCATCGGCAGCTTCACCTGGCCCGGGTACGGTCCGGCGCCGGTGGCCCGGAACTGGGTCTCCACGAAAGTGATGCTGGCGAACGCCACCTCGATCAGTGCCTGCCCGGGCCCGGCCACCAGGTCCGGCGCGTCGCCCGCGACCAGCACCTCCGGCCCGCCGAACCCCTTCAACCACACCGCGCGCACAGGACTCCTCCCGATCAGCTCACGTTCCCGGAGCACACATCCCCCGCGGCCAAGCTCACAACCTCACCCTTGGTTCAAGTCAAGCGCCGTTTCCGCACTCTGGAACGCAGGCCCGACGACCTCGACCTATAGATGCCATCAATGAGAAAGCTAAATTGACTACTTATCGCATCAAGACAGCTACTTCTCGGCGTATGCTTTACAGCAAATACGCTGTCCCGACGTCCGGAGGAGTGGCAGCATGACCAGGGTGATGGTGAAAGATGATCCGTCGACGTCCCCACCGGCCGAGTTCTCCGGGAACGGAGCTCCCCCGGACGAGGAGGCATGGGCGCGGTCCCGGTTCGTCGGTCTTCCGCACGAACCACTCGCCGATGCCGACCTGCGGCGCTGGCCGTTCGGCATCGGCGCGGTCGAGACCCGCGACGGGATTACCTTCTTCCGCTCCCGTCACCCGGACGGCTTCACCGCGGACGATCTGCGCCGGACGCCCGAGGACGGCAGGCGGTACGAGCTGCTTGACGGGACGATCGCGGTGAGCCCGTCCCCCGGCTTCACCCACCAGCTCGTGGTGGCGCACCTGCTGGCCATTCTCGTCGGCGCCCAGACCGGTACCGCGCGGACGCTTCCTGCCCCTTTCGACGTCGCTCTGCCGCGTGGGCGTGTCCTCCAGCCCGACATCGTCGTCATGCCGCACGCCCAGGCCGAAATCCCGGTCCTCGTGGTCGAGGTCCTGTCCCGATATGGACGTAGGTACGACCGGAAGGAAAAGTTCGACGAGTACGAGGGATCCGGCATCCCGTCATACTGGATTATCGATCCGGATATCCCGGAGATCGCCGTCTTCGAGCTGACGGCAGGCCGGTACGAGCGGGTCACGCGGGTCGAGGGCTCGGCGACGTGCAAGGTGGAGAGGCCGTTTCCGGTCAGCTTCTCCCCCGCTGCCCTGCTGGCCTGACGGAAAAACGAAACCGCGGAACCGCCGGTAGCGAAGCAGACGCTTCCGACGGTTCCGCCTGCGGGCACCGTGTTCCCTGAGGGCAGCATGTTCATCGCCCGGCATGACCGAAGATCCATCGCCTGGCACGGCCGGAGCCGTGGGTCAGACGTTGAAGCCGAGGGCGCGGAGCTGGTCGCGGCCGTCGTCGGTGATCTTGTCGGGGCCCCAGGGGGGCATCCAGACCCAGTTGATGGTCACGTCGTTGACCAGGGCGTCCGGGCCGTCGGTGAGGGCGGAGCGGGTCTGGTCCTCGATCACGTCCGTCAGCGGGCAGGCCGCCGAGGTCAGCGTCATGTCCAGGGTCACGGTGTTGTCGTCGTGGATGTTGATCCCGTAGACCAGGCCCAGGTCGACGACGTTGATGCCGAGCTCGGGGTCGACGACGTCGCGCATGGCCTCCTCGACGTCCTCGAGAGCGGCCTTGTCGACGGCGGCGCCAACGGCCACCCCGCCGACGACCGTCCCACCAGCAGCCGGTCCACCAGCAGCCGGTCCGGTGGCAGAGGTCGTCTCACCAGCGGCCGGTCCGGTGGTGGTGGCTGCCTCGCTGGGGGCTGTCGCGCCGGCGGTGGCCGGGCCGCCGGCGGCAGCGGTGGCCTGCGCCGCCGCCGGGTCGGTGTCGGGCGTCTGCTGGTCGGCCAGCGTGGTGGTCTCGCTCATCGGTCCGCCTCCTGTTCCGGGATGCCGCCCACGGCCTGCACGGTCGCGTCCTTCCAGGCCATCCATGAAAGCAGTGCGCACTTGACCCTGGCCGGATACTTCGACACGCCCGCGAAGGCTACCGCGTCCTCCAGCACGTCCTCGTCCGGCTCCAGGGTGCCGCGGGACTGCATCAGCGCCAGGAACTCCCGTTCCAGTCCGAGCGCGTCGGCCACGGACCTGCCGATCACAAGGTCGGTCATGACGCTCGCGGACGCCTGGCTGATCGAGCAGCCCTCGCTCTCGTAGGAGACATCCGTCACCACACCGTCGGCGACCCTGACCCGTAGGGTCACCTCGTCGCCGCAGGTCGGGTTGACGTGGTGGACCTCGGCGTCGAACGGTTCGCGCAGCCCGCGGTGGTGCGGGTTGCGGTAGTGGTCCAGGATGATCTCCTGGTACATGGAGTCCAGTTTCACGTCCCGAAGAACCTCCGGACATGCCCCAGACCTTCCACCAGCGCGTCGACCTCACTGCGGGTCGAGTACAGGTGGAAGGACGCCCGGGTCGTGGCCGGCACGCCGAAGCGCAGGCAGACCGGGCGGGCACAGTGCTGTCCAACACGAACGGCGACGCCGAGTTCGTCGAGCAGCTGGCCGACGTCGTGCGGGTGCAGCGCCCGGCCGTCGGAGCCGGTCAGGACGAACGAGACGGCGCCGCCGCGGTCGACCGCGTCCGCCGGCCCGATGATCCGCAGCCCGGGTACGGCGGTCAGCTGTTCGAGGGCGTAGGCGGTGACGTCGTGCTCGTGCGCGGCGATGGCGTCCATGCCGAGATCCGTCAGGTAGTCGACGGCGGCGCCGAGACCGACCGCCTGGGCGATCATTGGCGTGCCGGCCTCGAACCGGTGCGGCGGGTCGGCGTAGGTCGACGACTCCATCGTCACCAGCTCGATCATCTCGCCGCCGCCGAGGAACGGCGGCATGACCTCCAGCAGCTCGCTGCGGCCCCACAGCACGCCGATACCGGTCGGCCCGCACATCTTGTGGCCGGTGAAGGCGAGGAAGTCCACCCCCAGCGCGGTCACGTCGATCGGCATGTGCGGCACGGACTGGGAGCCGTCGAGCACGACGAGCGCGCCGACCTCGCGGGCCCGGGCGACCAGCGTCGCGACCGGGTTGACCGTGCCGAGAATGTTCGACTGGTGCACAAACGAGACCAGCTTCGTCCGCTCGTTGATCACCTGGTCGAGGGTGGAGAGGTCGAGGCGGCCGTCGTCGGTGATGCCGATCCAGCGCAGTGTCGCCCCGGTCCGCCGGCACAGCATCTGCCACGGCACCAGGTTGGAGTGGTGCTCCATCTCGGTGATGACGACCTCGTCGCCGGGCCCGAGCCGGAACCGCTCCGCCTCCGGGCCGGACACCGCCGCGTTGCTCATCGCGTAGGCGACGAGGTTCAGCGCCTCGGAGGAGTTCTTGGCGAAGACGATCTCGTCGCGCCGGGGTGCGCCGATAAACGCCGCGATCTTGTCCCGGGCGTTCTCGTACAGCGCGGTGGCCTCCTCGGCGAGCGTGTGGATGCCGCGGTGGACGTTGGCGTTGTGCAGCTCGTAGTAGTCCCGCTCGGCGTCGAGGACGCGGGTGGGCTTCTGCGAGCTCGCCGCGCTGTCGAGGTAGACCAGCGGCCGGTCGTCGTGGACCCGCCGCGCCAGGATCGGGAAGTCCTTGCGGACCCGCTCGACGTCGTAGCCGGACCTCGGCCCGCCCACCCCGGCGAGGATGGGCGAAGGCCTGCTGCCGGTCCTCGGGTCGGTTTCCGTATCGGTCATCGTCACGCCGCCGTCCCGGCCGGCTCGGTCGTCTTCACGTACCGGTCGTAGCCGGTGTCCTCCAGGACTGCGGCGAGCTCCGGGCCGCCGGAGTCGACGATGCGGCCGCCGGCCATCACGTGGACGAACTCCGGCTTCACGTACCGCAGGATGCGGGTGTAGTGGGTGATCAGCAGGATACCGGTCTGCCCCGCCGACCGGACAGACTCGATGCCGGCGGAGACGATCCGCAGCGCGTCCACGTCGAGGCCGGAGTCGGTCTCGTCCAGAATCGCGATCTTCGGCTTGAGCAGGGCCATCTGCAGGATCTCGTGGCGCTTCTTCTCACCGCCGGAGAAGCCCTCGTTGACGCTGCGCTCGGCGAACGCCGGGTCCATCTCCAGCGTCGCCATGGACTCGCGGACCTCCTTGACCCAGGTCCGCAGCTTGGGCGCCTCGCCGCGCACGGCCGTCACCGACGAGCGCAGGAAGTTCGACACCGACACCCCGGGCACCTCGACGGGGTACTGCATGGCCAGGAAGATCCCGGTACGGGCCCGCTCGTCGACGCTCTGCGCGAGGACGTCGACGCCGTCCAGCGTCACCGTCCCCTCGGTGATCGTGTACTTGGGGTGGCCCGCGATGGAATACGCCAGCGTCGACTTGCCGGAGCCGTTCGGCCCCATGATCGCATGGGTCTCGCCGCGGCGGATCGTCAGATCCACGCCGCGCAGGATCTCCCTCCCCTCGGCGGAGTCGGTCTCCACCGAGACGTGGAGGTTACGGATCTCAAGGGTCGACACTTTAGTTCAGTCTCCTCAAACCGCTATCTGTGACGCGCGCCGCGCACCGTGGCCCCGCGCCGCGGGAACCGCTCCGTGGGGCGCCTGCCCCACCGGGCCCGCGCGCTGCCCTGACATGCGCCGCGCGCCGTGCGCTATGACTCCCCGACGTCCACAAGAACGTCGTCACCATCGATCTTCACGGGATAGACGGGCACCGGCTCGGTCGCCGGCAGCCCCAGGGGCTCACCTGTGGTGAGGTCGAACTGCGAGCCGTGCAGCCAGCACTCGATCTTCGCGTCCTCGATCTCGCCCTGGGAGAGCATGACGTCGGCGTGCGAGCACTCGTCACGGATGGCGTAGACCTGCCCGCCCGACAGCGCCAGGCACACCGGCTCGCCGTCGACCTCCACCCCGAGCGGGAGGTCCTCGCTCAGGTCGGACAGGGCACACACCCGCTGGAAACCGCCCACTACACGACCCCGCCAAGCTCGGCCTCGACCGCCGCGGTGATCCGCTCCCGCAGCGAGCCGATCTCGATCCGGTCGACGATCTCGGCGAAGAAGCCCCGGACGACCAGGCGCCGCGCCTCGTCCGCCGGGATGCCCCGCGCCATCAGGTAGAACAGCGCCTCGTCGTCGAACCGCCCGGTCGCGCTGGCATGGCCGGCGCCGGTGACCTCCCCGGTGGAGATCTCCAGGTTCGGCACCGAGTCCGCCCGGGCACCGTCGGTGAGGACGAGGTTGCGGTTGAGCTCGTAGGTGTCGGTACCCACGGCGTCCGCCCCGATCACGACGTCACCGATCCACACCGCGTGCGCGCCGTCGCCCTGCAGTGCGCCCTTGTAGGCCACCCGGCTGCGGCACGAGCGCGGGCCGTGGTCGACGAGCAGGCGGTGCTCCTGGTGCTGGCCGGCGTCGGTGAAGAACAGCCCGTAGAGCTCCGCGTCCCCACCGGGCCCGGCATAGGTGACCGTGGGTGACAGACGTACCAGATCACCACCAAGAGTGACGGTGAACGAGCGGAACCGCGCGTCCCGGCCGACCGTGGCGGCGTGCGCGGCCACGTGCACCGCGCCGGCGTCCCAGTCCTGCAACGACACCAACGTCAGCGACGCGCTGTCACCGACCGACAGTTCGACGTTGCCGGCGTACGTGGCCGCCCCGGTGTGGTCGAGCACCACCGTGGCGGACGCGAACGCGCCGACCTCGACGACCAGATGCCCGTAGGCGACCCCGCCGCCGCCGTGCAGCCGCACGACCACCGGCTCGGCCGGCGCGGCCTCGGCGGGAACAGTGATCACGACCGCGTGCTCGGCCCGGGTCATCGCGAACGCCGACACCCGGTCGACCGGGGTCAGCACCCGCCCGATACGCGCGTCGTCGAGGCCGACGTGCTCGACCGTGACCGGCGGCGGGGCCTGCACGCCCACCTCAAGGGCGGCGCCGGTCGCCTCCGGGCCGGCGAGCAGGCCGCGCAGGCGGCGCAGCGGGGTGAACCGCCACTCCTCCTCACGCCCGGTCGGGACGGGATGCGCCTGCGGGTCACGGGAACGCAC
>NZ_CAKKTM010000168.1 GCF_920888515.1 Protofrankia sp. CiP1_Cm_nod1 | reverse complement strand
CGGCCACCCCTGGCCGGGAGCCGAACGGCAGGCCGGTCGACGACCCCGCCGGCACGGTGGCGGTGGCGGTGCCGCCGGCGGCGGCGGACGACCCGTCCGACGAGCCCGGCAGCCCCGGCGCGCCCTGTGAGCCCTGTGAGCCGTTGTGGACAGGAGCTGTCACCATCAGCCGACCGCGCCTTCCATCTGCAGCTCGATCAGTCGGTTGAGCTCGAGGGCGTACTCCATCGGCAGCTCGCGGGCGATCGGCTCGACGAACCCGCGCACCACCATCGCCATCGCCTCGTCCTCGGACAGCCCGCGGCTCATCAGGTAGAAGAGCTGGTCCTCCCCGACCTTGGAGACGGTGGCCTCGTGCCCGATGGAGGCGTCGTCCTCGCGGACGTCGACGTAGGGGTAGGTGTCCGACCGGCTGACCGTGTCGACCAGCAGGGCGTCGCACTTCACCGTCGCCCGCGAGTTGTGCGCGCCCTCCTGGATCTGCACCAGACCGCGGTAGGAGGTGCGGCCGCCGCCGCGGGCCACCGACTTGGACACGATCGTGGACGACGTCCGCGGCGCCGCGTGCACCATCTTCGCGCCGGCGTCCTGGTGCTGGCCGGCGCCGGCGAAGGCGATCGAGAGCACCTCGCCCTTGGCCTGCTCGCCGAGCAGCCACACCGCCGGGTACTTCATCGTCACCTTGGAGCCGATGTTGCCGTCGATCCACTCCATGGTGCCGCCGGCCTGACAGGCGGCCCGCTTGGTCACCAGGTTGTAGACGTTGTTCGACCAGTTCTGGATGGTCGTGTAGCGGCAGCGGGCGTTCTTCTTCACGACGATCTCCACGACCGCGGAGTGCAGCGAGTCCGAGGAGTAGATCGGCGCGGTGCAGCCCTCGACATAGTGGACGTAGGCACCCTCGTCCACGATGATCAGAGTCCGCTCGAACTGGCCCATGTTCTCGGTGTTGATGCGGAAGTACGCCTGCAGCGGGATCTCCACGTGCACGCCCGGCGGGACGTAGATGAAGGAGCCGCCGGACCACACCGCGGTGTTCAGCGCGGCGAACTTGTTGTCCCCGACCGGGATGACCGAGCCGAAGTACTCCTGGAAGATCTCCGGGTGCTCCCGCAGGCCGGTGTCGGTGTCGAGGAAGATGACGCCCTGCTCCTCAAGATCCTCACGAATCTTGTGGTAGACGACCTCGCTCTCGTACTGCGCCGCCACGCCGGAGACCAGACGCTGCTTCTCGGCTTCGGGGATGCCGAGCTTGTCGTAGGTGTTGCGGATGTCCGCCGGCAGGTCGTCCCAGCTCTCCGCCTGCTTCTCGGTCGAACGGACAAAATACTTGATGTTGTCGAAATCGATCCCGGACAGGTCCGCGCCCCAGGTGGGCATGGGCTTGCGGCCGAACAGCTTCAGACCCTTCAGCCGAAGCTGGGTCATCCACTCCGGCTCGCCCTTCTTGGCCGAGATGTCCAGGACGACCGCTTCGGACAGCCCGCGTTCGGCGGTCGCCGCGTAGGCGTCCGTGTCGGACCAGCCGAACTTGTAGGCACCCAGGCCCTCAAGCCGGCTGTCGATCTCGGTCTCAGGAGTGGTGGTCATATGGCAGGACCCTCCGAGGAGGTGAGAGAGGTGGCGGTGGTGGGAGTGACAGGTGTGGAACCAGGTGTGCTGACGGCCGCCGCGGACGTCGGCGTCCCGACCGGCACGACCGGCACGACCGTGGAGGGTGCCGCGGCGTCGCCGCTCTTCTCGGGCTGCTGGGGTTCCCGGGTCTCCAGCGGAACATGTGTCGTGCACACCCCGTCACCATGCGCGATGGTGGCGAGCCGTTGGACGTGCGAGTCCAGCAGCCGCGACAACGCGGCGGTCTCCGCGCCGCAGAGCTCGGGGAACTGCTCGGCGACATGCTGGACGGGACAGTGGTGCTGGCAGATCTGGACGCCCGTCGGCAGCTGCGAGGTGCTCGCGGTGTAACCGGCGGCGGACATCGCCGCCGCCAGCGCCGCCGGCCGGTCGGCCGGGTCGGCCCGGGCGACCGCGGCCCGTACCTGCCGCTCCAGCTCGGCGGCACGCGCCTCGGCGAACTCCGCGACAACCGCCTGGCCGGCGACGTCCGCGAGAAAGCTCAGCGCGCTGGTGGCCAGGTCCTCGTACGCGGTCGGGCCGGCCGCGTGGCCGGCGGCGGTGAGCTGGTAGACCCGGGCCGGGCGGCCACGGCCGCGCGGGCCGGGGTTACGGGCCGACCGGGTGGTGATCGTGCCTTCCGCGAGCATCGCGTCCAGATGGCGGCGGATCGCCGCCGGCGACAGGCCGAGGCGTGCCGAGAGTGTGACCGCGGTCGAGGGGCCGAGCTCCAGGAGCAGGCGCGCGACACGGTCACGGGTCCGGCCGTCGGCCGCCGTACCGTTGGAGGTGTCGGGCATGCTTTTCACAACACCACTGTGCCTTATTTCCCGCCGTGGGTCTAACCCCCCGGCCCGCCGGTACGACGTGATCTGTCGCGGTACCCGACCATCGTGGCATCTGAGCTGGGCGAAGAGCGTCCGCTTGGAGCGAGCGTCTGATCCGCCACACTCGCCGGCGGCCCCCGGCGCCGGTATAGACGGCGGCATATCGGTACGCGGCGATACCACACGGAGACCACCCGCATCCGGCTGTCATCGTGTGAACCGGCCATCTCACAGACCAACTCCTGACAGGCTGTGGCCGGAGGCGGAACGCGCCTCCGGTCCGACGCGACCCGGACGGAGACCGTGACCGAGGCCGACCACAGCGCTCCTGAGCCCGACGCTGACCCGGCCGGCATCTCCGGAACCATCCCGGACGCCGCCAACACCAGCCGTACCGACACCGACAGCGGCGAAGCCGATGCAGGCGGTATCGGTACAGGCGGGACAGCCGGCACGGGCGCGACCGGCACGGCCGGTGCCGGCACCGGTAGAGCCAGAGTGGGTACGGCCGGCACCAGCGCCAGCAGGGCCAGCGCCGGTAAAGCCAGCGCCGGCACCGGTAGAGCCAGAGTGGGTACGGCCGGCACCAGGGCCAGCGCCGGCACCAGTGCCGGCAGGGCCAGCGGTGCCGACACGAGCCCGCGGCGCGACGACTACGCGGCGGAGCTGGGGCGCCGGCTGCGAGCCGCCCGCCACCGGCGCGGCATGTCCCTCGTCGACGTCCAGGAACGTACGAACGGGCGCTGGACCGCCGGCACCCTGGGCGCCTACGAGCGGGGGCGCCGCTCCCTGCGGGTGCACCGCCTGATGGAGCTCGCCGAGCTCTACGACGTGGCCGCGGTCGTGCTCATCCCCTCCCAGACGGACCGCTCCGAGCTGGCCGGCCTGCCGCCGCTGGCCATCGACCTGCACCGGCTGCGCAAACTGCCACCGACCCGGACCGGCCCGCTGCGGCGCTGGATCGCGATCGTGCAGGTACTGCGCTCGGAGAGCTCCCGGGACGTGCTACGCCTGCGCCGCACGGACCTGCTCTCGCTGGCACGGCTCTACAGCACGACACCGCCGCTGCTCTACGAGCGGCTGCGCGCGTGGGGCGCGCTCGTCGAGCCGGGGGCCGGGCAGCGGCCTGCCCCGCCGCGCGGGCGGCGCGGCCAGGCCCGTTCCTGACCTCGTCCCTGACACCGACCGTTCCCGGCCCCCGACAGCGCTCCCGGCCCCCGGTACCGCTCCCGGTTCCCGACGCTGTTCCCGCGCCCTTCCCAGAGCCGCTCCCCGCGCTGTTCACCGCTCTCCCCCGCTCTCCCCCACTCTCCCGCACCTTCGGGCTCGCTCTCGGCCTTCCCGGCTCCCGGCCGTTCCCGGCCACCGATGGCTGCCCGGTGGGCGCCGCGGGCGGGCCGCCGGTGTGTTCTGACCGTATCCGGGCGGGTTCCGGTCGCACCTACGACGGCAAAGGTCCGTAGGATCGCGTGTGTGGCGGACGACCTGGCACTCGAGGTTTCCAGCCTGGTCAAGACATACTGGCCACGCTCGGACCGAGCCATACATGCTGTCAACGATCTATCGCTGACCGTTGTGGCGGGGTCGGTCACGGCGCTGCTCGGCCCGAACGGCGCCGGCAAGACAACCACGATCGAGATCTGCGAGGGGTTCCGCCGCCCGGACGCCGGCCACGTGCGGGTACTCGGCCTCGACCCCGCCCGTGACGGGCCCGCGCTGCACCCACGGGTGGGGGTCATGCTCCAGTCCGGCGGGGTGTACCCGGGCGCCCGCGCCGGTGAGATGCTCGCTCTGCTCGCCGCGCACCACCGTGACCCGCTGGACGTCACCGCCCTGCTCGAGCGCGTCGGCATCGCCGAGATGGCCGGGGTGCCCTACCGCCGCCTCTCCGGCGGCCAGCAGCAGCGCCTGTCCCTGGCGATGGCCCTCGTCGGCCGTCCGGAGCTGGTCTTCCTCGACGAGCCCACCGCCGGCATGGACGTGCAGGCCCGCCGGGCCACCTGGGAGCTGATCGAACAGCTGCGGATGGCCGGGGTCACCGTGGTGCTGACCACCCACGCCATGGACGAGGCGGAGCAGCTCGCCGACCACGTCGTCATCGTCGACCACGGCAAGGTCCTCGCGGCGGGCTCCCCGGCCGAGCTGACCAGCGGCGGCGCCAAGGGGGAGCTGCGGTTCCGGGCGCTGGCCGGCCTCGACATCGACCGGCTGGAGCTGGCCCTGCCCAGCGGCACCGTCGCCAGGGAGGGACCGCCCGGGCGCTATGTCATACAGGGGAAGGTCGACCCGCAGATGCTCGCCGCGGTGACCGCCTGGTGCGCGGGCAACGGCGTCATGGCCGAGGACCTCCAGGTCGAACAGCGCAGTCTTGAGGACGTGTTCGTGGAACTCACCGGTTCGGCGTTGCGGGCATGACCGACACGGAGGTGCCGACCGGCGGCCGGAGCGGGAAGCCGGCCAAGCCGGCCGCCGCCGGCCCCCGCTCCGCCGTGGGCACGCGAGCGCCGCTGGACCTGCGTCCCTCACCGGGGGCGGCGAGCCGGTGGGACATGCTGCGCGCGCAGACGCTGATCGAGCTGAAGCTGACGCTGCGGCGCGGGGAGTCGGTGCTGCTCACCCTGGTCATCCCGGTCGGCCTGCTGCTGTTCTTCAGCGCGGTGGACGTGCTTCCCACCGACGGCGCCCGCTCGGTGGACTTCCTCGTCCCGGGCATCCTGGCGCTCGCGGTCATGTCGACGGCGTTCACCGGGCAGGCGATCGCGACCGGTTTCGAGCGCTCCTACGGCGTGCTGCGGCGGTTCGGCGCGAGCCCGTTGCCGCGCTCGGTCCTGCTGGCGGGCAAGACGCTGGCCGTGGTCGCCGTGGAGATCATCCAGGTCGCGGTGCTGGTCGCCGTCGGGTTCGCCCTCGGCTGGCACCCGCATGGCCGGCCGTGGTGGGTGGCGCTGCTCCTGCTGGTGGCCACCGTCGCGTTCTGCGGCCTGGGGCTGCTGATGGCGGGCATCCTGCGGGCGGAGGCGACGCTGGCCGCGGCCAACGGCGTCTACCTGCTGCTGTTGCTCGTCGGCGGGGTGATCGTCCCGCTGTCCGAGCTGCCGGGCTGGCTGGAGGCGGTGGGCCGGGCGCTGCCCACCGCGGCCGCCTCCGACGGCCTGCGGGCCGTCCTGCGGGACGGCGCCGGCCTGCCCGTCGGCGATCTGGTCGTGCTGTGCGCCTGGGCGGCCGGCTCCCTGGCGCTGGCGGCCCGCACCTTCAGATGGGAATGACCTTCACGATGGGAATGACCTTCACATGGGAGTAGGGGCGCCGGTGGGAGCAAGGATGCCGGGCCCGGACTTCTACAGACGGTAGTATCCACGGGGATGAACATGCGGCAGCCACTACGACTACCCACGGTGAGTCCGGTGGTCTTCCAGCGGCTCACCCGCGTCAGCGTCGTGCTGCTCGCGCTGATCGTGGTCACCGGTGGCGCGGTCCGGCTCACCGGCTCCGGGCTCGGCTGCCCCACCTGGCCCAGATGCGGCGAGGACTCGTTCGTCACGCAGTCGGAGTACTCCGTGCACGGCTGGATCGAGTTCGGCAACCGGCTGCTGACCACCGCCGTCGGGGCGGTGATGCTGCTGCTGCCGCTGGTGTCGCTGCGGCTGCGCGAGCGCCGCAGCGACCTCGTCCTGCTCGCGTTCGGGCTGTGGCTGGGCTTCCTCGGCCAGGTGGTGCTCGGCGGCCTGACCGTCCTGTTCAAGCTGCATCCCGCGCTGGTGGCGGGGCACTTCCTGCTGTCCATGCTGCTGCTGCTCGACGTCGTGGCGCTCGACCGCCGGGCCCGCTGTGGCCCCGGCCCGGCCCGGCCGGCGGGCGGGCGCGAGCTGCGCTGGCTGGCCCGGCTGCTGGTGGGTGTCGCCGGGGCGGTGCTCGTCCTCGGCACGGTGGTCACCGGCACCGGGCCGCACAGCGGGGACTCCACCGAGGCGAAACGGTTCGGGTTCGACATCACCAATGTCGCGCAGCTGCACGCGGACGCCGCGATGCTCCTGGTCGGGCTGGTCATCGCGACGGTCCTCGCGGTGCGTGCCGGCGGCGGGCCGCGGGAGGCGGTCCGCGCGAGCAACGCGCTCGCCGCCATCGCGGCCGCCCAGGCCGGCGTCGGGTTCGTCCAGTACTTCACCGGCATCCCGGTCGCGCTGGTGGAGCTGCACATAGCCGGGGCCACCGCGCTGTGGATCGCCGCCCTGCACATCTGGCTGGCCATGGTCAACCGACCGGCGCCGGTCGACCTGCCTGCATCCCCGCCCGCCCCCCGGCGGTCACCGCCGACCGGCCACCCCACCATCGCCGGCCCCAGCACCGCCGGCCCCAGCATCGCCGACGCCGCTGGCACCGCCGAGCAGCACCGGTCGAAAGCCCCGCTGTAACCCCGCTCCAGCCGCCCGCGCCCGTACCCGCGCGCCTGCGCCTGTAGGTGGTTCCCGTCACGATGGGGATGGTTTTCACCTACGGCAGCGGATGCCGTAGGTGAAAACCATCATCAGAACAACGGAAACCACCTACGGTTGCCTGCCTCCCGCTCACCTGTAGGTGGTCCCAGCGACGGTTCCCACCTGGACGACCACGAAGTTCCCCGGGCAGCGGTTCCGTTGTGGGCTCCGTCAGGCGGGATCCGTCCGCCCGAGCTCAGCGGGTCGGGTCAGCGGACAGCGGGTAGACGGCTTTCGGCTACGGGTGCCACAGGGCGGCCAGGGCCACCGCGGCGAACAGGAGCGTCAGGTAGGTGATGGACAGGTGGAACAGCCGCATGGGGCGGATCTGCCCGCCACGGCGGACGGAGCGGACCAGCCGGTGCGCCTCGACCAGGAACCAGCCGCCGAGCAGCGCGGCCACGACCAGGTAGGGCCATCCCGTGTCCGCGACCGGGACGAGCAGCAGGGACGTGGCGACCATCACGTACGAATAGCCGAGTATGCGCCTGGCGACCACCTCCGGTGACGCCACGACCGGCAGCATCGGGATCCCGGCGGCGGCGTAGTCGTCCCGGTACTTGATGGCCAGCGCCCAGAAGTGCGGCGGGGTCCAGAAGAAGACGACCGCGAAGAGCAGCACGGCGGGCCAGCCGACCGTACCGGTCACCGCGGACCAGCCGATGAGCACCGGGAAGCAGCCGGCCGCGCCACCGATGACGATGTTGGACGGGCTGCGGCGCTTGAGCCCGAGGGTGTAGACGAAGACATAGAACGCGATCGCCGCGTCGGCGAGCAGTGCCGAGGGCCAGTTGACCGCGAAACCGAACAGCAGGGTCGCGGCGACACCCAGCAGGACACCGAAGCGCAGCGCCTCGGCGGGTGTGACGTTCGCCCGCACCAGCGGCCGGGCGCGGGTACGCGCCATCACCTGGTCGATGTCGCGGTCGATGTAGCAGTTGAACGTGTTGGCGCTGCCCGCCGCGAACGTCCCGCCGACCAGGGTCGCGAGTATCAGCCACGGCGAGGGCAGGCCGCGCTCGGCCAGCAGCATGACTGGGATGGTCGTGATCAGGAGCTGTTCGATGATCCGCGGCTTGGTCAGGGCGAGGTAGGAACGCGCGAGCGCCCCGACCGGGCGGCGGGTCCTCATCGGCCCGGTCGGCCCGGTCGGGCCGTCCGGCCCGCCGCGCTCCCCGGAGGCCGGCGGCGCGGGCGTGGTCGGCTTCGGCAGGCTGGCTACCGGCGTGGACGCGGCCAGGGCGGACAGGACGACCTCGCGATCGGCGGGCGACACAGGCCACCCGCCCGGACTCGGGCCCCGGGGCGCCGGGGCTTCGCGGCGTGGTTCTACGACGTGTCGGAGTCTAACCGCCGGACGCCGCGCCAGGCGCGCGACCCGTCCAGAAGAAGATCCGTGGCCCTGGCCGGCACCCTGAGCGGCACCGTCGGCCCGGCCTGCGCAGACAGGGATGTCCCGGCGGCTTCCCCGCGGCATGGCCGTCGGCGTCGGCAGCGCTGCCGACGCTCCCGAAGCCACCAGCCCGGCTCCCGTGCCCCCGGGCCCGGTGACCGGGAAAGCGCGTCGGGCGGGCCGGAGGGCAGTGTTCCCGGCAGGTTCCCGGTTCCCGACACGTTCCCGGCAGGTTCCCGGCACGTCCCCGGCACGTCCCTGGCAGGTTCCTGGCAGGTTCCCGGCAGGTTCCCGGCCGGTCGTCCCCGGGCTTCTCGAGCTGTCCGGGCGCGGGGGTGAGGGGAGGAACGCGAGAGGGTAGGCCCATCCGTACCGGCAGATACGGCGTGGCCCGGCCCGTCCGTACCGGCAGCGGGGGACGGTCCGCCCCTACCGGTACTGGCGGCATGTACCGGCGGCATTTGGTGGGCCTGCCCCCACCGCCACGGTCCGGCGCTGACCGCCAGGGCGCGCCGACCACAATGGACACGACGACGGGCATGACAGACGACGGACATGACAACCGTAGGCGCCGAACCGTCCATCAGCACGCCAGCGCTCCCCGGAGAGGACGTCCACCACAATGACCGACCCCCTGGCCCTGCTGTCCGCCGCCGACGTGGCGGTCTGGCTCGACGACATCAGCCGGGACCGGCTGCGGACCGGCAGCCTCGCCGAGCTGGTGCGTACCCGCAGCGTCGTCGGCGTCACCAGCAACCCGACCATCTTCCAGAAGGCGATCAGCAGCGGATCGGCCTACGACGAGCAGCTGCGCGACCTGGCCGTCCGCGGCGTGGACATCGGCGAGGCCGTCCGCGCGATCACGACCGCGGACGTCCGCGCCGCCTGTGACGTGCTGCGTCCCGCCTACGAGGCCAGCGGCGGGGTGGACGGCCGGGTGTCGATCGAGGTCGACCCGCGGCTCGCCCACGACACCGAGCGCACCGTGGCCGAGGCCCGCGCGCTGTGGTGGCTGGTCGACCGGCCGAACCTGTTCATCAAGATCCCGGCCACCCTCGCCGGCCTGCCGGCGATCACCGCCACGCTCGCCGCGGGTATCAGCGTCAACGTCACGCTGATCTTCGGGCTCGACCGCTACGACGCGGTGATGGACGCGTTCATCGCCGGCATCGAGCAGGCCGCGGCGGCCGGTCTGGAGCTGCCCGGCATCACCTCGGTCGCGTCGTTCTTCGTCAGCCGGGTCGACACCGAGGTGGACCGCCGGCTGGAGAAGATCGGCACCGCCGAGGCAAAGGCCCTGCGCGGTAAGGCCGCGGTCGCCAACGCGCGGCTGGCCTACCAGCGTTACGAGCGGGCGTTCGCCACCGGGCGGTGGTCGGCGCTGGCGAAGGCCGGTGCCCGGCCGCAGCGGCCGCTGTGGGCGTCCACGTCCACGAAGGACCCGGCCCTGCCGGATACGATCTACGTGACGGAGCTGATCGCCCCGGGCACGGTCAACACGATGCCGGAGGCAACACTGCACGCGTTCGCCGACCACGGGGTGGTCCGGGGCGACACGATCAGGCCGTACTACGACGACGCCCACGCGGTGCTGGCCGCCCTGGCCGGTCTCGGCATCTCGTTCCCCGACGTCGTCGAGGTGCTCGAACGCGAGGGTGTGGAGAAGTTCGTGGACTCCTGGAACCAGCTGCTGACGGCGGTCGGGGAACAGCTCACGGCCGCCGGCGGCCAGCCGGGAGCGCTCACCGGCTGACAGACCTGACAGACCTGACAGGCCCGACAGACAGGCCCGACAGACAGGCCCGACAGGCCGCTGCCACGAGAAGCCCCACGGACATGACCCAGAGACCCGGACAGGCGGGACCACCAGATGAAGCCAGACGAGGGAACCCCACAACGACGAGGAGGGGAGTTCGGGTGACGCCAACGGTGCGCGCCAACCCGCTGCGCGACCCGCGGGACCGCCGGCTGCCACGCCTGCCCGACCCATGCGCGTTGGTGGTCTTCGGGGTCACCGGCGACCTGGCCCGCAAGAAGCTCATCCCGGCCGTCTACGACCTGGCGAACCGGGGCCTGCTGCCGCCGGGCTTCGTGCTGCTGGGCTTCGCCCGGCGCGACTGGGACGACGGCGGCTTCGCCGAGATCCTCCGGGAGGCCGCGCAGAAGGGCGCCCGGACACCGTTCCGGGAGGACGTCTGGGAGCGCCTGGCCTCGTCGGTGAAGTTCGTCCAGGGGTCGTTCAACGACGACCAGGCCTTCGACACGCTCGCGAAGACCCTGCTCGACCTCGAGCACAGCCACGGCATCCCGGGTAACGCGGCGTTCTACCTGTCCATCCCGCCGTCGGCGTTCCCGGTCGTCCTCAAGCAGATGCAGCGCACCGGGATGGCCTCGAACGAGGCGTCCGGCGGCTGGCGGCGGGTCGTGGTGGAGAAGCCCTTCGGCCACGACCAGGAGTCCGCCAGCGCCCTCAACGAGCTGGTGGACGACGTGTTCACCGCGCCCGACGTGTTCCGTATCGATCACTACCTGGGCAAGGAGACCGTCCAGAACCTGCTGGCGCTGCGGTTCGCCAACACCCTGTTCGAGCCGATCTGGAACTCCCACTTCGTCGACTCCGTCCAGATCACCATGGCCGAGGACGTCGGCATCGGCTCGCGGGCCGGTTTCTACGACGCCACCGGTGCCGCCCGGGACGTGCTGCAGAACCACCTGCTCCAGCTGCTGGCGCTGACCGCCATGGAGGAGCCGGTGAGCTTCAACGCCGAGGCCATCCGGTACGAGAAGCTCAAGATCCTGCGGGCCGTCTCGCTGCCGGACGACCTTGCCGGCTACGCGATCCGGGGCCAGTACGAGCAGGGCTGGCTCGCCGGCCAGCGGGTCCGGGGCTATCTGGAGGAGGACGGCGTCCCGGCGGGCTCGCGCACGGAGACCTTCGCCGCCGTCCGGCTGGGGATCGAGACCCGCCGGTGGGCGGGCGTCCCGTTCTACCTGCGCACCGGCAAGCGGCTGCCGCGCCGGGTGACCGAGATCGCCATCTCGTTCAAGCCGGCCCCGCACCTGCCCTTCGACGCCACCGACACCACCGAGCTCGGCCACAACCAGCTGGTGGTGCGGGTCCAGCCGGACGAGGGCGTGACGCTGAAGTTCGGCTCCAAGGTCCCGGGGTCGGCGATGGAGGTCCGCGACGTCGCCATGGACTTCCTCTTCGGCGAGGCGTTCACCGAGTCGCTGCCCGAGGCGTACGAACGGCTCATCCTTGACGTGCTGCTCGGGGACGCGACATTGTTCCCGAACAACTCCGAGGTGATCGAGTCGTGGCGGGTGATCGACCCCATGGAGGACTTCTGGGCCGGCTCCGTCCCCCATCTCTACCGGTCGGGGACGTGGGGGCCGGCCGCCGCCGACGAGATGCTCGCCCGTGACGGGCGCTGCTGGAGGCGACCGTGACAACCCTGTGGGACACCACCGGCACCGACGTGGTCAGGGCGCTGGCGGCCGAACGGCGCTCCGCCGGCGCGCTCGCCTTCGGCCTGGCCCTGACCCTGGTGGTCGTGGTGGACGAGAAGCACGTCAGCGCCGCCGAGAGCGCGGCGACGACCGCGGCGGCGGCCCACCCGTGCCGGCTGCTCATCATCGTGCGCCGCCAGCTGGACGCCTCCAACTCCCGGCTGGACGCCGAGGTCTCCATCGGCGGGCGGCTCGGCCCCGGTGAGGCCGTGGTCATGCGGATGTACGGCCGGCTCGGCCTGCACGCCGAGTCGGTGGTGCTGCCGCTGCTCGCGCCGGACGCGCCGGTGGTGACCTGGTGGGACGGCGAGCCCCCGGACCGGATCGCCTACGACCCGCTGGGCGTCTTCGCCGACCGCCGGGTCAGTGACGCGGCCGCCGCCCCCGACCCGGTGGCGGCGCTGCGGCGCCGCGCGGCGGACTTCGCGCCCGGCGACACCGACCTGGCCTGGACGCGGCTGACCGGCTGGCGGACGCTGACCGCCGCCGCCTTCGACTCGATCACCGAGCAGCCACGGTCAGTCACCATCGCGGGCAGCCCGGCGGACCCGGGCGTCTGTCTGCTCTCCGGCTGGCTCGCCGACCGCCTGCGGGTGCCGGTCACGGTGTCCGAGGCGGTCTCCCGGGGCGGGCCGGCCGAGATACGCGTCGACTTCGACCACGACGGCACGCTGACGCTGACCCGCCAGGACGCCCACACCGTGCTGCTGCGCCGGCCCGGCCGGCCCGGCCGCGCCCTGCCGCTGCCCGACCGCGGCCTCGGCGACCTGCTGGCCGAGGAGCTGCGCCGGCTCGACAACGACGGGCCCTACGCGGACGCGCTGTCGGCCTGGAGCGGGATAGCGGGCCTGGCCTCCCGGCCGGCGGTCCGCGAACACATCTGGCGCGACCCGATGGCGCCGGAGAGCACCACGGCCAGGTCCGCCCCGGACGCGGCCGAAGCCACGGGCGGCAGCGGTGGCGACGGCGGCGGCGGCGACGGTGGCAGCGGCGACGGTGGCAGCGGTGGCGACGGTGGTGGCGTTACGGACGGCGCCAAGGCGTTCGGCTGATGAGCATGTCACCCGAGGTGATCGTCCATCGCGATCCGGCGCTGCTGGCCGCCGCGGCCGCCGCCCGTCTGATCATCAGCCTGGCGGACGCGCAGGCCAGCCGCGGCAGCGCCTCGGTGGTCCTCACCGGCGGCGGGATCGGGGTGGCCACGCTGCGGGCGGTGCGCGACAGCCCGCTCGTCGAGACGGTCGACTGGGGCCAGGTGGACGTCTGGTGGGGTGACGAGCGTTTCGTGCCCGCGGACTCGGCCGACCGCAACGACCGGCAGGCCCGTCAGGCGCTGCTCGACGCCCTCCCCCTCGATCCGGCCCGGGTCTTCCCGATGGGCAGCGCGGACGCCGATGCCGGCACGGGCACAGCCACGGGCACCGACGCCGCGGAGGCCGCCGCGTCGGCCTACGCCCGCCTGCTCGCCGAGCACGCGCCCACCGGGGCCACCGCGGCCGCGGGCACGGTGGCGGTCCCATCCTTCGACGTGCTGCTGCTCGGGGTCGGGCCGGACGGGCACGTGGCCTCGCTCTTCCCCGGCTCCTCGGCCATCCACGCCCGTACCGCCACCGTCGCGGTGCACCACTCCCCGAAGCCGCCGCCCGCCCGGATCTCACTCACGCTGCCCGCGATCCAGGCGGCGCACGAGGTCTGGCTTCTTGCCGCGGGCGAGGCAAAGGCGGACGCGGTGGCCCGCGCGTTCTCCGGCGCGGCCCCGGCCGACATCCCGGCGGTGGGAGCGCGCGGCCGGCAACGCACGCTGTGGCTGGTGGACCGGGCCGCCGCGGCCAGGCCCGTCAGCGCCGGGG
>NZ_CAKKTM010000167.1:6265-13898 GCF_920888515.1 Protofrankia sp. CiP1_Cm_nod1 | reverse complement strand
CGCTGTGGCTGGTGGACCGGGCCGCCGCGGCCAGGCCCGTCAGCGCCGGGGCACCGCGGGCGCGCCGGGTCCCAGCGGGATGAGCCTCCCCGGCCGGAACGCCGCCAGCACCGCCGCCTGAGCTGCCAGAGCGCCAGCACCACCGCCAGCTACAGCTCTTGGCAGAGCGCAACGAACTCCGTCCCGCCTGGTGGCAGCTTCGTCCCGCCTGGTGGCAGAGCCGGCCGGCGGGGCCCGGACACGGACCATCGCAAACCGTCGCGTCCAGGCCCCGCCGGCCAGACAGCACACGCCCGGCCGGGCGCTACCAGGCCGGGCGTGCGGTGCCGCCATGCGGCCTGTGCAGTGCCACGCGGCTATGCAGTGCCACGCGGCTATGCAGTGCCACGCGGCTATGCAGTGCCACGCGGCTATGCAGTGCCACGCGGCTATGCAGTGCCACGCGGCTATGCAGTGCCACGCGGCTATGCAGTGCCGCGCAGCTTGGCCAGCGCCTCGGCCAGGATCGCCTCCCCGTCCTTCTCGTTGCGCCGCTCCCGAACGTAGGCGAGGTGCGTCTTGTACGGTTCGGTCTTGGGCGGAGCGGGCGCGTTGTCGCGGTCACGACCCGCTGGGAAGCCACAGTTCGGGCAGTCCCAGGTCTCGGGAATCGTGGCGTCCGCGGCGAACGACGGCCTGGTCTCGTGATTGTTGGCGCACCAGAAGGAAATCCGCTGTCGCGGGGCCGTCTCACCGCGTTCGGCTTCCCCCATGGGCCCCGCCCCTACCCGACTTCCTCTGATGGCGTTACCACCTGCCACGGTCCGCATGCTCCTTTGTCTCGTCCCGCTGATTGACTCCGGATCCGGCCCCCCAGCCGCCAGCCGGCCTGACCGAGTGTAAGACGAGAAGGGCCGATCTCGTCGCACCGACCACCATCGGTCACCCTCACAATCCGCTCTGGTGACCGAACGCCGTCACCGCTCCTCCCGCTCGCCCAGGCCTGCGAACGGAGCCGTGGCATGGAAAACACGGGCTGGGAAGGAAGCGGCAACCATGTCACCGCTCCGCTCGCACGCTCTCACCCGGCCTCTCGTCCCAGGCTCCGGCCTCTCGTCCTAGGCGATGCCCAGGGAGACGGCGGTGGGGTCGGCGGCGTCCAGCGAGGGGACCCGCAGAAAGCCGCGGACGTTGGCGCTGTGGAAACGGGGCGCGACGGTGACCGCGAGCGGAATGACGGCGGCGTCGGTGAGCAGCTCCCGCTCCAGGTCGCCCCAGCGGGTGGAGAGCGCGACCGGGTCACGCTCCCCGAGGGCGTCCCGCAGCAGCTGCGCGACCCGGTCGTTACGGTATCCGCCGTCGGCCGGCCGGGAGCCCGACCACTGCGGTTCCAGCAGCGGCTGGAACACGCTGCGCCCGGCATTGCCGAACCACTGCGGCGTCACCCTGGTCAGGGCGAGATCCCAGCCCACCGTGCTCGCGGGGACGGCGGCGCTCGCGGGGACGGCGGCGCTCGCGGGGACGGCGGCGCCTGGGTAGTCCGCGGCGGGGACCACATCGACCCGCAGCGTCACCCCCGCGCGGGCGAAGGCGTCCCGCAGCGCCGACGCGACAGCGGCGTCCTCGGCGGAGTCCGTGGTGAGCAGGACCAGGGCGGTCAGGGGACCGCCGCCGGCGGCGGTCCGCGTCCCCTCCCGGCAGCGCGCCGGATCGCCGGTCGACCCCAGCGTCGGGAACGGGTCGCGCGGCTGGAAACCGGCCATGGCCGGCTGCAGCATCTGCGCGGTGGTGGTGGCCAGGACCGGCCCGCCCAGCGCCGCGGCCACGGCGGCGCGATCCACGCAGTACACCAGCGCCTGCCGGACGCCGCCGCCACGCAGCGCCGCCGACGCCGGGCCGTGCTGGCCGACGGTGAGCAGCACGGTGGAACCGGGGCCGTCCGTGGACAGCCTGCCGTCGGCCCGGGTGTCCAGCGCTGCCACGTCGGCGGCGGGGACGGTGCTGTCCATCGCCATGTCGGCCCGGTCGGCGTCGATCTCGGCCTGGGCAGCGGCCGCGTCGACACCGGTACGCACCGTAACGTGATCGGCAAGCGCCGGGCGGATGCCGTCGGACGAGGCGACCCACGCCGGGTCGCGCGACAGCCGGAAGGACCCGTCACCGAGCGTGTCACCGAAGTGGTACGGCCCGTCGGAGATCAGGTTTTCCAGGTACTCGGGCGAGTTCGGGGCGTAGGCGAGGGCTTCCAGCGGCACCGGGGAAGCCGCGGGCAGGGCCAGCACGTCGGTGAAGTCCCCGGCCGGGGCGAGCAGGTGGAACTCGATCGAGTCGTCACCGACGACCTGGACGCCGTCGATACCGCGACGTTCGATGAAGTCGCGTACCCCCTCGGGCGGGGTTCTCATCAGCTCGTCGCAGTAGGCTGCGAAGCCGGCGACCGTCGCGGCGAAGTAGCCGCGCATGGGCGACGGGTCCGGCGGCGTGCACAGCCGTTTGACGCCGCGGGCGACATCGGTCGCGGTGACCCGTCTGATCCCGGGGGTGTCCCAGCGCGCGGCCGGGCGCAGGGTGACGGTGTAGGTCTTCCCGTCCGCGCTGACCGCCGGCGGCCCGACGGCCAGGTCCGGCAGGGGCGCGGCGGTGAAGACCGGGTCGGGGCTGGCCCGGTAGGAGTAGAGCTGACGGGAGACCAGCCGCAGCAGCATCCGCGAACCGGCGTCCGTCGCCCAGCCCGGATCACCGCTGGGCATCCTCCCGGTGACCAGGCGCAGCGTCCCACCCGGCTTGTCCGTTGGATCAGTGGTGACCGTGGGTATAACCGAAGTCACCGGTATGGGTGCCGGCTGTCCAGCACCTCCGCAGGCCGCGAGCGTGGCAAGGACGACCACGCAGAGCAGCCAGGCCGGGATCCGGGTACGCCAGCGGCCGCTCACCCCTTGAGCAGGAGGCCGAGGCCGATGATGCAGGTGAGCCAGATCAGCCCAATCATGACCGTCAGTCGGTCGAGGTTCTTCTCCACCACCGAGGAGCCCCCGAGCGAGGAGGAGACACCGCCGCCGAACAGGCTGGACAGCCCGCCTCCCTTGGCCCGGTGCAACAGGACGAGCAGCAGCAGAAGCACACTCGTGATGATCAGGACAATCGACAGCCCAACAGTCATCTCCGGACCCGCTCCCACACCGTCATCCCGTGATCATGTAAACCGCCCGGCCCGGCCGTGTCATCGCGCGACGCGGCAGGAAGCCCGACACGAGCAACCATGATCGCACCCCCTCCGGCCATACCCGCACCCGACGGCCCCCGGCAGCGCGACAAATGATCATCGCATCGCCTTCGACCATACCGATTCAGCAACCTCCGGCAGCGCAACGAACGATCATCGCACTGCCTTCGGCGGGGCTGACCGGCGGCATTCGTGCCAAGCTACCGCACGGCGGTCCCGCGGCCGGCGCGGCGCACCACCATCGGATCATGCCCGTGCGAGCCGTGGCCCTCCGACGGGCCGCCATGACGCCCTACGGTACGACACCGAGCGAGGCGAAGTCCGTCATCATGAACCCGGGCGAGTAGTGGATGTTGGTGAGCCGGCTGCTGTAGATGTTGAGCGCCCGGTCGTAGAGCAGCGGGACGTAGGCGGCGGACCCCACGACCGCCCGGTCCGTCTGCGTCCACAGGCTCGCCGTGTCCTCGCTGTCAGCGGCCCCGATGCCCTGCTCCAGACCCTGGTCGACCGCGGGCAGAGCCAGTTCGGCGATGTTGGTGCTGTACCGCGGCCGGATCGAGCCGCTGGCGGCGAGCGGGGCGAGGAACGCGTACGGCGTCGGCCGGGTGGCCGCGCCGGCGGCCAGGACGAGGCCGTACTTCATGGTGTGGACGTGCTCGGGGCTGTCCACCGCCGCGGCGTACCCGGCGTCGTCGAACTTCACGACGGTGACCGTGATGCCGGCCCGGGCGAGTGAGGCGCGGACGGCTTCGGCCTGGGCGAGGGAGAGCGGATCCGACCGGGTGACCAGGGTGGTCTCGAAGCCGTCCGGCCGGCCGCAGGCGCCCAGTTCTGTTCTCGCCCTTGCGGGGTTCCCGCTGCCGCCGGGGCTCGGGAAGAGGTCGAACCAGGAGAAGGAGCGCACCGGCGGGGTGAGCATCGTGGCCGCGATGTCGCCCCCGACGAGGGGGCCGCCCCGTGCGGTCTGCTGTGCGCTCTTGTCCACCGCCCAGGCCACGGCGTTGCGGCAGGCGAGCTTGTCCAACGGCGCGACCGTGGTGACCACGGCCAGGTAGCGCAGCCCGCCGGTGGCCTCGCTGGTGGTGCGGGCCGCGCGCAGGCCGGGGTTCGCGCTGATCCGGGCGGTGGCCTCGGCGCCCACCCCGCTCTGGTCGGCGGCGATGTCGGCCTGGTCGGTCAGGATGCGGCTGTCGATGTCGGCCGCGGCGAGCCCCATGCGTTCAACGACGCGGTCGGGGTGGGCGGGCCGGTTCGGGTCGGTCTGCCTGTCCCACTCCGGGTTGCGCACGAGGGTGAGGGACTCCCCCGGACGATAGTTCTCGATCTTGTAGGGCCCGGACGCCACCGGCCGGGATCCGTACCCGGCGCCGGTGTCGTGCGCCCGCGGCACCGGTGTGGAGACCGGGGAGGCCATCAGCAGGTTCCAGTCCGCGAACGGCCGGTTGAGCCGGAACGTGATGGTCCTGTCGTCCGGCGTGGTCACCGCGGCCAGCCCGAGACGGTCGGGCGTGGGGTCGGTGTAGGGACCCCGGTAGGGGTTCTTCTCGTCCTGGAGAAGCCGCACCACCTCGCCGGAGCCCGCGCCCCCGGAGCCCCCGGAGCCCCCAGCCAGCTCCGGGGCGAAGGCCCGCTCGATCCCGTACTTGACGTCCCGGGACGTGATCGGGGTGCCGTCCTCGAAGGCCAGCCCCTCCCGCAGCGTGTACGTCCAGGTGCGCAGGTCCTTCGGGGCCGGCACCTCGGTGGCGAGGTCACCGGCCAGCCTGAGCGCGCCGGGGCTGGGCGCGTACGTCACCAGCTGCCGGGAGATCCACCGCTGCTGGTTCCAGCAGCGCACGGACGCGGTGCGCTGGGGATCCCAGGAGTCGCAGTCGGCGGTGGCGAGCACCCGCAGCGTCCCGCCGTCGCGCGGCGAGGCGGCGATGACCCGGCTGCTGATCGCCGCGGGCGGGCCCGACGGGTCGGACGGGGCCTGCCGGCCTCCTCCCCCGCCCGTACAGGCGGCGAGAAGAAGGCCGAGGACGACCGTGACGGTTCCGGCCCGGATGATCGCACGACAGCGCGGCATGCCCCTGGCGGCCACTTGGGTTCGAGCCCCTTCCCGGCGGGGCCGCACCCCGCCACCGCAAGCCACCCAAGCACACCCCGGGCCGGCCGTGTCCGTCGGCTGTTCCCACGGCACCGGTCGCGATCACGGACCGCGCCGGCCGGCACAGCCCGTGATCGAGTCACCGGAGTCACCGGCATCGCCGGTGACGGTTCGTAGCCGCCGTCAGCTCGGCGGGGCGCTGCGGACGATCGCCGCGAAGTCCGCCGCGTCCAGGCTCGCGCCGCCGACCAGCCCGCCGTCCACGTCGGGCTGGGTGAACAGCTCCGCCGCGTTGGAGCCCTTCACCGAACCGCCGTAGAGGATACGGATGACCGCGGCGACTCCCGCGTCGAAACGCTCGGCGAGCCGCCCCCGGATCGCCGCGCACATCTCCTGCGCGTCATGGGCGGACGCGGTCCGCCCGGTGCCGATCGCCCACACCGGCTCGTAGGCGACGACCAGCGTGCGCGCCTGCTCCAGGGTGATCCCGGCCAGGGAGCCGTCGAGCTGCGCGAGGACATGGCGGACGTGGTCGCCGGCCACCCGCACCGGCTCGGGCTCGCCCACGCACAGGATCGGGGTGATCCCGTGCGCGTAGGCGGCCCGCGCCTTGGCCGCCACCAGGGCGTCGTCCTCGTGATGGTCCGCGCGCCGCTCGGAGTGGCCGACCACCGCATAGCCGCATCCCAGCCGGGCGAGCAGCGGCCCGCCGATATCCCCGGTGTGGGCGCCGGAGCCGTGCGGGGAGAGGTCCTGCGCGCCGTAGCCGATCGCGAGCTTGTCCCCGTCGACAAGGGTCTGGACGCTGCGCAGATCGGTGAACGGGGGCAGGACGACGACCTCGGCGTTGTCGAGCTCGACCGGCTTGAGGTCGAAAGCGATCTTCTGGACCAGCGCGATCGCCTCAAGATGGTTGAGGTTCATCTTCCAGTTGCCCGCGACCAGGATGCGCCGGCCCGTCCCCCGGGGCTTCTTCTTCCCGTTCTTCCCGTTCTTCTCGTTCTTCTCGTTCTTCTCGTTCTTCTCGTTCTTCTCGCTTGCCATCACACGTCCAATGCTGCGAGTCCGGGCAGGGTCTTGCCCTCCAGGTATTCGAGGCTGGCGCCGCCACCGGTGGAGATGTGGGTGAACGCCTCCTCGTCGATACCGAGGGTGCGCACGGCCGCGGCCGAGTCACCGCCGCCGACGATGGTCAGGCCGTCGAGCCCGGCGATCGTCTCGGCCACCCCACGGGTTCCGGCCGCGAACGGCGGGAGCTCGAACACGCCCATCGGGCCGTTCCAGAAGACGGTGCGGGCGCCGCGCAGCCGACCGGCGAACAGAGCCACCGACGCCGGCCCGATGTCGAGGCCCTTGCGGCCGGCCGGGATGGCCCCGGCCGCCACCACGGCGGTGGGCGCGTCGACGGAGAGCTCGTCGGCCACCACCACGTCGGTGGGCAGCACGATCCGGTCCCCCCCTTCGGCGAGCAGGCCCTTCGTGGTGTCGATCAGGTCCGCTTCCAGCAGTGACCCGCCGACGCCGTGGCCCTGGGCGGCCAGGAAGGTGAAGCACATCCCGCCGCCGATGAGCAGGGCGTCGACCTTGGGCAGCAGCGCCCGGATCACCCCGAGCTTGTCGCTGACCTTCGACCCGCCGAGGACGACAACGTAGGGACGGGCCGCGCCGCTGGCGAGGGTGCGCAGCACCTCAAGCTCCCTGAGCACGAGCTGCCCGGCCGCGTGCGGCAGCCGCTCGGGCAGGTCCACGACGCTGGCGTGCGCCCGGTGGACCGCGCCGAAGGCGTCCCCGACGTAGTAGTCGGCCAGCCCGGCGAGCTGGTCGGCGAACGCGGCCCGCACGGCCGCGTCCTTGCTGGTCTCCCCCGGGTGGAACCGGAGGTTGTCCAGGAGCGCGATCTCACCGTCGCCCAGCCCGGCGACAATCTTCTGCGCGTGTGTGCCGGCGATGTCGCCGGTGCCGTCCCCGGTGAACGCGACCGGCCGGCCGAGCAGCTGCGCGAGCCGGCCGGCGACCGGGGCGAGCGAGTACGCCGGGTCGGGTGTGCCCTTGGGCCGTCCCAGATGGGAGGAGACGACCACCCGGGCACCCCGGTCCAGCAACGCCCGGATGGTGGGCACGCTGGCGCGGACCCGCCCGTCGTCGGTGATCCGGGGTGTGTCGCCGGAACGGTCCAGCGGAACGTTCAGGTCGCTGCGGACGATGATCCGCCGCCCGGCGACCTGTAGATCGTCAATGGTCGTCACGCCATTACTCCGAAGTCCCAACCGGCTTCGGACGACACGTCCATGATCGTCGTGGCATCGCCCGAAGACACCAGAAGCCGCCAGTTTTTCCCCACC
>NZ_CAKKTM010000167.1:0-5709 GCF_920888515.1 Protofrankia sp. CiP1_Cm_nod1 | reverse complement strand
GACAGGGTTCTCCGCCCCGATGTTCCTACAGGCGTCCGCCGACGAGGGCGGTGAGGTCCACCAGGCGGTTGGAGTAGCCCCACTCGTTGTCATACCAGCCGATGACCTTCACCTGGTTGCCGCTGGCCATGGTGAGCAGCGAGTCGAAGGTGCAGGAGGCGGCCGTCCCCACGATGTCGGAGGAGACGATCGGATCCTCGGTGTAGACGAGGACGCCCTTGAGCGGGCCCTCGGCGGCGGCCCGGTAGGCGGCGTTGACCTCCTCGATCGTGACTTCGCGCTTGAGCGTGACGACCAGGTCGGTCACCGACCCGTCGAGGACGGGAACGCGCAGGGCCAGCCCGTCCAGCTTGCCCTTGAGCTGCGGCAGCACCAGGGACGTCGCCTTGGCCGCGCCGGTCGTCGTCGGGATGATGTTCTGGGCGGCGGCGCGGGCGCGGCGCAGGTCCGAGTGCGGGAAGTCGAGGATGACCTGGTCGTTGGTGTAGGCGTGCACGGTCGTCATCAGGCCGCGCTCGATGCCGAAGGTGTCCTCGAGAACCTTGGCCAGCGGCGCCACGCAGTTGGTCGTGCAGGAGGCGTTCGACAGGATCGTGTGCTGCGCCGGGTCGTAGATGTCGTCGTTCACGCCGATGACGACGGTGAGGTCCTCGCCCTTGGCCGGCGCGGAGATGATCACCTTTTTCGCGCCCGCCTGGATGTGCTTGCGGGCGTCCTCGGCCTTGGTGAACCGGCCGGTGGACTCGACGACGACCTCGACCCCGAGGTCCCCCCAGGGCAGGGCCGCCGGGTCACGCTCGGAGACCACCTTGAGGAAGCCGTCGCCGACCTTGATCCCGCCGTCGGCGGGACTCACCGGCTCCGACAGCGTGCCCAGCGTAGTATCGTACTTGAGCAGATGCGCAAGTGTCCTGTTGTCGGTAAGGTCGTTCACTGCAACGATCTCTATGTCGTTACGCTTACTAGCCTGAAGCGCCCGCCAGAAGTTGCGGCCGATACGGCCGAAGCCGTTGACACCCACTCGCGTAACCACGTCAGAGAACTCCTCTATCGTCGGTACATTCCGTTGTCGCAGTGAGCCTAAACGACTTTGAGGGTCACCGGCCGGCATCCTCACAGATCCGTGCCCGCCGTGTCCAGAACTACCCGGCTCGACTCTTTTTTCAATTCTGGTAGGCTGCGGGATGTTTTGACCCCGGCCGGCCGGGCGGTCGGGCGGTCGCCCGGCGATCAACACGATCCGTCAACCGCCGCAATCCCGACCGGTACGGCCCGACCGACAGCGCCCGCCCGATACGGCCCGGCCGGCGCGGCTCGATCGATATGGTCCGACCAATACGGTCCGACCAATACAGCTCGATCGAGTATGGCTCGACCGAGCCGGCCCGACCGGCACGGTCGCGGAGGACATGGCGCGACCCATCGGCGGCAGCCGTGACTCACCGCATCCAATCGACCGCCTGAACTGTATGGCCGCTACGGCCGCACCCTTCGGAAGGCCGCCTGTCCTCGACGGTACCCGCGGCTGTAACACCAATCACACAGGCACCCATCGCCCCGCAATATCCCCTTCCCCGGCCCCTTACGTGGCGGACACCACATCGCGCTACCCTGCCGGAAGAGACACCGTGCCGTTCCCGTCCGTCACCGTTCTCCCACCTCCCTCACGCCACCTCACAGCACCTCCCGCCACCGCCGTTCCACCGGCCGGGCCCTGGGGCGGGTCCCGGAAGCACCCGGTCCCGGCAGCGGCGGGGCCGCGGTGGCGCCGGCCGCGCCGATCGGCGCCGCGCGGCCGGTCAACGTGACGCCCCGGGCGAAGGCGCTCCGGGCAGCCAGGCAGCGGGCAGGCAGCGGGACCGTCCGCCACACCACGCGCCCACCGTCCGTTGAGATACCGCCAGATGTCCGTCGTCGCCCGGTTGTGAAAATTACGTCCGTATTCCGCCGGAGCCGGAAGTCCCGCCCGGCGAGTACCGCCCCGGCCGTATCTCCCCGCCCGACAGGGAGTTCCGATAATTCGCCGAACGGCCTCTTACGGCCCCGCCAGAACGATGTGCGCGGTTTTCAGGAGCGGGACACAATACAGCCGGGAGTTCCCACCGGCCGGGAGTTCGGATACCCTCTGGATTCGAGCGTGACCAGCCATCGGACGGCCGTCGCCCCGGCGGGCTAATACGCCCGGGCACTGATCGTCCGGCAGCCGGAGTTCGACCGGCACGGATACCGTGAAATTGAGAGTGGACGCACCCGCCGGACGCACCCTAAGCTCCGAGACAGTTCAGCGGACGGCCGGCCTTCCAAAGAGGCGGAAAGACGCTGGATGTTGATTGTCATCCATGCTCCGAGTTGGTCTCCGGCGGCGCGCGATAATGCCCCTTTTTCGCGTCGCCGGGGACCTTTCCGAGGGGACCACGAACTCCTCGGTGGCCGGCTGACCGTGCCCCGGCCACCGAGGTCGGACTGGTACCGGCGATCCCCGCCTCCGTCCCCACTCACCCCACCGGGGTGGGGAGCGCCGGTACCGCACCACGGGTGCGGCGGCACAGGTTACGACGACAGCCCCCGGTCGTGCGACCTGCGCCGCCGCACCTTTACCGCGCCGGTACAGGGCACCGGCCGCCAGCACCGGCACCACCCTGCCAGGAGCGGGCCCGACGGTGTCCGGAGAAACGGGATACGGCCATGACGACGTGCCGGGACACGCCCCACGAAAAGCGCACCGCACAATGAGCCGGTCGGCGCTGCCGGTGCGGGTTCACCTGTTGGTGCGCACCGGGGACAGAATTCTTCTCACCACCGGCGACGAGACGTCGCCGGCATGCTGGCGGCTGCCGGCCGGAAACCTCGAGGGGCAGGCCGCCGGCGACGCCGCGGTCCGCGTGGCGCGTGAACAGGCGGCGCTGCTGACAACGCTCGAGGATGTCCGGCTGGAACACGTGGCGCATCACTGGGCGGACGACCGGGAACAGCTTGGGCTGTTCTTCCACGTCACCCGCACATACGGCGTCACCGGCGCCCACGGCGCGGCCGCCACCGGCCTCCCCCGCCGGCCGCGCCGGCTGGCCTGGCATCCGTTGGATGCCCTGCCCGAACGGTTCGCCCAGCCCGATCAGGACGTCGTCACCCGCTGGGCGGACGGGGAGTTCTTCTCGCACGGCGGCTGGACGGCCCGCCGGGGCACAGCCGCCCGCCCGCCTGCCGGTGCCGTTCAGGCAACCGCTCGGGCAGCCTCGGCTCAGGCGGCCGCGACCAGACCGCCGTCAGCTCCCGCTGCCAGTTCTCAAGCGTGAACGGCGAGCGCACGAAGCGCCGCAGCGCCGCCCGCCGGTCCTCGAGCAGCGGCTGGACAGCGGTCAGCGCCCGGGCCGTGTCGGCCCAGATCTCGTCCGTGGCGGACAGCGGCAACATCGTGATCCCGGGCAGCAGGCGGGCGACCTCCGCGATCCCGGGCAGGTCCGTGGCCAGCACCGGAGTGGCGACCGCGCACGCCTCGAGCACGACGCTCGGCAGGCCCTCGAGATACGAGGTGACCAGCAGCAGCGACGCGGCGACCAGCAGCCGGGGCACGTCGTCCCGCTCGCCGAGCAGCTCGACGCGGCCACGCACCCCCCCGGCGGACGCCCTGGCGAGCAGCTCCGCGGTCTCCGCCGGGTCCTGACGCCCGACGATCTGTAGGCGGGCGTCCACCCCCCGCGCGCACAGCGCGACGAGTACGTCGATGGCGCGGGCCCGGTTCTTGTTCGCTCCCGGCCGGCCGATATGGATCATGATGACCGGGCTGCGTGCCCCTTCGGGAACGCTCTCCAGCGCACGCCGGCGGGCCGCGATGGCGACACCGAACGGCTCGACCTCCAGCCCGTTGTAGATCACCCGGCAGCGGGGGTCGACCCGCCACTCCGGGCGCCACAGCTCGCGCATGACCGCCTCGCACACGGCCAGCAGATCGGTCGCGTTCGCGTCGAGCGCCGCCTGTCCCGCCGCGTGCCGCAGAAGCGCGCCAGCGTTGCGCCTCCGCCGGCGGGTGGTGGCACCCGACCAGCCGGTTCCGCCAGCGGCCCACCCGGTTCCGCCAGCGGATCTTCCGGTTCTGTCACCGGGCCGGCCGATGATGCCACCAGCCCCGTCGGCCCTGACCCGGAAATGCGCGACCCGGCGCGGCACACCGGCCACCCGGGCGATACCGAACACGAGCCCGGTGGCATCCGACGCGTACGCGTGGACGACCTGCGGGCGCACGCGGCGCAGCAGCAGGTAGAAGGTGAGCGGGAAGGCCGGGCCGAGCCGGCGGTAGTACACCTCGCCCCCGAGCGAACGGATCTCGTCATCGAGCTCGCCCCGCCGGCCGCTGAGCGAGCAGAACACCAGCCGGAACTCGTTCGGGTCGAGCCGGCGCATCAGCTCCACGGTGCGCCGCTGCGCCCCGCCCCGGTTCATCTCCTCGACCAGGTACATCACCGTCCGCGGCTGCCTGTCGGATGCCCCAGCCCGTTCGGATGCCCCGGCCCGCTCAGATACGCCGGCCCGCCCGGATGCGCCGGCCCGCCCGGCCCCGGCCGCCGACCGGTCTGGATCGCCGGCCCGGCCCGCCCCGGCCAGGACGGCGGCAGGACCCCCGGCGGAGGGGGCGGCGCTGGACAGATCGGTTGTCATGACCGCCGCACCGCCTCGCCCACGGCGCCTCCATCCACCCCGCCGGAACCACCCGCCCCGCCGTGACCGCCCACCCCGACGCCGCCCTCCGGTGGCCGGCGCAGCCGCACGTCCGTCGCGACGACGACCCCCATACCGCCCTCCCTGCTTCCCTGTTCAAGCCTCTTCGGGCTTCCGGGCCTTCATGATCTCCAGCACGATCTCCAGGTGGACGGGATGGCCACAGCCGCATGCCCTCCGGCCAGCGCACCTCCAGCCCTCCGGCCACGCGAGCACAAATGACCGAGTGGCCTTCGGCGAGTACCTCTCCGGGCCTCCACCTCGGCTTCCTCGAGTCCCTCGCCTCGGAACGGACCGGCGGCACACCAACCCACATCCACGTCCACCAGCAAACTTAACCTACAGGAATCGACATACCACCTTTGGTTACGGTCGCACGTAGAGCCCGGCGCTCCCATCGGCCAGCCCGGCCCCCACAGCAACCCACCCCAGCCCTATCCGGGCAGAGAATCACATATCAGGACAAAGAAGGCGCGACAACCACGGACGTGCCCCGTGGCGCCGAAGCACCCCGCTCACCCGCCAGCCGACACCCGCCCATCACTACCCTGGGCAAGCTCCGCTCGCACCTGCGCGACCCGCTGGTGGGAGATACCAAGCAGCTCGGCGACATCACGCACCGACAACGAACCTGGCAACCGGGCGACCGCGCTGCGGATCGCCTCCGCGGACTCCCGCTCCGCCCGCTCCGCGATCGCACGAGCACGACGCGCCGTCGCCACCACCCCTCCAAGCCGGAGCCCATGCCCCAGAGGCCACCCGTGCCTCGGTACGGTCGCAGGAGCATCGATACGATCACCCTACGGCGCATCCAGGTATCTACTCAGGCCGTTCATGCATCGGCTCGGCACCTGTGGGAAATGGATGTGACCGCTGTGGAACCGGCTCCGCGCCGAGCAGCGCCGCCACCGCGTCGGTGGTGGCCGGGTGGGCGGCGAGCAGGTCCGGCACCGGGCCGGCGGCCGGCCGCGCGGGCCCCACCGCGTCGCGCCCCAC
>NZ_CAKKTM010000166.1 GCF_920888515.1 Protofrankia sp. CiP1_Cm_nod1 | reverse complement strand
GCGGGCCCCACCGCGTCGCGCCCCACCGCGTCGGCCCGCGCCCCGGCGGGGCGCGCCTCGGCGGTCGCGGCGTCGGTTGCCGGGGACGGCGGCTGGGCCGACCAGGGGGCGGTCCATGTGTCCAGCGCGGGGAGGGTTCCCGGGAACGTACGGCCCGCCTCCCGCAGCAGCATGGGCATGTGCTCACCGGCGTGGTCGCGCAGCGTCCTGATCAGCGTCGGGAGCCAGGGGAGCAGGACCCGGTCCGGCAGGCGGGCGAACGCCTTGGACATGATCTCGACGACGAACGGTGCCAGCGTCGGCACCGGCTCCAGGGCCTGCACGAAGCCGGCCAGGTAGCGCGGGAACGCGCCAACGACCAGCGGGTTGGCGAGCAGGCCGTCGCAGCGGGCCCGCAGCTCGGCCGGGGTGAGCCGGCCGAGACGGGTCTGCGTGGCCCACAGCAGCGCCGTCCGCTCGGGCTCCCGCGGGTGGGACTGGCGCACGGCCAGCTCCAGCTGGGCCCGGTCACAGCCGAGCGCGAGCGCGAAGTTCTCCAGCGTCAGCAGGAAGCCGAGCATGGAGGCGACCTGGCGCACGCCGGTGCCGTCGGCCGTGAACGCCGTCGGCAGCAGGGTGCAGTAGTGCGCGTAGCCCTCCTTGACGAACCGCTCGCACCACTCCGGCAGGGCCGGCTCGGTGACGCGGTAGCAGTCGAGCAGCCGCCGGATCCGGCGCAGCACCTCCGGCGCGTCGTCCACCGTCCGCTCGCCGGTGAGCAGCTCGACGGCGCGGGCGCCGAGCTCGTCGGCCAGCCGGCGGCTGCCGAGGAACGTGACGGCGTCCTCGACGGCGGCGAGCGCGACGGCCGCGGTGGCCTCCGGATCCCAGGCGGTACGGCGCAGCCGCCGCTGCAGGGCCTGCTCGACGGTGACCGCCTCGTAGCCGAGCTCGATGAGCTCGCGCTGGTGCTTCCCGATCGACAGGTCCCAGCTCTCCTGCGCTGACCGCTCCCCCAGCCGGCGGACGCCGAGGATCGGGCGCACGGCGCCGTCGGGCAGCAGGTAGCGCAGCATCCACAGCAGGTGGGAGCAGTGCGCGAGCTCAGGGGTGGCGGTCAGGTCGAGCAGGGCGCGCTGCACCGTGCGCCTGGACAGGTCGAGCCCGAGCGGGGCCAGCCGGTCGTGGACGTCGCGGGCCAGCGGCGGGAGGGCGTCGTAGCCGACCTGGCCGGCCCGGTCACCGCCGAGCAGGATCTCGCACAGCCGGCGCACGTCGCGCCGGCCGGGCACGACGTCCTTCTCGATGCAGGTGACGGCGGCGTCCTGGAAGTCGTACGGCGTGGGGCGGGCTCGGTTGCGCAGGCCTGCGAGCAGGATCGACGTCTCGAACACGGCGATGGCGTCGGCCGTGCTGGCGAGGTAGCCGTTGCGGCGGGCCAGCCGGACGATGTCGACGCACCAGCCGAGCAGCTCGTCCTCGTCGATCCCGTCCAGCGCCGGCGGGCGCTCCAGGAAGCCGGACAGCCGCTCGGTGCCCGTCCCGGGCCCGCTGCCCGCGCCTGCGCCGGTGGCATCGCCCACGGCCGGGACGGCAGCATCGCCCGCGACAGGGCGGGCGATGCGGGGCCTCGCCGTCCGCCCGGCCTTCTTCGCGGCGCCGGGCTGGCCGGCGAGCCGGAACGGCGCGACACCCGAGCGGGCCAGCGCCTTCGCCCACGTCGCCGCGGCGATCGACACCGAGCCGCCGGCCAGCCCGAACTGGGCCTCGATCGCGGAGTGGCTGGACGGGATGAGCCCGTACAGCCACCTGGTCGGCGTCACCGGGCCGATCTCGTAGCTCGCCACTGGTGCCGCGGCGGCCTCCTGGCCGCGCTCGGCCTGGCCCTGCTCGGCAGGGCCGGCTGACGAGGAGCCGGCTGACGAGGAGCCGGCTGACGAGGAGCCGGCTGACGAGGAGCCGGCTGACGAGGAGCCGGGTGGTGAGGAGGCTGTGCCGAATTCCGGGACATGGCTGACCGCGTGGAAGGCGCCGCAGACGTACAGGCAGTCGTCGCGGTCGATGCCGGAGGCGGCGAGGTGATCCCGGATCCGGGTCCACATGTGGCGCTCGCGTTCCTCGTCGCGGGCGAGCCTGCCGTCCCCGGCCGGGGTGAGCCGGCGGAACAGGCTGCCGATGAGCGCCAGGGCCTGCCGGTAGGTGCCGTAGTCGGCGTCGGCGAGCGGCTGCTCGACGTACTGGTCCCACCATTCGGACCAGTGCCGGACTCGGCCGTGGCGCAGCAGGAACTCCTCGAGCTCGGCGAACCGGGGCCGCAGGTCGCCGATCTCGAGGCCGACGGCGTCGCCGTGCAACGCCGCCTCCTCGCCGTCCTGGTCTCCGCGGTCCTGGTCTCCGCCGTCCTGGGCCGGCCCGCCCGGGACCGCCGACGCCGGGCCCGGAGGTTCGTCGGCCTGGCCCGGCAGGTCCGGCCGCTGGCGGTTCTCCCACCGGGACTGGCGGTTCTCCCACTGGAAGAGGTGGTCGGCCGACCAGTCGACGAGCACGAGCTCGACGCCCGGCGTCTCGAGCGCGTAGGCGATCGCCTGGTACTCGGCCGACGCCTCGGTGATCGGGGCGACCACGCTCAGCGGCCCCACCCCGGCGGGGAAACCCTCGAGCTCGTGGGCGAAGGCCTGTGGGGCGACCGGCAGCCGGCAGTTGCGCAGCTCGCCGAGGATCGGCCGCAGGTCCTCGCAGAGCTCCAGGTAGATGGCCCTGGGCCGTTTCTCCCGCAGCCGCCGGGCCATCGCCAGGGCGGAGGCCGGCGAGTGGTGACAGACCGGGAAGATCTCCAGCGGCTCGGCCAGCGCCCAGGCGACATCGTCGACCAGGCCCGCCAGGATCTCGGCGAGCGCGGCCGAATCCGCGGCGAAGGCCGCCGCGGCGTCCACCAGCCGCGCCCGCAGCTGGCCGAACGGCCCGTCCAGGCCCGCCGCCACGGTGCCGTCCGCCGCGGGCCCACCT
>NZ_CAKKTM010000165.1 GCF_920888515.1 Protofrankia sp. CiP1_Cm_nod1 | reverse complement strand
GTCCAGGCCCGCCGCCACGGTGCCGTCCGCCGCGGGCCCACCTGGCACGCCCGCGAGCGCGTCACCGGCCAGCGCGACGCCGGCCGGTCCGTCGTCGGCCGGCCCGTCGTCGGCGAGGGTGCTCATGGCGTCCCGGCTCCTCTCCGTCGCCATGCTCAGGACAGGACGGCGATCGCCTGGCGCCCGCCCTCGAGAAACTCGGGCCACAGGCCGCCGTCCTTCCTGCCCCGTGGCTCGACCACGCCGTGCAGGTACCTGTTGAGGATGGCGAGGTCCTCGGGGCTGCGCCGGGCGAGGGAGCCGACCAGTGAGCTCGCCAGCGTGCCGGCGTGCAGCCGCTTCTCGCCGAAGAACTGGCTGTGCAGGATCGCGTCCTCCAGGACGCCGATCTGCTCGGCCGTGGACAGCGCCGACTCGAGCTTCTCGTCGTCGCTGGTCGCCGACGCGGCAGCGGTGCGCAGGTCGGCGAAGCTCTGCAGCAGGATGTCGAGCAGGGTCGGCGGGACGTCGAGCTCGATCTGGTGGCGGCGCAGCAGCTCGGCGGTGCGGAACCGGACGATGTCCGCCTCGCTGCGTCTGTTCGTCACCACGGGGATCCGGACGAAGTTGAAGCGCCGCTTGAGCGCCGAGCTCAGGTCGTTGACGCCCCGGTCCCGGCTGTTGGCCGTCGCGATGACCGAGAAGCCGGGTCTGGCGAACACGACGTTGTCGTTGTCCAGCTCGGGGATGGACACGTACTTCTCGGAGAGGATCGAGATCAGCGCGTCCTGGACGTCGCTGGTCGAGCGGGTCAGCTCCTCGAAGCGGCCGATGACGCCACGCTCCATCGCCGTCATGATCGGCGACGGGATCATCGACTCGCGGGACTGCCCCTGGGCGATCACCATCGAGACGTTCCACGAGTACTTGATGTGGTCCTCGGTGGTACCGGCGGTGCCCTGCACGACCAGCGTCGAGTCGCGACTGATGGCGGCGGCGAGCAGTTCGGCGAGCCAGCTCTTGCCGGTCCCCGGGTCGCCGATGAGCAGCAGGCCGCGGTCGGAGGCGAGGGTGACGACGGCGCGTTCGACCAGGCTGGCGTCGCCGAACCACTTCTGGTCGACCTGGCGGCCCAGCTTGTCGGACTTCTGGGAGCCGAGCACGAACAGCCGGACCATGCGCGGGCTCAGCCGCCACGAGTAGGGCTTCGGCCCGTCGTCGACGGACTCCAGCCAGTCCAGCTCGTCGGCGTACTTGACCTCGGCGGGGGCACGCAGCATCTCGGTCATCGAGGTTCTCCTGCGGTGTCGGCTTGCGGGGGAAGAGGGGTCGGGAAGACGCCGGCGCACGGGGTGGCGGCGCCGGCCGTCCTCAGGTCAGGAAGTTCTTCAGCTCGACGACGAGCTTGCGGATGTGGCCGGAGATGACCGGCGTCCCCAGGTCCTTGAAGCGCTGCCGGAACCAGGGGTTCACGCTCGCCTGGCCGGAGCTGTTCACGGACCCGACCGGGATGAACTTCGCGCCCGAGCGGTGGATCGCCTCGAACGAGGCGAACAGCTGCTCGACGTGGGACTCGTAGTAGTCCGAGATCCACACCAGCACCGTGTTGCGCGGATCGGTGATCTTCGGACGGGCGAGCGTCATCGCGGCCGTGCCGTCGGTGCCGCCGCCGAGGCGGGTGCGCAGCAGGACCTCGAACGGGTCGTGCACCCAGGGGGTGAGATCGAGCGCGCGGGTGTCGTAGGCGACGAGGTGGACGTCCACCCTGGGCAGCCCGGCGAAGATCGACGCCAGGATGGTGCAGTTCACCATCGCGTCGACCATCGAGCCCGACTGGTCGACGACCACGATCAGCCGGGCCGGCGTGGTGCGCCGCGCGGTCTGCCGGTAGTACAGCCGGTCGACGTAGAGGCGCTGGTCCTCGGCGTTCCAGTTGGGCAGGTTCTTCCAGATCGTGCGGTCGATGTCGAGGTTGCGGAACACCCGCTTCGGCGGCACGGAGCGGTCGATCGTCCCGACGCTCGCCTTCTCCACCTGGGTGCGCAGCACCTCGGCCACCTCGTCGACGAACCGGCGGATCAGCGCCTTCGCGTTGGCGAGCGCGACGCCGGACAGGTTGTGCTTGTCGCGCAGCAGCTGCTCGACCAGCGACATGCTCGGGGTGAGCCGGCTGGCGAGCGCGTTGTTCGCCAGCACCTCGCGCAGACGCATGCGGCGCACCAGATCGGCCTCGACGTCGGCGAGCGTGCCGTTCAGCTCGAAGCCGTCGCCGGCGCCCGTTCCCGCGCCGGCCCCCGGCCCGAGCGCCCGCCGCAGCCACTCCGCGTCGGACTGCCAGCCGGACAGCTGGGTCGCCGACACGCTGCCCGCCCCGGTCGCGAACACGTTGAGCAGCAGCTTGGAGACCAGCGCGGCGCGCCGCACCTCGTCCATTCCGACCCCTGTGCCCGCTCCGGCCTCCGCGCCAGCCCCGTCCGAGTCGTCCACGACCTCGTCGTTCGCGGTCTCGCTGTTCGCGGTCTCGTTGCCCTGGCCCAGCAGGCCCAGCAGATCGGCGGCGAGCGTGGGGAAGCGCTGCACGACGGTGTCGACGGAGACGGCCGGGTCCAGGAGAACGGCCGGCAGGTCGAGATCGTCGACGATCGCCAGGCTCGCCGACTCCAGCGCGAGCTGCTCGTCCACGGCGAAGATCCGGGAAAGCAGCCGCCAGTACAGGACCTGGCGCCGGTTCTCGGCGACCGTGTCGAACGAGCCGGCCTCTCCCGCCAGGGTCTGCCGGGTCTGCCGGACCTGCCGGGTCACGTTCGTGGATGTGGTCACTTGCGCAGCAGCCTTCCGGCGCGTTCACGCAGGACGGCCACCGTGTCGCCGTTCCTGGCGTGCGCCTTCGCGATCTTCGGATCGGTGACCCCGAGGGCCCAGTCACCGGCGTGCGCCGCCGTCGGCTTACGCCTGACCACGGCCTGGGCCGCGAGCGGGCGCAGCCGCCAGGCGCCGCCGTCCCAGCGCAGCAGCCCGAGGCAGGCGGACGAGACGGCCAGCAGCTCGGGAGTGAGCGGGCCGTGGCTCGCCGCCGGGTTCGCGGCGACCGGGCTGACGTCGACGTCGAGTACGGCCCCGTCCAGGTCGAGCGTGACCGTCCGCCGCTCGGCGTCGAACGCGGCCGCGTAGTCCTCCACGAGCACCGGCTCGGCGATCCGGACGGGGTGGCGGTCCAGCGGCACCGCGGCCGGCGCGACCGCCCCCGCGAGCAGGACCCGGGCGGTCACGAACGGATCCGCCGCGTCGGCGAGCCGCGCCGCGTCCTCCCGCCACAGCAGATCGCCGCCCTCGAGCAGCGCCATCTCGACGATCTCGACCGCGCGGTGCTCGGCGAGCGCGCCCAGCAGGACCGGGTAGGCGCTCAGCAGGTGCCACAGCGCAGGCCCGACGATCGTGTCCACCTTCGCGGCGCTCACCCCGGCACGCACCAGCCGCGGCGGCGCGTCCGCGCCGCCGGTGGCCTCGAGGATCCCGTGCACCTGGACCCGGACAGCGGTGTCGTGCTCGGCGATCTCGGCGCCGAGCACGAGCAGCCGACCGGACACCCGCTCCGCCGTGTCCGCGTCCGGTGTCCAGCCGCCTCGCCAGGCGAGCAGTTGGGCGCGCGTCCACAGGTCGCCCCAGCGCCGGACCGGGAGCCGCGCCGCGGCCCCCACCGGGCAGGAGGCCCGCAGCTCGGTGGCCAGGCCGTCGACGAGCACCGCCAGCCGGCGCAGGCCCGCCTCGGTCCACGCGGCCTCGCGCGCCCGGGAACTCGACGAGACCAGCTCGTCGTCGACGCCGCGCCAGCCGGTGATCGCCAGCTCGCGCAGCCACGACCGGCAGCCGGCAAGCGCACCGTTGCCCGCCGGCCCGGACGCGCCGGCCGCCGGCGGCCCGTTCCCCTCCGGCCCGGCATCCCAGGTCAGCCGGTCTCGACCGAGCGCCGCGTCGAAGCCCGTGAGCAGCGCGTCGTGCGCGGCGCCGAGGAGGGCGGCACGGGCGCCGGCCAACGCCACCAGCGCGTCGTCGCCGGCCGAGCCGACAACGATCTTCTCCACGGCCTCCGCGGCCCGCGGGCCGAGCGGGGTCGCCGCCACCGCGCCCGCCAGGGCCTCGAGCGCGTCGACGGCCGACGGGCCCAGCCGGCCGAGGCCGTCGGCCAGGGCGTCGTCGAACCCGTCCACCACCGTGAGGGCCGCTTCGACGCCCGCGGGCGCGGACCCGGTCAGCGCACCCAGCTGCGTCGCGCGCATCTACAGCACCGCCCGTTCCGCCGGGAACCAGTCGAGCTCGGGAACGGGCCCGGCGACGTCGGGCCGCTCCAGGTAGCCGAGATGTCGTAGGAAGCCGCTGAAGACGGTCGCCGCGGGCTGCTTCTCCTGCTGCCCGCTCAGGCCGGCGATCAGGTCGGCGGCCGACGCCGCGCCGTCGCCGACGTCGGCGCGCAGGTAGCGCGCGACCCGGCCTGCCCCGTACTGGAGCACCGCCGCGTCGACGAGCGTCTGGAGGTGCTTGCACATCGCCCAGGTGTTGAGCCCGCCGCAGGGCCGGTTGTTGTTCGTGCTGCAGTAGTACGCGTGCGTCCCGGCGGCGATCGACGAGACGTACACCCGCTCGATGTCCGAGCCGCTCGACACGACCCCCTGCAGCCGCCCGTCGGTCAGCTCGACGAAAGGCACCTTCGCCAGCGCCCGGGGCGGGACGGGCGCCCCGACCCGCCCTGTGCTGCGCCGTTCCTCGTGACCCGTCGCCACCGCTCATCGACCTCCGTCGCTCGACCGGCCATCACCGACCGGTCGCTGCCGATCAGCCCGGTCTGCCCGCTGTTGTATCGCGGGGGTCCGACAGTTCTAACCGGGGCGATCAGGACAGATCGGAATGGGCCATACGGCGACCCGGAGCAACCACGTGCCAGTGTGCGACCAGAGCCGGGACGGCAGCCCGCGGATACCTTCCGCCCACATCAACATCCGCGGTGCCGTCCCACCAGGAACGGCGACGAACCGCACGCGAGGCTGCCATGGACGAACTGGTAGCCCTCTCCGAGGAGTTCGACGGCTACCGCGCGACCGACAGGCCCTATCGTCGCACGGAAGCGCCATGACCTTCGCCGCGCTGCTCGACACGTGCGTCCTGTTCCCCATGCACCTGCGCGACAGCCTGTTACGCCTCGCGATCACCAACCTCTACCGTCCGCTGTGGTCGCCACACATCCTGCGGGAGCTCCAGGACGCACTCGTCCGCGAGGGTTCGGCGTCACCGGAGGCAAAACGTATAGTCATCCACAATGGGGCACGCGGCCCGCAAGGCACTCACCGACTCCCACCTACGGCTCCGTGCACGTCTACATCGGGGTAGAGTGCATGTGTGGAGATCTATGGTGTGGTCGTCCCAGAGCCGCACGAAGTTGTGGACGAAGCTCCACCGGACGTAGTCGCTGCTGTTGCGGAGGCTGACGAGACGACAGACGACGCCATCGTCTGTATGAGCTTCCAGGCGTTCGACGATCTGTTGAGCGAGTTTGTCGAGCACCCGCAAGCCAGCTAACCCCGGAAAATGTTCAGCGGCACGGAGCAGTTACCGTGCTCAACATGCCCACCTTCCAGCCGGAGAGCCGGTTTCTCGCCGAGTTCCACCGACTCAGCGCTGCGGATCAGGCTGCGTTCCGACGTGCGGTGGTGCTGTTCCACGAAGGGCTGGTTGCTGGGCGGTTCCATCCCTCACTACGCGTAAAGAGCTACCAGTCTCTCCCGGGTGTCAACGAGATGACGTGGGCACGTAACGGCCGCGCCCTGTGGCGCTATGGGCTACCTGTGCGGCCTGGGCATGCTCACGTAATCTGGCTACGGATCGGGACACACGATATATACAAGCGATAGAAGCGCACTCCCACAAACCATCGTTGACCGCTCCGCTAAAAGCATAATAATCATATTATTTGATTGTGTTTGCAAGGCTCCAGTCAGGTGGATCGGTGGCCGGGTGGTGTCCGGAGGGCTGCCGGACACCACCCGGATTTGGTGGCTGTCCGTTGGCGGGCTGGCCGTCGTCGGGTTGGGTCAGAGGAGTTCGATCTCGGCGGTGGCGGGTGGCGCGGCGTCGTGGTGGCCGGAGCGCTGGGTGGGCAGCCAGCAGCGGGTGTCGAGGACGGCGCGGGCGCGGCGGGCCACCAACTCCCGGGAGAACGCGTCGTGGTCGACCAGGACGACCACGAGGTCGGCGGCGGCGACCTCCTCGGCGTCCGCCTCGACCAGGGCGACACCCGACGGCAGGCAGGAGGCGTCGACGTGCGGGTCCGCGGCCCGCACGTGCGCGCCGAGCCCGGCGAGCAGCGTGGCGACCCGCACCGCCGAGGACTCCCGGGCGTCACCGGTGTTCTTCTTGTAGGCCAGCCCGAGCAGCAGGATGCGGCTGCCGTTGACCGCGCTGCGCCGGCGGTTGAGCATCTCCAGGACCCGGCGCACGACATGGTCGGGCATGTGGTCGTTGACGTCGTTGGCGAGCTCGACGAAACGGAAGCTGCGCCCGAGGCTGCGCCGTACCCGCCACGACAGGTAGGAGGGGTCGATGGGCAGGCAGTGCCCGCCGACCCCGGGGCCGGGGGTGAAGCGCAGGAAGCCGAACGGCTTGGTGGACGCCGCCTCGATCGCCTCCCACACGTCGACCCCGAGCTCGTGGGCGAACATCGCCAGCTCGTTCACCAGGGCGATGTTGACGTGGCGGAAGGTGTTCTCCAGCAGCTTGGTCAGCTCGGCGGTGCGGACCGAGGCCACCGGCACGGTCGTCTCGACGATCGAGTCGTAGAACGCCCGCACGGCCCGCAGGGACCGCTCGTCGACGCCGGAGACCACCTTCGGGGTGTTGACCAGGTTCCAGCTCGGGTTGCCGGGGTCGATCCGCTCGGGCGAGTAGCCGAGGAAGAACGACTCCCCGGCGGCGAGCCCCGAGGCCTCCTCCAGCAGCGGCCCGAACAGTTCGTCGGTGGTGCCGGGGTAGGTCGTGGACTCCAGGATCACGGTGGCTCCCCGCCGCAGTAACGGCCCGAGGCTGCGCCCGGAGCTCTCGATGTAGGAAAGGTCCGGGATGCCTTCACGCAGCGGGGTCGGGACGGTCACCACCGCGACGTCGAACTCGGACGCGTCCTGATAGCTCGATGACGCCCGGTAGCGGCCGCTGTCGATGGCCTCGGCGACGACCAGGCTCGGGATGTCCTCCACGTAGGACTCACCGTTGCTCAGCCGTTTGACCCGCCCCTCGTCCACCTCGATCCCGACCACGGACCAGCCGGCCTCGACGGCCCGCATCGCCAGGGGCAGACCCACGTAGCCCTGACCTACCACGACGAGCTTTCCGTAATTAGTCATAAGCATAGCGTGACATACCGAACCGCCGCCAAAGCGGAAGCATGGCCCGTGTCGCACCACAAGCCGAAGATCGACACCAGGTGACGCCCGGCGGGCATCCGGCCCGAACCCCGTGGACGGCGACACGACACCAGCGGCGACACGACACGACACGACACCGGCGGCGATGTCGGACGCGACACGACGAACGCCTATCCACACTAGTAGTAGTGTCTCTACTACTTAATGTAGCCATCTTTCGATCTTCGACCGGAGCCGGATCCCACCGGCCACCAGCGGCACGGCCATGACCGCTCCGTGCCGGCGGCGGCGAAGAACCCTCCCGGACCATCCCAAGGCGGTGGACGACGTGGTGCTTTCGGCAGTCATCGCACTTCTGATCACCGCGGTCACGACGCCGGCCGTGATCGCGGGCATGCGACATCTGGCCGTCATGGACACCGTGACCGAACGATCGTCACACCTGGTGCCCACCTGCCGGGGCGGCGGGGTGGCCATCGCTCTCGGCCTGTTCGCCGGCATGCTGGTACCCATCGTCGACCCGGCCGTGGACGCCCCCGCCGAGCTGTTCACCGTGGTGGTGGCCGCATCGCTGTTCGGCCTGCTCGGCCTCGCCGAGGACACCCACGGCGTGGCCGCGCTCCGCCGGCTCGGCCTGCAGATGGTCGCGGCAGCACTGACGATCATCGCCTGGGTCGCCGTGGCACCGCCCGACCTGCCGGTCGCCATCATCCCGCTGGCCGCCTGCGCGGCGCTGGTGTGGATCGCCGGCTTCACCAACGCCTTCAACTTCATGGACGGGATCAACGGCATCTCGTCGGCCCAGACCCTGCTGACCGGCGTGGCCTTCGCTGTCATCGGGCACCGCAGCGGCCTGGACTTCCTCACTTACGGCGGAGCCATGGCGGCCGGGGCCGCGCTCGGCTTCGGCCCCTACAACTTCCCGCGGGCAAGGATCTTTCTCGGTGACGTGGGCAGCTACGCCCTCGGCGCGCTGATCGCCGTGCTGGCGCTGCTGGCCGTCGCGCACGGTGTGCGGCCCGACGCCGTCGTCGCCCCGCTGCTGGTCTACCTCGCGGACACCTCCTGCACGCTGCTGCGGCGGGTGCGCTCCGGCCAGCTCTGGTACGCGCCGCACCGCGGCCACGTGTACCAGTTGCTCACCGTCGCGGGCTGGTCGCACACCCGCGCGACGCTCGTGGTCTCCTCGGTCACCGCGGCGACCGCCGGCCTCGGCATCGTGATCTACAGTGCCGACGTGGCGGCGCGGGTGGCCGCCGGCATCGCCGCCGTCCTGCTCGTCCGGATGTATCTGCTGCTTCCCCGCTACCTCGACGGCAGGCGGCGACAGCCCCGGCCCGGTGCCGCCGCGCCCGGCCGGCACCGGGCCACGAACCCGAAGATGAGCGGACACGGCGAAGCCCTGCACAACACCACCCCCGCGGTGTGACAGCCCCGGACGGCAACAGCCACAATGATCACAAGAATCCCCGCGCCGCGATGACAGCCGCCCACACGCCCGGCACACCCGGCACGCCTGGCACGGGTGGGCCCGCCGGCCCCGCGGCGCCATGGCACATCCTGATCGTGTGCACGGGGAACCTGTGCCGATCGCCGATGGCCCAGTACCTCGCCGCCGCGCTGTTACAGGAGGCGCTGGGTACCGCCGCCGCACCCGGGGTGACCGTCACCAGCGCCGGTACCAGCGCACGTGACGGCACGCCCATCCACCCGCACGCCGCGTCCGTCCTGGCCGGACGTGGTCTCGACCCGCGTGCTTTCACCACCCGCCGCCTGCACGCCGGGCTGCTCGACAGCGCCGATCTGGTGCTGTGCGCGGAGCGCGGGCATCGCGCGGCCGCCGTGACGACCGCGCCGAAGACCGTCAGCCGTGCCTTCACCCTGCGGGAGTTCGCCCGGGTGACCGCCGGGCTCACGCCCGCCGACATCAGCCCGGACACCGCCGCCTGCCTGGGCGGGGCTCGCTACCTGGGCGGGGCCCGTGCGGCCGCCGCTCCCCCCGGCCGGGGGCCGGTCCGCTCACACGACTCGGCCAGCGACGGCACGCCAGCCGCTGCCGTGGGCCGTGGACCACTGCCCCCGGCCTCGGAGACGATCCGGATGTGTGGCCAGGCCCTCATCTCCCGCGCGTTGGCCCGCCGCGGCCTCCGCCGCCCCGCGGCTCCCGCTGACGACGACATCCCCGACCCGATCGGATCGCCGGTCGAGACGTTCCGGGTGTGCGCCGACCAGATCGGCGAGGCGCTGGCCCAGCCGCTGGAGCTGCTGGCCCGCGCCGCGAGCGGCATCGCCCGATGATGCGGACAGCGCGGCAGACGGCGTCCGCAACCGTCCACACCGAGCGTGGCTCGGATCAGGCCAGATCCGGACCCAGCCTGATCCGGCCCTGCTGGTCGTTGAGGCCGCTTTTTCGGCCGGTGAACGTTACCCGACGACAAACAGGCAGCGATCTTCCCTAGCGACCGGCGCCCGCCCACGGGTACCGTCGTCCGCATAGTTACTTGTGGTTACATAACTGGTGTTCTGGACGACGGCATCGGTAATGGTTGTGTCTGCGGCAACGACAGCGGTTGCGACGGCGGCAGCCCTCGCGACAGCGGCGGTTGCGAGGGCACCGGCTCCACCGGCGACGCTGGCACCAGCGGCACCGATGATGGTGGCGCGGACGGCGATACCGGCGCCGGCCGGGACGGATGGGCCTGCTGGGGTGGGCGGGTCTGCTGGGTCCACTGCCGCAGCCAGGGGAGAACCTGCTCGCCGGCCATGGGCGGCGAGATGAAGTAGCCCTGCGCCTCGTCGCATCCCCAGGCCGCCAGCAGCGCCCATGACCTGGCCGTCTCGACGCCTTCGGCGACCATCCGCAGGCGCAGGGTGTGCGCCAGCGCGAGTGTCGACCGGACGATCTCCCCGGCCGCGGGGCTGCGCTCGACGTCCCGCAGGAAGGCCCGGTCGAGCTTGAGCTCGTCCGCGGGCAGATCCCGCAGGTAGGCCAGGGAGCAGTAGCCACTGCCGTAGTCGTCGAGGCTGACCCGCACCCCGAGCGCGCGCAGCCGGACGAGGGTGTGCTGCGCACGCTCCCGCTGCGTCATCAGGGAATCCTCGGTGATCTCCACGCAGAGCGCGGACGGGGAGACGCCCGCCGCGCCAAGGGCTTCGTGCACACCGGGGACGAAACCGGGGTCGACGATCACGGGCGCGGGCACGTTCACCGACACCGACAGCCGAGCGCCGGCGGCGTGCCAGCGTGCGCAGTCCGCGAGCGCCCTGGTGAGGATCTGCCTGGTCAGGGCGGGCATCAGGCCGGCGGCCTGGATGTCGGGGAGGAAGGTGTCGGGCGTGCGGATCCCGTCGACGGGATGCCGCCAGCGCACCAGCGTCTCCATCCCGGTGATACGGCCGGTGCGCAGGTCGGCCTTGGGCTGGTAGTACGGCTCGATCTCCCCGTTGCGCAGGGCGGTGCGCAGCTCGGCGCGCAGCCGCAGCCGGGCCGGACCGGGCCGGGCGCAGCTCGGGTCGTACACCCGGTGGCCCGCGGACGACTTCTTCGCCTCGCCCAGGGCGGAGGTGGCGTTGCGCAGGAGCTCGGGCACGTCCCGGCCGTGATCGGGAGCGATCGCGATGCCGATGCTCGCCTCGACCGGTACCGGCGTGCCGGCGAGCGTGCACGGCTCCCGCAGGACGTCGCGGACACCGGCCGCCGCGGCCTGGGCCCGCTCGGCGCCCACGTCGCGCAGCAGCAGGGCGAACTCGTCCCCGCCGATCCTTGCCACCAGGTTGCCGGCGCGTCCCAGCCGGCGGACCCGCCGGCCCACCTCGATCAGCAGCCGGTCGCCCTGTTCGTGGCCGAGGCTGCTGTTGACCTCTCGGAAACGGTCAATGTTGATCAGCAGTAACGCGCCGGAAGCGGGGGCGGGCCGCCCCGCCTCCTCCGGCCCCCGGTCCGGCCCCACGTCCTGGCCCTGGCCCTGGTCCGGGTCCCGGCAGCGCACCGGGCAGCCGTCGGAATGATCCCCGAACAACCGCGCGGCCTGGCCGAGAAACCCGTGTCGATTGGCGAGCCCGGTCAGTTCGTCGGTGCCCGCGAACCCGCCGGCACGATTCCCGCGCGAGCGGCGCAACAACAGCATGGCCGCCACAATCACGATCAGTATCAGCGGACATACCGAGATTATCAGCCACAAACCGGCCCCTGTGCGCAGAACCGTCCAACACGTCAACGATGTCGAGGCCACCGTCCAGCCGGCCAGAACCGTCACGACGACCCGCGGCCGGACCGGACGCGCCAGCGCGGCGTGCACGAACGGCCGCTGCCGCCACGCCGGGCCGGTGACACGGCCGGGCAGGCGGCCGACCGGATCCGCGACCGGGCGGACCGGCCGGCGGGACAGCCGGTCCGGCGTGGCACGTCCGTCCGGGGCCCGGCGGCGGATCCACCGCTCGGGCACGGGCAACGTCACCATCGGGCCGATGGTCCGCTGGCGGGATTCTGGTTGGCACGGCCACTGATGTCTACAGGCATCGATTCCCCTGAAATCCGGACTTGGGCGCTCTTGGCAGGCGGTCCGAGAGTAACGCGTCGGACTCGCCCGGTATGGACGAACTGCCGTTTCCGGAACGGGGCTATTCAGCCTCCCACCAGGCATTTCACAGCTATTTCAACGGCCGTCGGACCCGGTCGGCCAGCGGCGCCCACGGTGTGGTCTGCCGGAGAGGTCACAGCGTGGTCCGCGTGATACGCGGTACGCGGTACGCGGTACGTTCACCCACCCTGGGCGGTGGCGCCGCGCGGGGCCGCTCCCGCGGGAGCGACGGCCGCGGGAGCAACGCCCGCGGGAGCGACGGCCCGAGCGGCGATGTCGGTCGGCCGGCGGCCGCGGCCGCCGTAGTCGCCCGCGAGCAGGATCTCGGCGATCCGCTCGCCGGCGCGGCCGTCCCACAGCGCGGGCCGCCGTGGCCGCGGCGGGTAGGCGAGCACCTCGGCCGCCACCGCCACGATCCGTTCGGGATCGGTACCGATGACCTGATTGGTACCTTCGGTAACAGTAACTTCACGTTCTGTATTGTCACGCAATGTCAGGCATGGGACGCCCAGGACCGTCGTCTCCTCCTGGACCCCGCCCGAGTCCGTCAGGACGACCCGGGCGCCGGCCTGCAGGGCGAGGAAGTCGAGATAACCGGCGGGCGGGAGCGTGGCCACCCCCGCCGGCAGCCGCCCCTCGACCCGAGCCCTGGTCCGGGGGTGCAGGGGGAACACCAGGGGGCACCGCTCGGCGACTTTCCCGAGCGCCTCGAGCAGCCCCGACAGGACGTCCGGGTCGTCGACGTTGGACGGGCGGTGCAGGGTCACCAGCCCGTACCCGCCGGCGCGCAGCCCGAGCCGGGACAGGACCGGCCGGGCCCGCGCGCGCTCGATGTTCGCCAACAGGGTGTCGACCATGACGTTGCCGACGAGATGCACCTGGTCGGGCCGGTAGCCCTCCTGGCGGAGGTTGCCGGCGGCGTCCGGCGAGGTGGCGAACAGCAGGTCGGAGACCCGGTCGGCCACCACCCGGTTGACCTCCTCGGGCATGGACCAGTCCCGGCTGCGCAGCCCGGCCTCGACGTGCGCCAGCGGGATGCCGGACTTGGCCGTGACCAGCGCGCAGGCGAGCGTGGAGTTGACGTCGCCGACCACCACGACGACGTCCGGGCGGACGGCGGCGAGCAGCGGCTCGAAGGCCGTCATGACCCCGGCGGTCTGGCCGGCGTGGCTGCCCGAGCCGGCGGCGAGGAAGTGGTCGGGGGCCCGCAGGCCGAGCTCGTCGAAGAACACCCCGCTCATCGCGGCGTCGTAGTGCTGGCCGGTGTGCACGAGCGTGGTGACGGCGCCACGCGCCACGGCCGCGGCCAGGACCGGCGCGACCTTCATGAAGTTGGGCCGGGCACCGGCGACGAAGAGGACATGCACGAGGGGACTCCCTGCTCGAAGCGTCAGACCGGCCGCCAGCCCGGCTGGTGGCCCTACCGCCGGCCCGACCACTGGCCCGGCTGTGACCACCGCATCCAACGCTGGCCGGCGCCGTTGCCCGCAGGTCCCTTTACCCACGGGAGCCACTGCCTACGGGATCCGGAGCTGCTGCCTACGGGATCCAGCAGACCACCAGATGTGATTACTTCAGGTGACCATATCGGCGCCACACCGGACGTGTACATACGGATCGTATCCGTTCGACTACGATAAGCTCTGTCACGCTGACTGCACGTTTTCCCCGCTATCTCGTACTCACTCGCACCCGGGAGCCAACCGTGAACTTCGCCCGCATCGCGTGCGCAGCGCCGAGGTGGCTGCGGTGACCGGATCAGCAGGACCGGCGGGACCGGCGGGACCGGCAGGACCGGCAGGAGCAGCGGGACCAGCGGAACCGCCGGGAGCGGCCGGGACGGCCGGCCGGCGGCCGCTGCGGGTGCTCCTGATCACCCACTACTTCCCGCCCGAGGTGGGCGCCCCGCAGGCACGTCTCGCCGAGACAGCCCGGGCCTGGGCGGCGGACGGCCTCGACGTCACGGTCCTGACCGGGATGCCCAACCACCCCACCGGCGTCGTGCCGCCGGAGTACCGCGGCGCGTGGCAGCGGATCGAGCGACGCGACGGCTACCGGGTGATACGGACCTGGCTGTACGCCACCCCGAACGAGGGGATCGTCCGCCGGACCCTGTCGCACCTGTCGTTCACCGTGACCAGCGTGCTGCTCGGCGGGCGGGCGGCGGGAGCGGCCGACGTGGTGGTCGTCTCGTCCCCGACCTTCTTCCCACTCGGCTCGGCGTGGCTGCTGGCCCGGCTGCGGCGCGCGCGCCTGGTGGTCGAGGTCCGCGACCTGTGGCCGGCGATCTTCGTGCAGCTCGGCGTACTGCGCGACCGTCGGGTCATAGCCGCGCTCGAACGGCTGGAGATGGCCGCCTACCGGGCCGCCGACGCCGTCGTCACCGTGACCGACGGCTTCCGGGACGACATCGTCGGGCGCGGCATCCCCGCCGACAAGGTCCACACGATCCACAACGGCGCCGACCTGAGCCGGTTCAGCCCAGCCCCCCCGGCGGCTCCACCAGCACCGGCCCCGCCGGCCCCGCCGGCGCTGGTGGAGCCGCCGGCCCCGCCAGCCGCGGCGGAACCGCCGGTGGCAGCGGAGC